>JBEEPJ010000118.1:0-6548 GCA_041191165.1 Bacteroidota bacterium | reverse complement strand
GGGGATGTGGACCTGCCAGCCTTCTTGGGTGCGGGCTTGCAGGCGGGCGCGCAGGCCGGAGTTGGCGGAGACGCCGCCGGCGATGGCCACCGTGCGGATGCCCGTCGAGGTGACGGCGCGGTCGAGTTTGTCCAGGAGGATGTCCAGGATGGTGTGCTGCACGGATGCGCAGACGTCCGCGCGGTGGCGTTCGAGGAACCCCGCGTCTTGGGCCAGGCGGCGCTGCAGGAACTGGAGGACCTGGGTTTTGAGGCCGGAGAAGCTCATGTCCAGGCCCGGGACCTGGGGACGCGTAAAGGGGAAGGCCCGGGGGTCGCCTTCTTGGGCCAAGCGGTCCACGAGCGGGCCGCCGGGGTATGGGAGGCCCAGGAGCTTGGCGAGCTTGTCAAAGGCTTCGCCGGCGGCGTCGTCGAGGGTGGTGCCCAGCTGGACCATGCGGTTGGGGCTGTCCACCCGAATGATCTGGGTGTGGCCGCCCGAGACGGTCAGGCACAGAAAAGGCAACGCCGGAGGCGGACCGTCGCCGAGGAAGTGGGCCAGCACGTGGGCGTGCATGTGGTGCACGGGGATGGCCGGCAAGCCGTGGGCCCACGCCCAAGCCTGGGCGAACGAGCTGCCCACCAGCAGCGAGCCGAGGAGGCCGGGCCCCTGGGTGAACGCCACCGCATCGAGCTGACCGGGGGCGAGTCCGGCCTCGCGCAGGGCGGCATCGACCACCGGCACGATGTGCTGGGCGTGTGCCCGGGAGGCCAGCTCGGGCACCACGCCTCCGTATTGGGCGTGGACGGTTTGGTCTGCCACACGGTTCGACAGGACACGCGGCCCTTCGATCACCGCCACGGAGGTGTCGTCGCACGAGGACTCGATGGCCAAGATGCGCGGGAGGGCGGGCGGCACGGCGGGCGGCACGGCGGGCGGCACGGCTTTTGTGGTCATGGGGAAAGTTCAGGCCAAATTTACTTCCACCTCCCGCTTTGCCGTAATTTTCCGCTATCGCCGCCATGCGTTTACTCCGCATCTCGTTTCGGATCCTCCTGGGTCTGCTGTTGCTGCTGATGGCGACGGCGGGGGCGCTGCACATCCCTCAAGTTCAACGCTGGGCGGTGGAGCGGGTGGTCAATGGGGTTTCGGAGGAATGGGGGGTGCGCATCGGGCTGGACCGCATTCGCTTCCCGTGGTGGAAATTGGCGCTGCGGCTCGAGGGGTTGGCGGTGTACGATACCGCGGCGCCTTCGGAGCCAGCCATGGTCGCGCTGGAGGCCATCGAGCTTCGGGGCTGGGAGATCGACGCCTTGCACGGGGTGCTGGGCACGCTGGAGGTGGGGCCAGGCGAGGTTCATCTCACGCCCCTGCTCGCGTGGTGGAGGCGGCTTCCCCCGTCCGAGGCGGGAGAGCCCTTGGCCTGGGGTCTACGTTGGGGCCACATCGACATCACAGAACTGGACTGGACCGTGGACGAGGCGGGTTGGCAGGTGGGCGGTACGTTGACGACGTTGCGGCTGGAGGATTTGGCCTGGGAGGGCGGCGAAGGTGCGCTGCAGTTGGCAGAGATGGGATTGCGCTGGGAACCGGGCGTGTACCGGGATAGCCTGGGGGACCACCTGCTTCCTCCCGGCCAGGTTGCGCTCTCGGGGATGGCGTTGCGCACGGACAGCGCAGGGCTGGATTGGCGTCTGGAAGATCTGCGGCTGTCGGGCGGGCCTGAGGCCACCCTCGCCGGCCGGGGACGCTGGGATTGGGAAAGGGGTGCCGTGGAAGGCGGGGTGCGGGGGGAAATTCCATCGGCCGGTGGTCCGTCCTCGGAGCGCGGGGGGTGGAAGCCTTGGCTGGCATTGGCTGGGGTGCCCACCGCCTGGGAGGCTGCGGCGGGCAACGCGCTGATGGCCGGCTGGAAGTGGAACGCGGATTGGAAGCAGGGACCGCAAGGGGGGGAGGTGACTTTGCACGAACTCGAGTGGGGCAACCGGCTGAAAATGTTGGAGATGGCTCGGTTTGCTTGGAAATCCAGTTCGGGCGGAGGCGCTGCGGCCCTGCCAGGACGGGAACTCTTCGCCAACTTGCCGGATGCGGATGCCCGCTGCAACTTGCGCTGGGCGGGACTGCTGGAAACGGCACGCACCCTGCCCGCCGAGGTGTTGCCAGCGGATTGGGAGGCCTCGCTCGCGCCCTTGCTCGCCCAGGGACCCGACGCGCTCCTGACCCTGCGCAAAGATGACCGTCGGGGCAAGGTTGTGCTCTCGAGCAGCCGCCGGGATGGGCCCGAGCTTCGGGTGGAGGTCGCGCCGGGGCAGCAACACTGGGACGCCACCCTCGCCGCCGCGCGCGTGCCGGTGGAGCAGTGGATGGACTTGGCCTCTCCCCTGCCCTTGGATGCCGAGGTGCGGGCGCGGCTGACCGGGTTTGGGGCGGACGGATGGCCCCAAAATTGCACTTGGGAACTGGAAGCGCAGACGGCCTCACCCGCCTGGGCGCAGCTGGGCAAATGGGGGGCGAAGGGCACCTGGGAGGCCGGGCGCGGCGAGGGAGATGCAGGAACGGCGCGCTTTCCGGGTCGGTGGACGGGCGAACTGCAGAGCGAAGGCGGCCTGTGGCCCATGCGCGAGGCATTCACCTGGGAACCCGGCGACGATGGCGACTGGGAGCTGGGCATCCAGGGCGAGTGGGAAGGGATTGAACCCGGGAGTGGCGCCGATTGGAAGCTCGTGGCCCAAAATGACCTTGAACTCAGGCGCGACAGCCGGGGGCAATACCGATTCAAAATGGGACTTCGAAACGCCCTATTGCTCGACGGTGGGGTGCCCCGGATGATCTCGCGTTTCGACCTCTTCGGGTCGTGGGACGGAGCCATCGCCGAAGCCCGTTGGGAGTCCGACCTGACCCAGGGCAACCTGCGCACCTCCACCGATATCGCGCAGTGGACCGCATGGCTTGACCACCAGCGGACCCGGGCCGAGAAGCAGGTGGCAGTCCCCGTTTTTGCCACTTCATTCTCCTTGAGGCGCTTCGAACCGGTGGCGGCAGTGTTGCAGCTTCCGTTGACCCTGGCCGACGGAACCTCCGTCCAAGCGCGATTGGGGGAACGCGGCATCTCGGCGCGGATCGACAGCGACAAAGTAGGTTGGGAGGATTGGGCGGCGGAAGACGTCTTTCTGGAGCTCGATGGAACGTCTTACGAACTCTTCGGCACAGTCCAAACCCAGCGCGTCACCCAAGCCGGGGAATCCCTGCTGACGGACCTCGCCATCGATGTCCACGCCGATTCGACTTGGAAAATAGATTTGGCCTGGGCGGGCTGGGACGATGAGCCGCTGATGATCCGCTCGGAGGTGTCTTCCGTGGGGGAGGATTGGTGGGTGGACTTGTATGAGGCGACCGTGCCGTTGGGTGGGGAGCAGCTGGTGCTGAGCGATGTGCCGGCCTGTATGTCGTGGACGCCGAGTGCCGCGGGGTGGCGGGGGCGGCTCGAGAATTTCCGCTGGGAGGGCGAGGGCATCGCCATCGAACTCGAGGGAAGTGTGGGACCGGAGAGCCATGACGCCGTGAAGGTTTGGGTGCAAAGCGATCACATGCCGGATTTGTCGCGGTGGGGGGTACCGGCGCTGGCTTGGCGGGAATTGAAGGCGGAGGCCGAAGTGTGCGCGCCGCTGGGCGACTGGTCGCTGCGGGCGGATGCCCAAGTGCTCGACGGGGTGGTGGGCGAGGCGCGGCTCGAGAAACTGCAAGCCGGCTGGGAGGGCAATCTCGAGGGCGGGTCGGTGTGGGTGTCTGCCCACGAAGGGGGGCGGGAGCGGGTTTCCGTGTCGGGGCGGACGCCGTTTGAGATGAATGCGCCCATCCGGCTGCGGGCCCAGCTCCGCGACCTGCCCCTTGCGTGGACCGCCCTCGTGGTGGACCCGGACGAGCTCGCCCTGAGCGGCGGACTTTCCGGCCGCGTGGACATCACCGGCACCTATGAAGCCCCGGTGCTCCGCGGCCGGCTCGCCGCCAACGACGCCACGGCCCGCATCGGCTATCTCGGCACCACCTTCGGATTGCAGGGCGCCCTGGTGCTGGACCCCGACTTCATCGGGTTGGACAACTGGGTCTTCACGGATGACCAAGGGCACCGCGCGGTGTTGACTGGCACGCTGTTGCATACGCAGTTCGAAAAGTGGAGTTATGATGTGAGTTTGGACTTGGGCAAAGAACCCATGCACCTGATGGAGCTCACGCGCAAGGACAACGACTACTTCTTCGGGACGGCCTATGCCACGGGCGACCTCAACGTCTTCGGCTACGATGACCGGCTCAACATCGACGCCCGGTTGCGCACGGAATCCGGGACGGTCTTCGCCCTGCCGCTCGATGGCGCGGTCGATGCCACCTACGCCGACTTCATCCAGTTTCGCAGCCCGGTGGTCGACTCAGCAGAACAGAAAGTCGCCAATCCCACCCGCATCCGCCTCAACCTCGCCCTGGACATCACGGAAGCGGCTACTGCGCGCATCATCTTCGACGAAGCGGTGGGCGATGAGATCACAGGTGCTGTCCGCGGCGCCCTCAACCTCAACATCGATGACTTCGAACGCTTCGCCATGACGGGCGGGCTGGAGGTGGTGCAGGGATCTTATTTGTTTACGTTGCAAAACGTCATCAACAAGAAGTTCGTGGTGGACCCCGGGGGGACGATCACCTGGTTCGGGGATCCCTACGCCGCCGAAATCGATCTCGACACCCGCTATCGGGTCCGCACCCGACTGCAGGAGCTGCTCCCCAACGAAACCGGGTTGCCGGGGCGCATGGATGTGGACTTGGTCTTGGGACTGCAGGGCAATCTGATGCGGCCGGATATCGGGTTCCAAATCAAAGTTCCCCAGGCGGATACACGCATCCAAGCGCTCGTAGAAAGTGCGCTCATCAACGAGGAGGAACTCAACCGGCAGGCCATCAGCTTGCTGGTGCTGCAGCAGTTCCTCTCCCCCGACCCCACCACCGCCGCCATCGGAACGACGGGCTTGCAAGAGCGAAGCACGGATTTCCTCGCCGCCCAGGTGGGCAACTGGCTTTCGCAGGCTTCGAACGACCTGGACGTCGGGCTCGACTACGGAGCGGATGCCGTCAGCGGGGAACAGGCGCTGGCCGTGGCCCTCAGCACCCGCCTGCTCGACGACCGCCTCCAAATCGAAGGCGCCGTAGGCACCCAGCGTCTCACGGGCGGCAACGCCCAGGACTTCCAGGTGCAGGACGTGCGCGTGAGCTACGACCTCAAACCGGGCGGCGCTTTCCAGGTCACCGGCTACACCCAGATGAATCCGATCATTCCCGGGCAAGAGGGCACCTCTACGCAAGGGGTAGGTGTGCGATACCGAAAGGAATTTGCCTACTTCCGGGACATGTTTCGCGGGCGGCGCCAGCCCCGCAACTCAAGCGACGATGCTCCGGAAGAGGGCCGCGCCACACCGCCCGCCGAACCCGAAACGAAAGTCGAAAGTGAACCCACGCCCGACCCCTCCCCCACCCCGGAGCGGTAACCCATGCCCCTGCACATTCCTTCCGTTCCCCTTGATATAGATTTCCTTACCTTTCAACCTCAGGAACTGTAGTCCTCTATTTCGCTTTGCCATGACCCGCCCCTCCCTGCTTCTGCTTGCCTTCGCACTGGCCACCGCGGCCCGCGCACAGGCCCCCTTCCAGCTGACCTCGGCCGACATGCCGCAAGCCGGCGTCACCTATCCGCTGGTGGATGCCACAGCGCCGCTTTCTGACCTGGAGGCCGCGGGGCCCAACGCCACTTGGGACTTCAGCGACTTGCAGCCCCTCAACGACGCGCCGCTCACGCCTCAGCCCCTGAGTGCCGCCTCCATCACCGCGCTGTTCACCTTCAACAGCCCTTTCAACCCCGCCTACCAGAGCGACTTCTTCCTGCCCACGACCTTCCCGGACTTCGGCGGCCAGCTTCCCATCGACATCCCCATCGACGGATTTAACAACTTCTACCAGACCGACGGAAACCATTACACCATCTGCGGTGTGGGGCTGACCTCCAGCGGCTTCGACCTGCCGGTGACCTACAGCGACATCGACGAGTTGCTGCCCCTGCCCTGCAGCTACGGCGCGTCGCTCAACAGCTCTGCCTCGTTCGCCCTGGACTTGCAAGGGGTTCTCGGTTATTGGTTAGACCAAACCCGCCAAATCACAGCCGACGGCTACGGCACGCTCCTCTTGCCCGGAGGCAGCTTCCCGGTCCTGCGCACCCGCACGTTGCTCAACGCATCGGACAGCCTGCTCATCCCTGACCTCGGAACGCCCTTTGCCTTCGACCGGGAGCAGGTCATCTATCAGTGGTGGGGACAGGGCAAGGGTTTCCCCCTGCTCGAGGTCACGACCGCCTTCGGACTGCCCGTGACGGCCCGCTACCAAAACCTCAGCGTCAACCCCAACGGCATCTCCGAAGCCACCATCGAAGCGACTGCGGTGACCGCTTGGCCCAACCCCACAGCACAGGGCAACGGCTGGCACCTGCGCGGCGAGGATACCCCTGGCGCCCCGCGCCCCTGGACCTTGCTGGA
>JBEEPJ010000117.1:0-6596 GCA_041191165.1 Bacteroidota bacterium | reverse complement strand
CCGGTGCGCATTGGGCTCCCCTTTATGCGGTGCGCTGGCGCGATGCGGGGTTGTTGGAGCTGGAGCGATCGGCTGAAGTCCGTCAATCCACCGGCATTGACTGGAGTGGGATTCCGGTGCGTTTTGCAGCCGGCACACCTCTGGGGGCGAACCGGCGGGTGGTGACGGTCACCTTCACGGACGAGGCGTCGAAGGGCGAGGAGGGAATGGATCTCGAGGAGGACATGCAGTTGCAGATGTTGGATGGTCAGTTGGACCGAATTCAAGAGGTTCGCATCGAGCGGATCCGGGGAGTAAGCACTGTTTCCGCCGCTGAGACTTCCGTTTCTGTCAACGCCTCCCCGCTCGGTTTATCTGCGATGGGGGCGAATGGTCCCATGGATGCGACAGGCGGGGTAAGGGGGGTATGGAACCCGGGCCGTCCGGTGACGGTCCCCACCGGAGACACCTTACATCGCGTTCTTGTGGATCGCCTCTCGCTTCCCGCGGTGATGACGTACGGCGCGGATCCCGCGCAGGGACCGGAGGCCCAGCGGCGCATCCGAGTGGCTGACTGGGCGGCGCACAATCTCATTCCGGGCCACATGGAAATGCGCGTGGAAGACCTCTACGTGGGCAGCGGTCGGCTGGAACTACCCGTGGAATCCGATTCGCTCACGGTGTCCTTGGGCCGGGACGCCGATGTCCGGGTGCAGCGGACCACCTTGCAGCAGGAAACCCACAACCGCCGATGGGTGCGCCGTCAGAAACACCACATCGTCTACCGCTATGATGCGGCGAATTTGAAGGATGTGCCCGTGAACCTACAAGTGGAAGACATCCTGACCCCTGACTTTTTGAATGCGTACAGTTCTTTCCGCATCGAGGTTCGGGAAGCGGCGGGGGGGGAATGGATGCAGGCGCGCAACCTCATGCGCTGGTCCCTTGCGCTCCCAGCGGGCGGAAGCCAGCGGTGGGAAGTGCGGTTGGTGGTGCACCAGCCGGGGTGAAGCGAAAGGCGTCACTCCGGTAGGGGAGAGCCGCCGTGGCCGGAACCCGAGAGGGGAGCGTCGCCGGGCGCAGGGGGGATGGGCTCGGGAATGGCCGGTGCGAGGAGCCGCATGGAATGCAGGTCGGCGATTTTGACGCCCGTGTAATAGGTGTGCAGGATCTCATGGGCCGTAGCGCCATGCCGAGCCCGGTTCATCGCCCCTTCTTGGCACATGCCTACCCCGTGACCGAACCCCTTGCCGATGAACCGGACGGTGTCGCCTTGGGCCAGGGTGACGAAGTACGAGGAACGCAGCGCGAAGGCCTTTCTCACCTCTGCGGCCCGAATGGTGGCCCGGTCATCGGGCAAGTCGTTGACCCGGTCGGTGGGCAGAAACTGGAGCGAAGCGGGGGCTGGACCGGGCTGGGCTTGCAACCACGCCTCCCACTGGCTCATCGGCACCGACTTCTCCCACTGGCAGTGGGGCATGGCCAGGCAGAACGTGTCCTGTACCCCGACGAGGTAGGGCAGGGGGCGTTGCCAAACGTTTTCTGCGCCTTGGGTTTGGCCTCCACAATTGCTGTGAAAAGCAGCCGTAATCGGGGCGCCCTGGCGATCCAAGAGCACGAGACCGCTGGTGGATCGCACCGCGTCGCGCTGGATTTCGTTCGCGTTGGAAATGCCATGATACGCTTGACAATGCACGGCATCGCAGAGGTTGAATCCCTGGCCTGCATGGCGCTGAATCGAGGTCAGGGTGTAGGTGCGGCTGACGATGGCCTGCGCCCGGTAGAACTCGGGATGATGGCCCTTGCCGGCCTCGGCGGAGAGCACGCCTACGAGGTAGTCATCGAGCGCCACATCCAGAATGCAGCGCAACTTGTCCCCTTCGCGAAGCACGTGAAGTCCACCCGGATGATGCTGTGCGTGCATAGGACCCGCGGGGTCGATGCGCAATCGGCTATCGGCCACCAGCGGCCGGAAATAGGCGTAGTCGAGGGCTTGACCGTCGTGCTCCCATTTTCCGGGTTGGCTCGGGTGGACCTGAATGCTCCAGCGGCCTTCTAGGGTGTCGATCACCTGCCCGGCGCGGTTGAGGACTTGGTAAGCCCCATCGAGCGGTTCGAGCACCAGCGCGCGGGGCAAGGCGCTGTCGAACAGGCCTATGCGCACCTTGTCCGGCCCGGTGATGGGAAGGCCAGAGACGGCGGTGACTGGGGCCAGAACCGGGTTGAGGAGGGGAGGCGGAGCTGCCGCCTGAAGGGAGAGACCAAGCCAGAGAGCCAACCCACCCCAGGATGCCATGCGCTTGCCGCGGTCAACCGCCTCCTCCCGCTGGGCATTGCGGGCCGGGCACTCGGCGATGGATGCGGCGATTCGGTCTGCCGCCCCCCGCGTGCCCAGCAGTTTGGAGAGCGCTGCATAGGCGTTGAGTTGATCCGTCCGCGCCGGCGCATCCACCTCGCATATCGTCCGCAGGTCCTTTTCGAGCTGCTCCACCGTACAATCTTGTTGAATGCGCTCCGGAACCGCCCGCCGACCGAGGAGCAAGTTGGGCAGCGAGATGTAGTCCACGCGCGCGAGACGTCGGGCGATGGCGTAGGTCAAACCGCTGGTCCGATACATCACCACCTGGGGCAGCGCAAAGAGCCCCGCCTCCAGCGTCGCGGTACCTGAGGTCACGACCCCGGCCCTGGCGCGCCGCATCAGGGCGTGGGTGGCCCCGAACAGGACCGGGATGCCGGCGGCCTCAGCCTTGGCGTAGGCAGAAGGCGGCTGCCCGGGCGCGCCGGCAATGACGGGTTGAAAATCCGGGAACCGACCCGCCAAGGCGATGAGCAGCGGCAGGTGGTGCTGCAGTTCCTGGCTCCGCGAGCCCGGCAAGAAGGCCAGCAGGGGCTTATCGGCCTGCAAGGGCCCGTCCGCCTTCGCCTCCGCCGGCACCTGCGCCACCACATCGAGCAGCGGGTGCCCGACGAACCGCACATCCGCCCCGAGCCGGCTATACAGCTCCTCTTCGAACGGGAGCACCACGTGCATTCGGTCGATGACCCGGACGATGCCGTGGATCCGCCCCGGCCGCCAAGCCCAAACCTGCGGCGAAATCACATGGTACGTCCGCACCCCCGCCGCCTTCGCCTTCCCCGCCACCCGCAGGTTGAACCCTGGAAAATCGATGCCCAACCACAAGTCCGGTTCGAAAGCCAGCATCTCCGCCTCGCACTGCTTCAAATTGCGCCGGATGGTGCGCAGATTTTTCAGCACCTCCCAGAATCCCATGTACGCCAGCTCCCGGTAATGCCGGGTCACCTTCACCCCGGCCGCTTCCATGTGCTCGCCCCCCCAACCCTGCATCTCCCAGTCGGGGTCGAGGGCGCGGAGGGCGGAGGCGATTTGGCCTCCATACAAGTCACCGGAAGCTTCACCGGCCACGATGAAGATGCGCCTCAATTCCCGAGGTTTTTGTATTGAAGCCAAACCACCAAAGGCACACTGATCAACACCACGGTCAACACCCCTCTCGCCCACTGTAGCCGATCGAAGCGCAGCAAAATGTAGAATATCAGCACGTTGAAGAGGATGCTCAGGGTCAAGATGCTGTCCTGATACAACTGACCACGCAAGAAAACTTCCTCAATGAAAAATCGATATGACATGTCGTTGGCGGTGCACCACCAGACGGTCAGCAGGCCCAGGCCCACGCCCGTTCCGAGCAGCCCCATCAGCACGCCGATGAGCCAGCCGACGAAGGGAGATTGCAGCGCTTTCATTCGAAATTCCAGGTGTTGAGCGGGGCGATTGCGTGATGCGCGGTCAGGTCAAACTGCGTGGGGACGATGCTCACATAGCCATGGGCCAGCGCCCACTCATCGGTGTCGTGTCCCTGGTCCGGGGTCTGAAATTTTCCGGTCATCCAGTAGTATTTCGCGCCCCCCGGGCTCTCCCGCTCGACGAAGGCGTCTTCCCAGTAGCCCGCGGCCTGGCGGCACACCTGGATGCCGGCGATTTGGGCCAAGGGCAACCGCGGGATGTTCACGTTGAGGCAGGTGCCGGTGGGTAGGCCGTGGGCGAGCACCTGTACGGCGACCCGGCGCGCCACATCCTGGGCTGCGGAAAAGTCCGCGTCGCGGGCATGATCGAGCAAGCTGAAGCCCACAGAGGGGATGTTCTCCACCGCCCCCTCCACCGCGGCGCTCATGGTGCCGCTGTAGATGACGTTGATGGAGCTGTTGCTCCCGTGGTTGATGCCGCTCACCAGCAAGTCCGGCTTGCGGTGCAGGATTTTATAGATGGCCAGCTTGACGCAATCCACCGGGGTGCCGCTGGTGGCGAAGGCCCGCACCCCCGCCACGGGGTAAGCCACTTCCTCCATCTGCAGGATGTTCCCGATGGTGACCGCGTGCCCCATGCCCGATTGCGGACTGTTGGGCGCCACCACCCAAACCTCGCCCAACCGGCTCATGGCCGTGGTCAGCGCCAGGATGCCAGGCGCGTTGATGCCGTCGTCGTTGGTGACGAGAATCAGGGGACGGGACTCAGCCATGGTGGGCGGGAATGCGTTGCAGGACCTCGAGCAGGTAGCCCCAGAATTTTTGGACGGAGGAGATTTGGACGCACTCGTCCGGGCTGTGGGCGCCGCGGATGTTGGGCCCGAAGCTCACCATGTCCAGCCCGGGGTAGTTGGTGCCCAGGATGCCGCATTCCAGCCCGGCGTGGCAGGCTTGGACCCGAGGTTCAGCGCCGAAGCGCCCGCGGTACACTTCGCGCATCAAGGCGACGATGGGGGAGTCGGGGCGCGGTTCCCAGCCCGGGTATCCGCCAGCGGTTTCGGTGGCGAGGCCGGCCAGCCCCGCAGCGGCGGCGATCGTCCGCACCAGGTCGTGCTTCTCGGAAGCGACGCTGCTGCGGGTGAGGCAGTGCAGCGTGACGGAGCCGTCGCCGAGCGTGACGCGGGCGAGGTTGTTGGAGGTTTGGACCAGCCCGGGCATCGCGGGGCTCATGCGGTGAATGCCCACGGGCACGGCGGCGATGGCCATCAGGAGCGCCTCCTGCACGTCCTCGGGCAGCACGCCGGTGGCGGCCGTTTCCGGAAGGTCGGTGATGCTGTAGGCCAAACCCGGATCGGTCAACGCATGCTCCGCGGCCACTTCCCGCCAAGCTTCGGCCACGGCCCGCGCCCAGGCTTCCCGGTCCTCGGTATCCAACACGAGCACCGCCCGCGACTCGCGGGGCAGGGCATTGCGAAGCCCGCCGCCCTCCAAGGTGGCGATGCGAAAATCGAAGAGCTCCCCGGTCACCAACAGCAACCGGTTCATGACCTTGTTCGCGTTCGCAATGCCCTTGTGGATGTCCATGCCCGAGTGGCCGCCGCTGCCGCCGAAAACGGCCAGCGACACCCGCAGCGCGCCCGGCGCGACGGGTTCGGGGACGTAGGTGCCGCGCGAGGTGACATCGATGCCCCCGGCGCAGCCGATGGACAGCTCGTCGTCGTCCTCCGTATCGAGGTTGAGCAGAATGGACCCCGTGAGCCACCCGCCCTGCAGACCCAGCGCTCCGGTCATCCCCGTCTCCTCGTCGATGGTGAAGAGCGCTTCGAGCGCGGGATGGGCGATGTCGGTCGAGGCCAGCAGGGCGAGGATCGCGGCCACCCCGATGCCGTTGTCGGCCCCGAGCGTGGTGCCCTCCGCCCGCACCCAGTCGCCGTCCACCCGCATCCGGATGCCTTCGCGCTCGAAGTCGAAGCCCGTGCCTTCATTCTGCTGGCAGACCATGTCGAGGTGCGATTGGAGCACCACGGTCGCGCGGCCTTCCATCCCGGCGGTGGCCGGTTTGCGCACCAGCACATTGCCCACCGCATCTACCTCTGAGGTCAGTCCCAGCGACGCGACGTGGGAACGGAGCCAGGCCACCACCTGCGCCTCCTTTTTCGAGGGGCGGGGAATGGCGTTGAGGGCCGCGAAAGACTGCCAAAGGGGCCGGGGTTCCAGTTGTGCGATGGGCGTTTCCATGCCACGAAGTTACGGCGCAACCGCGGGAGTTGGGATGCGGGAAACCCGCCGGCGGTTGTGGATAAAATGGGGGAGGAGAAGACGGTTTGGCCTGAAAAATGGGCCTAATTTGCACGCGAAATGGCGGAACAGCAAGCGGCTCAATCGTACACAGAGGACAACATCCGATCGCTCGACTGGAAGGAGCACATCCGGATGCGCCCGGGCATGTACATCGGCAAGTTGGGGGACGGACAATCCGCGGATGACGGCATCTACGTCCTGCTCAAGGAGGTGGTGGACAACAGCATCGACGAGCATGCGATGGGGCACGGAAAGTCCATCCGCATCTCCATCCGGGACGGCGAGGTGCGGGTCAGGGACTTCGGTCGGGGCATCCCGCTGGGCAAGGTCATCGACTGCGTCTCGAAAATCAACACGGGCGGCAAGTACGACTCGCGGGCGTTTCAGAAGTCGGTGGGGCTCAACGGGGTGGGAACCAAGGCGGTCAACGCGCTTTCGGAGGTGTTCACCGTGGAGAGTTTCCGGGAGGGTCAGGCGAAAAGGGCCGACTTCAACCAGGGCAACTTGACGGCCGATGTGCCGGTCGAGGCCACCGAGGAGGCGGTGATCGATTC
>JBEEPJ010000116.1:0-6697 GCA_041191165.1 Bacteroidota bacterium | reverse complement strand
CTCGTCCTAGAAAGTTTCCGATGAAACAGCTCTTCGGATTTTACTTCCGGCACATCATGCCCACCGTTGGACGCTGGGTTTCAAAAGACAGCCAAGCCTATCGATACCTTCCAGAAAGTGTGGCCATTTTTCCGGAAGGGGATGACTTCATCACCATCCTCCGGGAAAACGGTTACGTTGACATTCAGGCCACACCGGTCACAGGCGGGATTGCCACGATCTATCAGGCCAGAAAGCCCTTGGCACGATGATTTTACGCGTATCTCCTTCCGCATTGCGGGGAACCGTCGTTGCCCCCCCTTCCAAGAGCGTGGCGCAGAGGGCCATCGCAGCGGCCGCCTTGGCCTCGGGGTCCAGCATGATTCGCCACATCGGGGATTGCGATGATGTAACGGCCATGCTGGGCGCCGTGGCCGCATTGGGGGCGGAGGTCGAATTGGGGGAGCAGGACGTGCGCATCACCGGCTTTGGCGGCGTTCCCACGCCCCGATCCTCTAGCATCTCATTGGATGCGTCGGGACTTGGCATTCGGATGTTGGCCCCGATAGCGGGCTGTGGCACCACCGAGGTGACATTGACCGGAACGGGTTCCCTGCTGAGCCGCCCACTCGATGCGTTGGAACGAATGAAAGGGGCTGAGGGCATCTTCACGACCGCCGATGGCAAGCCGCCACTGCGGATTCGCGGACCCCTGCAACCCGGAGAATTTCAGGTCGACGGAGCTGTCAGTTCGCAGTTCGCCTCCGGAATGCTGATGGCCCTGCCCACCTTGCGCGGGGACAGCCGCCTCACCGTAGACCATCCCGTGAGCCTTCCCTACGTCGAATTGACGCTGGAAGTGCTGCAGGCCTTCGGAATTCAAGTTGCGACCGTCTCCGAAGGTGTTTTTTTCTGCCGTGGAGGCCAAACCTACTCCCCCCAAGACCTGAGAATCGATGGCGATTGGAGTGCGGCGGCCGCGCTGCTGGTCGCAGGCATGCTGGCCGCGGATCCCGTTCTCACCGTCGAGGGGCTCGACAACCGATTCACCCAGGCGGACGAGGCCATCCGCGGCGCGCTTTTGTTCGCAGGTGGCGCCGCGAGTGGCACCGACTCGGGCATTCAGGTAGCAAAGCGGCCCGTCAGGGCATTCGACGTCAATCTCGAACACAGCCCGGACTTGTTTCCGGTGCTCGCTGCACTGGCCGCCTTCGCAGACAAGCCCAGCCGGTTGCGGGGTGCTCGACGTTTGGCCTACAAAGAATCCGATCGGGCCACGGCCATCATCGAAACCTGGAAACGCGCAGGCATCCAAGTGACGCGCGAGGATGACGCGCTGGTCATCCATCCTCGAAAAGGGCAGGAAAAGGTACTTCCCGCGCGCATTCACGCCGGCGACGATCACCGCATGGCCATGGCTGCGGCGTTGCTGGGCCTCGCGGGCGCCCCCATCGAAATCGAAGGTGCGGAATGTGTCGCCAAGAGCTATCCCGCTTTTTTCGATGATTTGGAAGACTTAGGCGCCCAAATCCGCTGGGTCAGCCAACCCGCATAACCCGCCCGGGATGTGAATAAATCGCTTGCCCCCCCTGTCCTGAAGGCGTGGGGTTGAGAGAAATTTGGAACATGCGCATCCATTTCATTGCGATTGGCGGGAGTGCCATGCACAACCTCGCGTTGGCGTTACAACACGCCGGCCATGAAGTCACAGGCTCCGACGACCAAATCCTCGAGCCCTCGCGAAGCCGACTGGCCGCCGCCGGGATTTTGCCACCCCGAGAGGGCTGGCGGGTTGAGGCCATCCATTCGGAATTGGACGCTGTGATCCTGGGGATGCACGCCCGAGTGGACAATCCCGAATTGCACCAAGCTCAGGCCCTGAATCTGCGGATCTACAGCTATCCCGAGTTTCTCTATGAAGCCACCCGTGAGAAATTCAGGGTAGTCGTCGGAGGATCCCACGGCAAGACCACCGTGACCTCCATGCTGCTGCATGTGCTCCGGAAAGCGGGCAAAACGTTCGATTTCATGGTGGGCGCCCAATTGCCTGGATTCGAACGCATGGTCGCCCTTTCGAAGGATGCCCCTGTGGCCATTTTCGAGGGCGATGAATACCTTAGCTCCCCCATTGATTCTCGTCCAAAGTTTTTTCATTACAAGCCGCAACTAACTATTTTAACAGGAGTTGCATGGGATCACATCAACGTATTTCCAACCGAAGAATCCTACATTTCCCTTTTTGATCGCTACTTGGATACACTGCCGGAAGGAGCGCAAGTCGTCTGGTGTGCGGAGGACGCGACCTTGGCCCAGGTCATCGGTCGGTGCCCACGAACGGACCTCACATTCATACCTTACACCACGCCCTCCCATCGACCTGGAACCGGGAATCAAACCCTCCTGACTGCGGCGGATGGCACAGAGGCCTCTACCCTGCTCATCGGCACCCACAACTACCAAAACTGGGCGGGCGCGCGGGCATTGGCGGTCGCCTTGGGCTTGGACCCCTTGGAGTTTCAATCCGCGATGGCCGATTTCTCCGGGGCTTCCAGGCGATTGGAATCATGGCAGAAAGGGGAGACATTCGATGTCTATCGCGACTTCGCCCATGCCCCTTCGAAAGTGAGGGCCACCGTCGCCGGGGTTAAAGCCTCCCAGCCCCAACGGGAACTGGTGGCCTACTTCGAATTGCACACCTTCTCCAGCCTCAACCGTGACTTTCTTCCCACCTACCGAGGCGCATTGGATGCCGCGGACCGCGCCTATGTTTTCTTCGACCCTGCGGTTTTGGCCCACAAAAACATGCCCCCACTCGACGCAGCTTACGTGAAGGAAGCTTTCGCCAATCCCCAGCTTCACGTCGTGACCCATCCCGATGAGCTGAAATCCCTCTGGGAAGCAGAAGGTCTAGAGAATCAAACGGTATTGCTCATGAGCAGTGGCTGGTTTGGCGGTGCAAAGTGGCCTGGCCAGCCTTGAAATTCCCGTTCATTTCAGCCGGCCCACCCCAGGTCTTTCAACCCAGCCCCACATCCAGCAGCATCATCAGCGCGAAACCGCCGATGAACCCAAGCGTAGCGAGATCCGTGTACCGATCCCGCTGGGTTTCGGGGATGACCTCTTCCACAACCACATAGATCATCGCGCCTGCTGCGAAAGCAAGTGCATAGGGAAGGATGGCCTGCATCTGAATCACCGCAAGCGCCCCCACCACCCCAGCCACCGGCTCGACAATCGCACTGAGCTGACCATACCAGGCGGCCTTCGCCCGGGACATGCCGCTGCGATGCAGCGGAACACTCACGGCCAATCCCTCGGGGAAGTTCTGAATGGCTATCCCCATCGCAAGCACCACGGCCCCCGCGACAGTGGCCCCCTCCATCCCCAATGCCGCCCCTCCGAAAAGCACGCCTACCGCCAATCCCTCCGGAATGTTGTGCAAGGTGATGGCCAGCACGAGCAAGGTACTCTTGCGCCAGGGAGTCGAAACCCCCTCCGCCTCTTCCTTGGCAAAGTTGATGTGCAAGTGCGGCAACCACTTGTCCAGCAAAAAGAGAAACAGCGCCCCGGCACAGAACCCGAGGACCGCAGGCAAGGCCTTGCTCAATCCTTCGCCATCGCTCATTTCGATGGCCGGGGTCAGCAGGGACCAACAACTCGCTGCCACCATCACGCCTCCCGTAAATCCCAGCATCGCATCCAGCGCAGAACGACTCACTTCCCGGAACAAGAAAACCACGGAAGCCCCGGCTGCGGTAAGCAACCAGGTGGCAGTGGTGGCAATGGCAGCTGCCTGCACGGCAGGCATCCCCTCAAACCAAGCAATCAACTCATTCATTTTACTTCATTCAATGATTTGAACATATAGATTTTCAGATGTCTGCACGCTCCAAATAAACTTTTTTCCATCTTGATATAACACCTCAGCGGAACCATCGAATTCGGAGCGATTGAGCACCTCAAATCGCAATCCTGGGCGCACCAGAAGGGCGTCGAGATGCCGCAGGAAAGTGTCGTGCACCGTGTGCATGCCCGTCACTGTGGCCCGGCTGCCCACGGGCAATTCCGCCGCGGAAATCCACCGAACGCGGGTGGGCATCTCGCCCGATGCCGAAGGAATCGGGTCTCCATGGGGATCCCAACATGGGTTCCCGAGGTAGCGATCCAATCGCTCCACCAATTCCCTCCCCCTGACGTGCTCGAGCTGCTCCGCGAGGTCGTGCACCTCATGCCAATCAAATCCCAAACGCTCACAGAGAAACACCTCCCATAGTCGGTGACTTCGCACCAGCTCGAGCGCCCAACGCCTGCCGGACTCCGTCAATGCCACCCCGTGATAGGCGCGATGCGCCACCCAGCCCTGCAATTGCAACGTCTTGATCATCCCCGTCACCGAAGCCGGTCGGCTTTGGATGTGAGCCGCTAAGTCGTTTGTGCTTACCCAATCCGCATCCTGCGAAAGATGATAGATTCCTTTGAGATGATCCGCTTGGCTGGGGGTAGGAATGGATTGCATCATGCCCAAATGTAAGAATTTTAGGCGAGGCTAAATAATATTTTAGCAAGAACATATCGAAGAATGCGGCTAAATTGGCGCATCCGTCCCAATGAAACACCGCATTTTCCTCCTCCGACACGGACACGCCGTACCCGAAGCGCCCGGATTACGTGACTTCGAGCGCCCGCTGAGCCCACGGGGGGTTGAAGAAGTGGGCAGAGTGGCCAGGATGGTCGCACCTGCATGCGCCGGGCCGGGGAATTGGGTCGTCAGCCCAGCTGCCCGCACCCAGCAGACCGGCGCGATTTTCATGGAGGCCATGGATGCCCCGCACTCCCTTGCTGCTTGGGACCGGGGTTACCTCGCCGACGCTTGGACTTGGCTGGAGTGGCTGAGCAGCCAGCCGGAGGAATGGGGATGGCTTGGCGTCATCGGTCACAATCCCGGTCTATCCGAGCTGGCTGCCTATCTCGTGGGCGAAGCGCCCGAAATTCCCACCTCCGGCTGGGTGGAAATCGACCTCGGTGAACTGCCTTGGGCCCAGTTGAATCGCAGGTGTGGCAAGATTCGTTCCTTTCTCACCCCCAAGTCCCTATGGCTTCCTTCCTGAACAAAACGCTCCCGTGGCGCTCCATCTTGGGGCTGGTGGGTACGGGTTTGGCCTTGTACGGCCTCTGGAGATTTCGCGATCTGCTCGCCTACATGCTCATCGCGGTGGCCATCAGTTTCATGGGCAGGCCCATGGTGGTCGCCATCCACCGCATTCGCGTGCGCAATCGCCCCATTCCCACGGGGCTGGCCGCTGCTGTCACCCTCACGGTTTTCCTCGCGGTGGCCGCTGCGCTGCTGTATCTTTTCCTGCCGATGATCATCGCGCAGGCCGAGACGGTCCGACAGATGGACTTGGCGATGTTGGATCAGATGTTGAGTGAGCAACTGCATTGGTTGGACCAGAACCTGGGGGATTTGGACTTGAGCGGGCGCGGCATTCCCAACAGCCAATATGTGATGGATGAGCTTTCCGGGCTGTTGGGCGAAGGCCAAATCACCCAACTCCTCACCGATCTTCTCTCCGGTCTGGGCGAGTTGGTGGTCGCGGTCTTTTCCATCGTGTTCATGTCATTTTTCTTTCTGAAGGACGGGGCCTTGTTTCGGAACATCATCTCATCCGTGACGCCCGATGGGTATGAATCAAAGGTGGATACGATTCTCAATCGAACCACCGCCCTCTTGAGTCGATATTTCATCGGGCTGGTCATCCAAATCGGCATCATCACCGCCGTGGTGACGGTCGGTCTCTTGCTGGTCGGGACAGAACATGCTTTCTTATTGGGACTCATCGCGGGGGTCTTCAACTTGGTTCCTTACGTGGGGCCTATCGTTGGAACCGCGCTGGGCATGCTGCTCGTGGCAGCCTCGCATGCCGCCTATCCCGATCAATTGGCCGGCGCCCTGCTCGGAGCGGGCATCACCTACCTCGTCGCACAGCTCATCGACAATTTGTTTACCCAACCGGTCATCTTTGCGAGCAGCGTGAACGCGCATCCATTGGAAATCTATCTGGTCATCGCCGTTGCTGGGAGTTTGGGGGGCGTGGTGGGCATGATGTTGGCCATTCCCGGGTATACGTTGTTTCGCATTGTAGCCCGCGAATTCCTCAGCGGATTCAAGGTCATCGACCGATTAACGCACAATTTGTAACAATCTCTTCACAGGTCAGGCCGCGTACTGACTTCCACCTTTACCTTTGTTCCCCGTATTCACCTCCATCGAATTCGGGCCATGTCATCTCTCCTCCACGCGGAATCTCAAGGGAATCCGACCCACCGGAACAGCCGGTACATCTTTGTGACAGGAGGCGTGAGTTCGAGTTTGGGCAAGGGAATTGTATCTGCTTCGCTCGCCCGATTGTTGCAGGCCAGGGGATATTCCGTGACCATCCAAAAGCTCGATCCGTACATCAATGTCGACCCCGGAACCCTCAACCCCTACGAACATGGGGAATGTTACGTCACGGTGGATGGAGCGGAGACGGACTTGGACTTGGGGCACTACGAGCGTTTCCTGAATGTTCGCACCACACAAGCGAACAACATCACCACAGGTCGAATCTATCAATCCGTCATCGACAAAGAACGGAGAGGTGAGTATCTGGGAAGAACCGTTCAAATCATCCCGCACATCACCGACGAAATCAAACGTTGCGTGCAGATTTTGGGA
>JBEEPJ010000115.1:0-6747 GCA_041191165.1 Bacteroidota bacterium | reverse complement strand
ACAACAAGACGACATAATATATCAAATGTTCTCAAAGCAGTACAATCCATTCATCGAACGAAGAACCAAAAACAGCCACCCCTCACTGAATCGCCCCGGATTCCCCCGCATCCCGCACCAGAGCTCGGCCACGGGGATGCAGGCCATCCCCGCGGCAGGGGTCGCCATGGGCATTCAGTACCGCGAGCTGCGGGGGCTCGCCCATGAGGTGGTCGGGGACGGCGAACCGCCGGTCGTGCTGCTGTCCATCGGCGATGCCGCGATGACGGAGGGCGAGGTGAGCGAGGCGCTGCACATGACGGCGTTGCGGAAGCTGCCGATGGTTTGGCTGGTCCAGGACAACGAGTGGGACATCAGCGCCCACGCCTCGGAGATTCGGTTTGGGGACGCGGGCACGCTGGCGTCGGCGTTCCCGCCCATCGAATTCATCCCGGTGGACGGGGCGGATGTCGTGGCGTCCTGCGCCGCGATGGAGCGGGCGTTTGCGATCGCCCGCAGCGAGCGCCGGCCGGTGCTGGTGCACGCCCGCGTCCCCCTGCTGGGGCACCACACGAGCGGGGTGCGGCGGGAGTGGTATCGGCACGACCTGGCGGAGCACGGCGCCCGGGACCCCCTTCCGCGGCTGGAAGCCCAGCTGCGGGAAGCCGGGGTGGAGGCCGCCGAGCTCGCGGCGGAGCACGAGGCGGCCCGCAGCGCGGTCGCCGCGGCGATGGCCCAGGCCCAGGCCGGCCAGGAACCCCGGGGCGAAGATCTCCTGGCGCACACCTTCGCTCCCACGCCCATCACCGCCGAGCGCGGCGAGCGCCACCCGGCCGGCGGCGAGGAGACCCTGATGGTCGATTGCGCCCTGCACGCCATGCAGGAGATCCTGGAAGATCACCCCGAGGCCCTGCTCTACGGCCAAGACGTCGGCGGCCGGCTGGGCGGCGTCTTTCGGGAGGCGGCGACCCTGGCCGCGAAGTTTGGGGACGACCGGGTGTTCAATACCCCCATCCAGGAGGCCTTCATCATCGGGAGCACGGCGGGCATGTCCGCCGCGGGATTGCGGCCGGTGGTCGAGGTTCAGTTTGCGGACTACATTTGGCCCGGCCTCAACCAACTCTTCACGGAGCTCAGCCGCAGTTACTTCCTGTCGAACGGCCAATGGCCCATCCACAGCGTCATCCGCGTCCCCATCGGGGCGTACGGGAGCGGCGGCCCCTACCACAGCTCGAGCATCGAGTCGGTGCTGGCGAACATCCGGGGCATCAAGGTCGTGTACCCATCCAACGGCGCGGACTTGAAGGGGCTGCTCAAGGCGGCTTTTTACGACCCCAATCCGGTCGTGGTGCTGGAGCACAAGGGACTTTACTGGTCCAAGATCCCGGGCACGGAAGCCGCGCGGTGCATCGAGCCGGACCGCGACTACGTGGTGCCCATCGGAAAAGGCCGCAGGGTGCGTTCGGGCGATGCCGCGACGGTAGTCGCCTATGGCCGCGGGGTCTATTGGGCGCTCGAGGCTGCGGAGGCAGAGGCTCGGGCGACCGGGCGGGAAGTGGCGGTGGTGGACTTGCGGTCCATCGCGCCGGTGGACTTCGAGCTCATCGCGTCCGAGGTGCAGCGGACCCACCGGGTGCTCTTCGTGACGGAGGAGCCGGTGCAGGGCGGATTTGGCCAAGCGCTGGCGGGAAGGGTGGCCAGCACCCTTTTCACCCATCTCGATGCCCCGCCCCTGGTCGTCGGGTCGCTTGAGACGCCGGCCATTCCGCTCAACGAAGGGCTCGAACGCTTCGTCCTGAATTCTGGGGAGCGGACGGGCGAGGCACTGCGACAGCTGCTCGCCTTCTAAGGACGCGGGCTGCAGTCAGCCGCCGTGAACATCCCCGGCCCTTGCGTTGTTTAGGGCTCATGGTCGGAATACCGCAGGATGGGGTGGAATTGAGGGAGTGGCGCGTGGTGCGACATGAACGGTTGCGCCCCGATGTCGTGCGCATCGGCGTAGTGCCCGCCGACGGTTCTGTTTGCCCTGCCTTCCCGCCAGGCAGTCACTTGGCCTTGCACCTTCCGCTAGCGGGCGGACTGGTTCGTTGCTACGCCCTGATTTCCACGCCCGGGGAAGCGTCGATGGACTTTGTGGTGCAGGGACTGCCGGGAGGGCGTGGAAGCCAGTACCTCCTGCGACAGGTGGTTCCGGGCACCGTCCTGATGGCCCCCTCGCCTACCTCGAATCTCTTGCCCGCCGGTTGGGATGACCGCCCCCGCACCTGGTTTTTGATCGGTGGTGCCATCGGAACTGCGTCGCTGTTGGGACTCGCCCGTGGACTGCTGTCTGCACAGCAACCCCATCGCATCGCCTTCCTGGCCGCGCACCGTTCGCTCCGGGATATCCTGTTGCAGCCTGACCTCGAGGATTTGGCCTTGCATCGGCAGGTCACGCTGAGGCACTTTGTTTTTGAGGATTTGGAGGAGGATGGAGGGGGGCGTTGGACGCCCCAGCGATTGGTGCAAGAGGTGCAATCGGAATGGAGCCCCCTTCAGGACGGCAAAGAGGATGTTATCAGCTGTGTGGCGGGACATCCAGCCTTGTGCCATGTGGTGAAGGAGGCATGGAAAAACCTGGGATTCCCGGATCCATTGACCGAGGACCATTGTGCTGCACCGCCCGGATCTCCGCGGCCGCAGGCATCGATTCAAGTGTTGCAGCCGGGCGCCCCGGCGTGGAACTTTGAGAGTCTGGGGCTGGGGAGGGGGATTTGGCATGCCGCTCTGGAGGCCGGCTTTCCGGTTCCCCCGGCCTGCCGAGGCAGCGTCTGCGGCCAATGCGAAGCCCGGCTTCTGAAGGGCGCCTGCCAGGAAGGTCTATGGTCTCAACCCCGCGGCCCCGAAGGCCCTCCCATCCGGCTTTGCCGGGCGCACCCCGTCACCTCGGAAGTGGTGGTGGAACGACTGCGCTAGGCCCGGCAAAGCCCAGCCTCAGCGGACGCCGATGTACTTGTGCGTCTGCAGGGAGAGCCGCCAGCGCGGATGCCCAGCGATGTGGGTGAGGATGCGCCCCAAAACCCGCTCGCGGCGGTCCCATTCCGGCTGCAAGAAACACACCGCCTCGGGCTGCAACCGGGCGGCATGTTCCTCGGCCCAGCCCAAATCTGCCGAATTCACCACCACCACCTTGAGCTCATGGGCCAGAGCAAACACTTCCTCACGCGCGGGTTTGAAGCGCTTCGGGGAAAGCGTGATCCAGTCCCATTGCCCCGTGATGGGGTGAGCGCCCGAGGTCTCGATGTGGGTGCGCAAACCCGCAGCCTGCAACCCTGCCGTGAGCGGCTCCAGCACATGCATCGCAGGCTCACCGCCCGTGACGACGCAGATGGGGGCGCCTGAAGCACGGGCTTCGGAAACCAGTTCTTCCACCGACACCTGTGGCCAGCGCGCCGCGTCCCAACTCTCCTTTACATCGCACCAGGCGCAGCCCACGTCGCAGCCCGCAAGCCGGATGAACCAGGCCGACGTTCCGACATGCGCCCCCTCCCCTTGAATGGTCAGGAAACGCTCCATCACCGGCAGGACCCTCCCCTTCTCCACCTGTTCCATCATGCGGGAATCCAATCTGCAGTCAGGTCAAACTCAGAAGCCCCCACAATTTTGAGCCGGACAAAGTCCCCAACGCGCAAATGGTGCACCCCATCCATGGCGATGCGCACCTCGTTGTCTACATCCGGGGAATCAAACTCCGTTCTGCCGATCCATTCCCCTCCCTCGGCCCGGTCGATGAGCACCTGTACTTCCGACCCCACCCGCCGCGAATTGAGCGCGAGGCTGATGCCGGATTGCAACTCCATGATGGCATCCACCCGCGCCTGCTTGGTCTCCTCGGGCACATCATCTGCGAGTTGATAGGCGTGGGTGTTCTCTTCGTGGCTGTAGGTAAAACACCCCAAACGATCAAACTGCATCCGCTCCACCCACCGCAGCACATCCGCATGGTGCGCATCGGTCTCACCCGGAAATCCACAGATGAGGGTCGTCCGCAGGGCGATGCCCGGCACCCGATCCCGGATGTTTCCAATCAGCGCCTCCATCTTCTCCTGGGTAATGCCCCGGCGCATCGCCCGCAGGATGTCGTCGGAGGCATGTTGCAAAGGCATGTCCAGGTACTTGCACACGTTGGAGCGCTCGGCCATCACATCCAGGACATCCATCGGAAATCCACTCGGAAAGGCGTAATGCAATCGAATCCAATCGATTCCCTCCACATCGCTCAAGCGGCGCACGAGGTCTGCGAGCTTGCGCTCCCGGTACAAATCCAGTCCGTAGTAAGTGAGGTCCTGGGCGATGAGGATGAGCTCCCGAACCCCCTGCGCGGCGAGGGACTTCGCTTGTGCGACGAGATCCTCCATGGGCGTGGAACGGTGTCCACCCCGCATAAGCGGAATCGCACAGAAGGCGCAGGGCCGGTCGCAGCCTTCCGCGATTTTGAGGTAAGCGTAGTGGGCCGGCGTGGTCAACAGCCGCTCCCCCACGAGCTCCTTTTTGTAATCTGCCTTGAGCGTCTTGAGCAACCGGGGGAGATCACGCGTGCCAAACCAGGCATCCACCTCCGGGATTCCGTCGCTGAGCTCATCCTTGTAGCGCTCGCTCAGACAGCCCGTGACGTAGAGCCGGTCGAGGTGGCCGGCGGATTTGGCCTCCGCAAAACTCAAAATCGTATCGATGCTCTCCTGTTTCGCTTTCTCGATAAACCCGCAGGTGTTGACGATGACGATGCCCGCGTCACCGGACGTGCCCTCGTGCTCCACGTCGAACGCGTTCGCGCGCAACTGTCCCATCAGGACTTCGCTGTCATAGAGGTTCTTGGCACAGCCCAGCGTCACGACGTTGACTTTTCGGGGTGCGGAAGAGCGGGTTCGCATAGCGTGTGAACTTAACGATGGGTTGCAATTACGCCTCCGGACGGGGCGTTTCCATTTTTTCTGGCAACAGGGATTCGATGAAGGCGCGGGCGTCGAAGTCCTGCAAGTCTCCGAGCTTCTCCCCCACGCCGATAAACCGGACGGGGATGTGCAATTGGTTGCGGATGGCGAGGACCACGCCGCCCTTGGCCGTGCCGTCGAGCTTGGTGATGACCAATCCTGTCACTTCCGTCGCTTCCAAGAACTGCTTGGCCTGTTCAATCGCGTTCTGGCCTGTCGAGCCATCCAGCACCAACAGCACCTCGTGGGGAGCGCCCGGAACCACCTTGTCCATGACGCGCTTGATCTTGGTCAACTCCTCCATCAGTCCGCGCTTGTTGTGCAGACGGCCGGCGGTGTCCACGATGACCACATCGGACCCCCGGGCCACGGCGGCATGGAGGGAATCGAAGGCCACCGAAGCCGGGTCAGACCCCATTTTCTGGGCGATGATGGGCACATCGACCCGCTGGGCCCAAACCTGCAACTGGTCGATGGCCGCGGCACGGAAGGTATCGGCGGCCGAGAGCAACACGGACGCGCCCTCCTGCTTGAAGCGATGGGCGAGCTTGCCGATGGTGGTGGTTTTGCCTACGCCATTGACCCCGACCACCATCACCACGAAAGGCTTCTGGCCCGTGGGATGGAATCCCTCCCACCCGGACGGGGCGGGCTGGGCCTGGCCATCCGCATCGAGGTCCGTGAACAAGTCCAGCAACACCTCCCGAAGCATCTCGTACAACTCTTGGTTCTCGAGGTAGGCCTCCCAGCGGGCCCGCTTGCGAAGCCGGTCGATGATGCGCATGGTGGTCTCCACGCCGACGTCGGCCGTGATGAGCGCCTCTTCCAGCTCCTCCATCAAGTCGTCGTCCAACTTCCGTCGCCCGGTGAACACCCGCGCGAGTTGCGTCAGCACATTCTTCTTGGTGGGCTGCAATCCCTCGTCCAGGGCTTTCTTTTCCGAACTCCCAAACAACCGCTTGAAAAAACTCATGGCTTCAAAATAAAAAAGAGGCCCATTCCGTCCGGAACAGGCCCCCAAGTGGAACCGGCGACGGAACGCGTCCGCCGTCGGATATGTCAGTTCTTAGCAAACCAGCCCTTGACGTCGTCGTTGTGGACGATTTCCTCCTTGAAGGTGTACGCGCCCGACTTGGCACTGCGGACCATCTTGATCACCTTGGTGTGCTGCTTTCCGCCTCCGGTCTGCAGCGATGCTACGGTTTTCTTTGCCATGGCTCAGATTGCTTGATGTCCTTACTTGATCTCTTTGTGAACGGTGTACTTGCGCAACACCGGATTGTACTTCTTCATCTCAATCCGCTCCGGGGTGTTCTTCCGGTTCTTCGTGGTGATATACCGGGAAGTACCCGCAACGCCGGAGGTCTTGTGCTCCGTGCATTCGAGAATCACCTGTACGCGGTTGCCTTTCTTCGCCATCTTACGTGAATTGGGCTGCAAATATAGTGCATGCACGCTGACCCGCAAGGAAGTTTCCATCATTTTCTCGCCGGGGGATGCAATGGCGGGAAGCCGGTCAGCGTTTCACACACAAACCCGTGGAAAACCCCGGTTGATTTCTCCCGGCTGCCCGGCTGCAGCAGAATAATTTTATCGGTTGCACCATGGCTTCACGATCCTCTACCACAGCTGACCCCACTGCGCGGCCCCGAAACCGCAAGAAGGTGGAACCCGATGACGCGTTTCCCTTCGTGGATCTGGAGTCGGGCGATGGCGCGTACGACGTCTACGACGACGACGAACCCGCGCCCAAGCGCGCTTCCTCCCGCGCGGCGGGTGCGAAGTCGGGAGGGCGATC
>JBEEPJ010000114.1:0-6771 GCA_041191165.1 Bacteroidota bacterium | reverse complement strand
GGGCGATGGGCGCACCCTTGCCCAGCTGGGTCAGGGCGTTGCGCAGGTAGTGCTCCTTCACCTCCTTCGCGCGGGAGACATTGTCGTCGATGGCGCCGCGGTAGACCAGCTTCAGCGCGCCGTCGAACAGGAAGACATGCGGGGTCTTGGTGGCTCCGAAGGCGTCGGCGAGCTTGTGCTTCTCGTCGAGCAGGTAGGGCATGGCGTAGCGGTTTTTCTGGGCGTGGGCCACCATCGCCTCGAAAGAGTCATCGCCGCCGCGCTTCGCCTCGTTGGAGTTCACCAGCACCATGCCGATGTCGTTGCGCGCCGCGAACTTCGCCAGGTCGTTGTAGCGGCCTTCCCAGCCCTCGCTCTTCTCGCCGTTGCCCACCACGAACGGGCAGGTGTTGCACGAGAAGACCACCAGCAGCCCCTTTTCGCCCTTGCTCGAGGCCAAACTCATCATCGCCCCATCCACGTTTTTCATCGCCTGATCCGCCAGCGGCGCCGCAGCACCGATGGCCAGTTCCGGCCGCGGATCCACATTCAAGTCGTTTGCGGGGAGGAAAGCCAGACCGACGAAGGCTACGAAGGCCAGAAGGAGAGGGAGGAAACGGTTCATGCGTGAAAGGTTTGGCCTATGCAACCATCCGCACGCAAAAAAGTTCAACGGATGAGCAGCGCGTCCCCGTAGGCGTAGAACCGGTACTCCTCCTTGATGGCCTCCTGGTACGCCTCCATGAGCAGGTCGTGGCCGGTGAACGCCGAGCACAGCATGAGCAGGGTGCTCTGCGGCGTGTGGAAGTTCGTGATGAGGCTGTCGGCGATCTTGAAGTCGTGCGGCGGGAAGATGAACCGGTTGGTCCAGCCGCGGAAGTCCTTCAGGGTGTTGTTGGTGCTGACGGAGGTCTCCATGGCCCGCAACGCGGTGGTTCC
Source organism: Bacteroidota bacterium (assembly GCA_041191165.1). Lineage (GTDB taxonomy): Bacteria > Bacteroidota > Bacteroidia > Flavobacteriales_D > Sanyastnellaceae > CAMCYM01. The sequence goes on along the minus strand of JBEEPJ010000114.1, from coordinate 5,853 downwards.
CAGCGCACAAACGCGCTTGCCCGCCGCCTTCGCCTGGTTCACCTTGTCCACGCACAGCGCGTCGATGATGAGCTGCTCGGAGTCCACCTTGTGCTTGGTCAGGTCCTCGACTTCCACCGGTCGGAAGGTGCCCAATCCGATGTGCAACGTCAGGAAGGCCAAATCAATTCCCTTGATTTCCAATCGCTTCAGCAGCTGCTTCGAGAAGTGCAACCCGGCCGTCGGCACCGCCACAGCGCCCAGGTTCTTCGCGTAGATGGTCTGGAACCGCTCCTGGTCGAGGGGCTCGACGGGGCGCTTGATGTAGCGCGGCAGCGGGGTTTCCCCGAGCTTGACCACCATCTCCATGAACTCGTCGTACGACCCGTCGAAGAGGAAGCGCAGGGTCCGGCCGCGGCTGGTGGTGTTGTCGATGACTTCGGCCACGAGCTCGTCGTTCTCGCCGAAGTACAGCTTGTTGCCGATGCGGATCTTGCGGGCGGGGTCCACGAGCACGTCCCACAGGATGCTCTCCCGGTTGAGTTCGCGCAGCAGGAAGACCTCGATGACCGCGCCGGTTTTTTCTTTGTTGCCGTAGAGTTTGGCCGGAAAAACGCGCGTGTCGTTCGCCACAAACACGTCGCCCTCATCGAATTCGTGGATGAGGTCCTTGACCATCTTGTGTTCGAAGGTACCCGAGGCGCGGTTGATGACCAGCAGGCGGCTGTCGTCCCGGTTTTCCAAGGGATACTGGGCGATGAGGTGCTTGGGCACGTCGTATTTGAACGAGGAGAGCTTCATGGGCCGGTGCGGGAAATCAAGAGCGCCCTCCGCAGCGTCCGCCCCCCGTGGGCGGGGCTTTGCAGAGGCGTGCGAAAGTAGTGAATTTCGAGACGGCCGTCAAGGGCGCCCGGGGTGTGTACCTTCGCGGCATGCACTTCGATCGTCCAGAAGACTTCGTGGAAGGCGTGACGCTGCTCATCGACAAGCCGCTCGGTTGGACGTCGTTCGATGTGGTTAACAAGGTGCGCAGTACGCTCCACCACGCCCTGGGGCTTCGCAAGCTCAAGGTGGGGCACGCGGGCACGCTGGATCCGCTGGCGACGGGGGTGCTGGTGGTGTGTACGGGCCGGATGACCAAGCAGATCGACGGGATGCTCGCGGCGGATAAGGGGTACCGGGCGGTCATCCGGCTGGGGGCGCAGACGCCGTCCGCCGACGCGGAGACGGAGGTGGAGGCCTGGGGGAATCCGGCCGAGGTCGAGGCCGCCCTCGCCCGTTGGACGGGGGAGATTCTCCAACGCCCGCCGCTGTTCTCGGCGAAGAAGGTGGATGGCCGGCGGGCGTACACGGTGGCCCGGGCGGGCGGCGAGCTGGAGCTGCCCCCCGTCCCGGTGACGGTGCACCGTATGGACTTGGCGGCCTGGGCCCCGGCCGAGGTGAAGGGCCATGGAGTCATCGACGTGACGGTGGACATCGCCTGCTCCAAGGGCACCTACATCCGATCGCTGGCCCGGGATGTGGGCGACACCCTGGGCGTCGGCGGCACGCTCACGGCCCTCCACCGCACCGCCAGCGGCGCCTTCACCGACGCCGACACCTGGCCCCTCGACGCCCTGCTCAACCGAATCCGCTCCCTCGCTCGCCCCTCCGTGTAACTTTCGGCGCCCTCCGGCATCCAAACGCCCATGCAGACCCTCCTCTCCTCCGCCCGTTGGGCCCTCCTCCTCTGCGGCCTCACGGCCGCCGGCGCCCTGCGCGCCCAGCTCCTCTGGACCCTCCAACCCCCCGGCGGCGGCCCCACCTCCTACCTCTTCGGCACCATGCACCTCGTGCCCGGCAAGTACGCCCTCAACGACGAAGTCACAACCGCCCTCCGGCAGTCCGACCACTTCGTGATGGAAGTGCTCCCCGACATGCCCCTTTCTGAACAAATAGAGGTCGCCCGGCTGGCCATGATGGATCCGCCGTTGTCCGCCCGCCTCGACCCTTCCACCTTCGCCCGCGTCCGCAGCGAGGCCTTGGCGTTGGGGGTGAAGCCCCGCACCTTCGACCGGCTCTGCGCCTTTCAGCCCGTGCTTATGGTTCCGGGGGTACTCGCCATGGCCCTCGACGATGCCACCCAAGTGGACCAGGAGCTGTGGAAGCTGGCGAAGAAGCGCAAAAAGACCTGCCTGGGGCTGGAATCCGCGCAGTTTCAGGTGAAATTGCTCACCGGCATCCCCATCGAATCTCAGCTGGAGCTCTTCGCTGAGCCCGATCCCTGGGGCTTGCAGGAATTGGACGCCATGGCCCAGCTTTACCGGCATGAGCGCCTGGACTCCCTGCACCTGATGGTCGAGGAAGGACTGCGGGAGGACTATCCTGCGCTCGCAAAGGCCTTGCTGGCCGACCGCAACCGGGCCTGGGTGCCCCAACTCGAGGCCCTTTCGACCACCGGGACCCTGTTCGTGGCTGTGGGCGCCGGCCACCTTTCCGGCCCGGAAGGCCTCATCGCCCTGTTGCGGGAGCGCGGCTGGCGTTGCGAGCCCTTCAGTCAGCTCGAGTCGGCCCCGGCACGCGGGCGGTGAGCAGCGAAGCCGCCACCGACACGACCAGCACGCCCCCCACCACCGCAAGACTCACCGGCGTGGGCACGTGAAACACCGGCGCCAGCACCATCTTGCAGCCGATAAACGCCAGAATCAAGGCCAAACCATATTTCAGCTTCGAGAACCGGTCCTGCGAATTCGCCAACAGGAAATAAAGCGAACGCAAGCCCAAGATGGCGAAGATGTTGGACGTGTAAAGGATGAAGGGGTCGTTGGGGGCGATGGCGAAGATGGCCGGGATGGAATCGATCGCGAAGAGCAGGTCGGTGAACTCCACCACGGCCACCACCACGAGCAACGGCGTGGCGATGCGAACCCCATTTTCGCGGGTGAAGAACTTGTCCCCGTCGTAGTGCTCGGACACCCGGAAGAACGCGTGAATCACCCGCGCTCCGGGGCTCTTGGCGAAGTCCTTCTCCCCGTCGTCCTCGGTTTTGGCGAACCAAGCCTTCCAACCCGCCACGATGAGCACCGCTCCAAAAATTGTGAGCAAGAGATTGATTTCGTAAGACTTGCCGCCCCACTCGATGGCCGGCAGGTAGGTCAACCGAATCAACTCCACCCCGCTGAAGATGAACACGGCCCGCAGCAGGATGGCCCCCAGGATGCCGTAGAAGAGCACCTTGTGCTGCAGGGATTCCGTGACGTTGAAGTAGTTGAATACCAGGATGAATACGAAGAGGTTGTCTACCGAGAGCGCCTTTTCAATCCAATAGGCGGACTGAAATTGCGCGAAGGACTCAGCCCCCATCGTCTGGTAAATCAGGGCGCTAAACCCCATCGCAAAGCCCACCCAGACCCCGGTCCATATCAGCGCCTGGCGGTTGCTGATCGCATGGCTCCTGCGGTTGAACAACCCCAAGTCGAGCGCGAGCAGCAGGGCGATGCCCACGCCGAAGGCGGTGAGCAGGCCGGGGTGTTGGGAGAGTGCGTCCATGGCAGGTGAGGCAAAGCTAAGGGGGAAAAGGATGCCGGAATCAGGAGGGCGTGGCGGCCGCCGCCGACACCCCGGCTTCGGGGGCGGCCTGCGAGGCGGAGATGCCCGCGATGTCCTCGAGGATGTGCAGGGCCTGGTGCGGCGAGGTCACCGCCTCGAAAGACATCCGCAGGCCGCCGTTGCGCTGGTACATCTGGGCCTTCTTGGGGTGGTCCTTGAGGTATTCGAGGATGCGCTGGAACACCGGGCCGGCGTAGAATGGACTGTCCGCATCCGACACGAAGGCCGTGATCATCTTGTCGGACTTGAGCACCACCTTCTCCATGCCCAGGTACTCCGCGATCCAGCGGATGCGGATGGTGTCGATGAGCCCCTCTGCCTCCTGGGGCAGGGGCCCGAAGCGGTCTTCCAGCCGGGCCTTGAAGGCCGTGAGGTCCTCCTCCTTGTCGAGCTCGTCCAGCTCCCGATACAGGGCGATGCGCTCGGGAATGTCGCTGACATAGTCGTCGGGGATGAGCAAGGCAAAATCCGTCTCCAAAACGGCCTCCTGGACGTACCGGCGACCTGCGCGCCGCTCTTCCTCAAAAACCTCCGCAAATTCCTCGTCTTTGAGCTCCTGAACGGCCTCCGCGAGAATCTTTTGGTACATGTCGAAGCCCAGTTCTGAGATGAACCCGCTCTGCTCCCCACCGAGGAGGTCGCCCGCCCCGCGGATGTCCAGGTCGCGCATGGCGATTTGGATGCCGCTCCCCAGGTCGCTGAACTGCTCGATGGCCTGCAGGCGCTTCCTGCTCTCGTCGGGCAGGATGTGCAGCGGCGGGGCCAGCAGGTAGCAGAAGGCCTTCTTGTTCGACCGGCCCACCCGGCCCCTGAGCTGGTGCAAATCGCTCAGCCCAAAGTGGTGCGCATCATTGATAATCATCGTATTCGCATTCGAAATGTCGATGCCCGACTCGATGATGGTGGTGGCGATGAGCACGTCGTAGCTGCCCTCGATGAAGCGGGCCATGACCTCCTCGAGCTGCTTGCCTTCCATTTGGCCATGACCGATGCCCACGCGCACGTCCGGGAGCAAGCGCTGGAGCATGCCCGCCACCTCGGCGATGTTCTGGACGCGGTTGTGGACGAAGAAGACCTGGCCTCCGCGGCTGATTTCGTAGGCGATGGCGTCCCGGATGAGCTCCTCGCTGAAGGGCGCGAGGGTGGTTTCGACAGGCTGGCGGTTGGGCGGCGGCGTGGAGATGACCGAGAGGTCGCGGGCGCCCATGAGGCTGAACTGCAGCGTCCGCGGGATGGGCGTGGCCGTGAGGGTCAGCGTGTCCACCTGGGCGCGGAGGGTCTTGAGCTTGTCCTTTGCGCCTACGCCAAACTTCTGTTCCTCATCGATCACCAGCAGTCCCAAGTCCTTGAATTTGAGCCTCGAACCCAAGATGGCATGCGTGCCGATGAGGATGTCCACCTGGCCGTCCGCCACCTTCTGGAGGGTCTCGCTGAGCGCTTTTCCGGTCTTGAAGCGGTTGATGTAGTCCACCGTGACGGGGAAGTCGTGCAGGCGCCGGCTGAAGCTGCGGAAGTGTTGCATGCTCAGGATGGTCGTGGGGACGAGCACCGCGACCTGCTTGCCGTCTGTGGCGGCCTTGAAGGCGGCCCGAATCGCCACCTCGGTCTTCCCGAAGCCCACGTCGCCGCACACCAACCGGTCCATGGGGGTCGCCTTCTCCATATCGCGCTTAACTGCCTCACAAGCAGCGTGTTGGTCGGGCGTGTCCTCGAACAGGAAGCTGGCTTCGAGGGCGTGCTGGAGGTAGTTGTCCGGCGGAAAGGCGTGGCCCGGGGTGGTTTTGCGGCGGGCGTAGAGCTGGAGCAGGTCGAAGGCCAGGGCCTTGACCCGCGTCTTGGTGCTGGCCTTGGTGGCCTGCCAGGCGCCCGAGCCCAGCTTGCTGATCTTGGGGGCCACGCCCTCCCGCGAAGTGTACTTCGCGATGCGGTGGAGGGAGTGGATGCTCACGTACAGGACATCGCCCCCCTTGTAGGTCAGGCGGATGGCCTCTTGTTCCTTGCCGTTGACCTCGATTTTTTGCAGGCCACCGAACTGGCCTATGCCATGGTCGATGTGCACCACGAAATCGCCGGGCTCGAGTGCCAGCAACTCCTTGATTGTCAGCGCTTGCTTGTTCTGTTTGAAGTGCTCCTTGAGCTTGAAGCGGTGGTAGCGCTCGAAGAGTTGGTGGTCGGTGTAGACCAGGATGCGGGCGTCCTTGTCCACAAAACCTGCGCTCAACTCCAGCACGATGGGCTGGTGCGGCACCTCTTCGCCCCGGTCCGTGAAGATGTCGTAAAGGCGCT
>JBEEPJ010000113.1:0-6792 GCA_041191165.1 Bacteroidota bacterium | reverse complement strand
TCGGAGCGCGGCGTCGATGGCGGCCTGCACGTGCTCCGCCGTGCCGTAATGGTAGTGTCCCAGGGTCGACCGGTGGTCGTGCGGAGGGGAGAGGGGGCGTTTGTCCGCCGTGCGCACTTGCTCCGATCCGATATACATGGGAATGTCGCAGGGCGTCGAGCGCAGGGCCTCATAGGCTTGGAGGAGCGCTGTGCGCTCGGGCGTACCCGGCGCGTAGGAAAGCACGGGCTCGTTGATGGGGGGGGGGACCCGGAAATGACCGTTGGACATGAATCGGAAAGGTTTTTAGGCCAAATTTACATCTCCCAACCCCGGTCGTGTGCAACTTTGCTCACGTCCTCATCACCTGCCTCAACCTTCCTCACATGATTTCCATTTCCTCCACACGTTCTAAGTTCATCGTCACGATGCGGTGGATGGCGGTTGCGGGTTTGGCCTTGAGCCTCCAGCCCATGCAAGCCCAGGTGCGTATCAACGAGCTGCTGGCCAGCAATCAAACCACGGACTCGGACGATTTCTTTGAATTCGATGACTGGATTGAGTTTTACAACCCCGGTGGGATCGTCAACCTGGCGGGATATTACCTCACGGACGACCCTGCCAATCCCACCTTGTGGCAGTTTCCGACGACGAATCCGGGATTGACCACCATCTTACCGGGGGGCTTTTTGCGCGTCTGGTGCGACCGGGACCTCACCCAGGGAGAAGACCACGCCGACTTCAAGCTGGGGGGGGATGGGGAGACTTTACAATTGATTGCGCCCGACGGAGTTACGGTAGTGGATGAAGTCACTTTCGGGCCTCAGCAAACCGACATCTCCTACGGTCGCGTGTGCGACGGCTGCGCAGATTGGATGTTCTTTCCGGTGCCTACGCCACTGGCCACCAACCAGCCCGCCCCTCAGACCACAGATGTCCTCTACTTCAACGAATGGCAGGCCGTCAACAATGGAACGATGCCCAACGCAGCGGGACAATTCCTGCCTTGGCTGGAGATTTTTAACCCCAATCCCTATCAGGTTTGGCTGGCGAACTACACGTTGATTCTGGAAGGTGTGGGCAGCTACACGTTCCCAACGGATGCGCCGGCATTGACCACCGTTCCTGCGGGCGGGTTCCTGTTGGTGTATTTGGATGGCACGGGGGTGGCGAACCATGCCTCATTCCTCTGGACTCCCGTTATCCCGGCTGTGAACCCCGTGTTTCAGCTCTTGGGTCCAGAGGGCGCCTTGGTGCATCAACTGTCGCCCGCTATCGCTCCTGCGGATCAATCCTCGGGAGCGGTGGTCGACGGGAGTCCCACCTGGATCAATTTCAACCAGCCTACCCCAGGCGTGACCAATCAACTGGTCTTCGTCCCGGGAGGTCCTGTGCGCATCAATGAAGTGCTCACTTCGAACCTCACGGGAATCATTGATGAAGCGGGACAACTGGAGGACTGGGTGGAGATCTACAACCCCGGTCCGCAAGCGGTGGATCTGGCCGGCTATTACTTTACGGATACCTTTGATGATCCCATGCGTTGGCGGGTGCCCACCGGCATTCCAGAGTTCACGGTGGTGCCAGCGGGCGGGTTCAGGCTTTTCTGGGCCGATGATGACGCCAGCCAGGGATGGAACCACATGACTTTCCGATTCAGTGCCGTCGGTGAGCATCTCGCATTCCGGTCGCCAGATGGCTTCACGGTGGTGGACTCACTCTTCCTTCCCGCACTGGACCCCGATGTGAGCTTCGGGCGCCTCACGGATGGTGGACTTCCTTGGGTACAATTTTTGGCGACCACGCCGGAAGCCAGCAACAATGGAAGTGCGGTGGGAATTGGGGAGACGCAAGCGCCCCAGTTGCCCCAAGATCCCTGGCTGCTTTTCCCCAATCCCTGCCAGTCCACGGGCACCTATGTCCTGCCCACACGCACACGCATCTTCGATTCTTCTGGACGTTGGGTCGGGGATTTTCAGGCCCTTTCCATGTGGTCGCCAGGCGCACCCGGAACCTATTTGATGCGGAATATGGACCCACAAACTCAGGAAGAAAAGCGGGTGCGCAGGATTTGTGTTGTGCATTGAAATGGAGCAGGCGGGATTTGAATTGTTTTTTCCTAATTTTGCCGGCCCTATGGCTGCGCGGGTGCAGTCTTTTCCAACCTCGATCAGAACCCGATTGCTGATCGTACAAATCTCCCCCTGGGACGCATGAGCGAAGAAACCCAGAATCTGAACGAAGGCGCGGAAAATCCCGCCGGTGATGTTCAACCCACTGTCGAGTCCACGACGGAATCGGCTACCCCTCAATCTGCAACCCCTTCTGCTCCGGTAGCGGCCGCGGCCCCCGTGGCGCCTGCCGCTGCACCGGCAGTGAAGAAGGCCATTCTCCAGGAGCGTCCTGCATTGGCCACTCCCGGTGATTTCGATTGGGACGCGTTTGAATCGGAATCCACGGAGGATGCCCGTCAGGACCGTGCGAAGTTGGAATCTGCTTACGCGGAATCCCTCAATCTGATCAATGAGCGCGAAGTGATTGACGGCACCGTCTTGAGCGTTTCCAAGAAAGAGGTGGTCATCAACATTGGCTACAAGTCGGAGGGCGTTGTCAGCGCGAGTGAATTCCGCTACAACCCAGACCTCAAGCCAGGGGATGTCGTCCCCATTTATGTCGAGCGTCAAGAAGACAAGAACGGCCAATTGGTGGTGTCTCACCGCACGGCCCGTGTCTTCAGTGCTTGGGATAAAATCAACGAAGCCAAGGAACAAGATCTCATCATTCGCGGGGAAATCAAGTGCCGGACGAAGGGTGGCTTGATTGTAGATGTCTTCGGAATTGAGGCATTCTTGCCCGGCTCTCAAGTGGACGTTAAGCCCATCCGCGACTTCGATGTGTACGTTGGAAAGCAGATGGAATTCAAGGTTGTGAAGATCAACCAGGAGTTTAAGAACGTCGTGGTTTCCCACAAGGCCTTGATCGAAGCGGAGCTGGAAGAGCAGAAGCGCGTCATCATCTCTGGCTTGGAGAAGGGACAGGTGCTCGAGGGCACCGTGAAAAACGTCACCTCTTACGGGGTGTTCGTGGACTTGGGCGGCGTAGATGGTTTGGTCCACATCACAGACATGAGCTGGGGCCGGGTCAACCACCCGGAAGAGCTCGTGGAATTGGATCAAAAAATCAACGTGGTCATCCTGGATTTCGACGACGACAAGAAGCGCATTGCTTTGGGCATGAAGCAGCTGACTGCTCACCCATGGGACGCGTTGACCGAGGAGTTGGTCGAGGGATCGCGCGTGAAGGGAAAGGTGGTTGTACTCGCCGATTACGGTGCATTTGTCGAGATTGCTCCGGGAGTAGAAGGTCTGCTGCACGTGTCGGAGATCTCTTGGTCGCAGCACCTCCGCAGCGCACAAGATTTCTTGAAGGTCGGAGACGAAATCGAGTGCGTTGTTTTGAACATCGATCGCGAGGAGCGTCGCATGTCCCTCGGTCTCAAGCAACTCAAGCAAGATCCGTGGGCAGAGATCGCCGCGCGTTACCCTGTCGGGTCCAAGCAAAAAGGCATTGTACGCAACTTCACCAACTTCGGATTGTTCGTTGAGTTGGAGGAGGGCATCGATGGTTTGGTTCACATCTCCGACCTCAGCTGGTCCAAGAAAATCAAGCACCCATCAGAGTTCTGCAACGTGGGCGATACGATCGACGTCGTGGTTCTGGAATTGGATGTAGAACAGCGCCGGATGAGCCTCGGTCACAAGCAATTGGAGGAGAATCCTTGGGAAGTGTTCGAGACCATCTTCGCGGTGGGTTCTTCGCACACCGCCACGGTGCTCCGCATCGATGGCAACCAGGCGCTCGTCGCTCTTCCCTATGGTCTCGAAGGTGCTTGTCACACGAAGCACTTGCAGAAGGAAGATGGCACCACCATGCAGGTCGATGAATCCGGCGAGTTTGTCGTTCTCGAGTTCAATCGCAACGCCAAGCGCATCACGGTAAGCCACATGCGCACTTACGAAGAGGCGCCCAAGAAGAAGGAGGAGAAGAAGCCTCGCGCTGCTGCCACCGGAAACGCGGGCAATGCCAGCCGCATGATGGAAGAAGTGAATGCAAACATCGAGAAAACCACTTTTGGTGATTTGTCGGTGCTTTCTGCACTCAAAGAACAAATGGAAGAAGAAGCGGGTACCAAGTCCAAGGCTCCCAAAGCCAAGGCTGCACCTGAAGCTCCGGCGCCGACGGAGACCAGCGAGCCTGAAGCTGGAGATTCCGATTCAGAAGAGAACGCTGAGGCATAATGGCCTTACAAAAAATGAAAAAGGGGAGACGTGTCTCCCCTTTTTTTGTGCCCTATCTTCGCACCATGGATCGTCACGTCCTGATTGCCCCTCCGCTTTTTGTGCGAATCATCGATCGGCTGGCGCATCAATTGTTGGAAGACCCGGACTTTGATCGATTGGCACTGGTGGGAATCCAACCCCGAGGAGGGCTTTTGGCTCAGCGGATCGCTGCAAGATTGAATCGTTTGCATCCTGACTATCCCGTTCCTTGTGGTGCATTGGATGTGACATTTCATCGTGATGATTTTCGCAGGAAGGACCATCCTTTGGCGCCCAGTGAAAATGATATGCCTTTTTTGGTCGAGGACAGAAGGGTGATTTTGGTGGATGATGTATTGTACACGGGCAGAACCGTCCGTGCGGCGATGGAAGCCCTCCTGAGCTTTGGAAGGCCTGCCTCTGTACAACTTTTGGTTCTGATTGATCGCCGGTTTCACAGGGAACTGCCCATTGAACCTCAGTTTGTAGGATTGACAGTCGATTCCATCGATGCCCAGTTTGTTCGGGTACATTGGTCAGCGGATGGGAGCGCGGATGAAGTGGAACTTCTTCACGCCAAGCCGCTATGAAGGCACTTTCCTCCCGTCATTTGATAGGCATTCGGGATTTGACCGTCTCCGATTGTGATTTGATTTTCAGAACAGCTGAGGAGTTTAAGGATGTCCTCAATCGGCCCATTAAAAAGGTTCCATCGCTCCGGGATTTGACCATCGTCAACCTGTTTTTCGAGAACTCCACGCGAACTCGTCTCTCCTTCGAACTTGCAGAGAAACGACTGTCGGCTGACGTAATCAACTTTTCCGCCTCCGCCTCATCTGTTTCAAAAGGGGAGACGTTGGTGGACACGGTGAACAACATCCTGGCCATGAAAGTGGACATGGTGGTGATGCGACACCCGTTGCCCGGTGCAGCTGCTTTCCTGCAATCGCGGGTGAATACGCAGATTGTCAACGCAGGGGATGGGACCCATGAGCACCCCACCCAAGCGTTGCTGGACGCCTTTTCCCTGCGAATGAAATTCGGAGAATTGAAAGGGTTGAAGGTGGCCATCGTCGGAGACATACGTCACAGCCGCGTAGCCATCTCCAATATTCTCTTGTTGACGAAACTGGGGGCAGAGGTAGAAGTGTGTGGTCCCCGAACGTTTATCCCGAAATATGTGACCGAGCTGGGGGTGAGGGTCAGCCACGATCTGGATGCCACCTTGGCTTGGTGCGATGTGGCGAACATGTTGCGCATCCAATTGGAACGTCAGGATGACCCCAGGGGCATTCCGTATTTCTCCACACTTCGGGAATATGCCCAACGATTTGGTTTGCATGAGGAGCGGTTGCAGCGCGTGGCTCATCCCATTGCCATCATGCATCCGGGGCCCATTAACCGCGGTGTAGAACTCAGTGCGGGTGTCGCGGATGGACCGCATTCCTTGATTCTGGAGCAAGTAGAAAATGGGGTGGCCATCCGAATGGCCGTCCTTTATCTTCTCGCAGGGACTCGGGGAAATTAATGGAAAAACCTATATTAGCCCCAAGAACAAGATTCATGAAATTTTCGACTGAACAGAAGGAGCGCATTGCGGTGGTCACTTCCCACGTAGAAAAATTGGATGCGCTGCATGCCCCGGAGTTAAAGGCGGAGTTTGTGATGCTGAACAAGCAGGGAATCAATGAGATTCTATTGGATTTGAGTGCGACCCGATACTGTGACAGCAGCGGATTGTCTGCGGTTCTTATCGGAAATCGGCTGTGCCGCGACGCGAATGGTTCATTTGTGTTGAGTGGATTGCAGCCTTCCGTAGAGAAGTTGGTGCAAATCAGCCAACTCGATCGGGTGCTCGAAATCACTCCCACCGCGACCGAGGGATTTGACTTGCTTGTTATGTCTCTCACCGAGAAGGATTTGAACAACGAACAAGACAACCTCTGAGAAATGAAACAAATTTTACTTGTTGCTGGATTTGCGGGTTTGACCTTCGGGGCTTGGGCACAATGCACTGCTGATTTCGACTTTGGAACATCTTTGTATGGCGCTTCCCCAGATGCTACGTTAGGAGAGCAGTTTGACACTGCTTATCTGAACGAGCCGTACTCCGATGTTTTCCATGTCCTGGTGCCGGTGGATGCATCCGCTATCGACCCTGCTTTTACGTTGCCGTTGGATAGCATAATCTTGACCACAGCGACCTTGACCGATCCCAATACGGGGACGAGTTACGCTTTTGCAGACGTCGGATTGGAAATCGTTTGCAACAACAATGGCGTATCGACCAATCCCTGCAGTTTTCATGGCGGGGGCCAGTACTGTGCCGTTCTGACTGGAACTCCAACCCAGACGGGTGTCTTCGACATGACGTTGGACGTGCAGGCCTATGTCACGGTCTTTGGGATTCCCATTCCACAACCCTATAGTTTCTCAGGCTACGTGCTTACCATTGGCGACAATGGTGCGGTGATTGGTGTCGAGGAGCAAAATA
>JBEEPJ010000112.1:0-6870 GCA_041191165.1 Bacteroidota bacterium | reverse complement strand
AAAATCTGTGTAGCGTTGCAAGTAGCACCAGACCGCCCTGTGCCGTTCCAGCGATAAACTATGGGGTGCCAGCGCATTGGGACGCGAAATTACACGCCCGTAGGGAAGCATTTTCCGGTAAGTCTTGCCGGTGATAGGATCTTCAAAACGCTGTCCCGACCAAACCCAAGCCAATCGCAAAACGGTCCAATGGGTCCACCGCTGCAGCACATGCCTCGGAACAAACCGGGTCAGCCATGAAATCAATCCTTGCATGACCTAAAAATACAGACCGGACGAGGCGAAATAAAAAAAGGACCGGAAAACCGGCCCTTTTTTCTATTCCATCATTCAAGAGATCAGCGGACTTCTACCTGCTTGACCCACTGGCGTCCTCCTGCCATCATCTGCAGGCTGTAACGACCCGGTGCGAGGTCGGACAAATCCAACATCAATCGACCGGCTCCGTCCCATGACAAGCGATTCCACTCCTTCACCAAACGTCCCATGCCATCGATCATCCGCACATCCGCAAGGCCTGCCGGCGTGCCATTCCATTCCACAAAGAGCACATCGGAAGTGGGAACCGGGAACACGCGCGAAACCCCTTCCGCCATTTCCTCTTCCACGCCCACGATGAGCACCTCAACCGCCACACGCTCGGAAGTGCACGTCACTGTGGGCGTCGACACCTTCCAATCGTAGAAAAAGTAATAGTAGTTATAGGTGTTGTTGCCCGTGACTGAACTCTTGGTAATGGAGGCCAAATCTCCAATCGCATACGGATAATTCAGACTCGAACCCAATCCATCCCGCCAGAGTTGCGGATTGTCAGTGAGGCAGCTCAACCCGTAGTTCGAGCCCGCAGGCACGAAGAGGTTGAGGGCTACTTCGCTCTCGCCATCGGGAATGTTATAATCGCCTGAAGCCAACACCACATCATTCTCGTCCACGACCGCGATGGTTCGCACGCCGGCACCATTGGCGAATACCTTGACGGATTCGATGACGATGTCTTCGTAGGCGTCGAAGATGAGGTAGTAGGTGCTGTTGTTGTGCATCTGGCCTGCGTCCGTCGTGAGTTCGCCTCCTTGACCGGTGCTGCCCACGGATTCCAGTACATCCTCCACCCAGAACGTGGTGCTTTCGTTCACGATGGGCGTGGTGAATACGCTACCGATGAAGATGGGCGTCGTGGCATTGGGCGCGTCATACCAGTGCAGGGATTCGCTGTTGCCCACCAATTCCCAAGTGAGGCCAGGAGGTCCTACCACGGGACCCGATACAGCGGGTTCACTGGGCGATGCGAAGACCTCGACCACCAGCGTCTCGGAGGCACTCACATTGCCGCAGATGTCCGTGGCCGTGACGAAGTACTCGCCCGACTCCGTAACCGCAATGCTCTGGCTCGTGGCCCCGGTGCTCCAGGTCCAGTTGGCCGCTGAAGAGGCGATGAGGTCGAGGGTTTGGCCTGCACACAAAACCAAGTCTCCCGAAGCGGTGATGGTCGGAGCTTCACCCGTGACCTCCACCACGGACACCGTGTTGGACACACCTGCGCAGCCCGCCGCGTCAAACACCGTCACCGAATACGATCCCGCCTCGCTGACCGTGGCGGTGGCAGAGGTGGAACCCAAGCCGGACCAGGTGTACTGGTTGAAGCCCGCCGGCGCCGTCAGGGTCACGCTGCCTCCGGGGCAAAACTCCAGCGCGGAGGCCTGGATGGTGACCGCGATTTGGCAAGGCGCCTCCAACAACCCATGATACGTATCGATCGCAGGGTCATTGATGGTGGTCACCAATCCGCTCGGCCAATACACCATCACCTGGTCGACCGACGTGTGCGACCCCAAGCCAAACATGCAGCTGAACGTGTTCGTAATGCCATAGCTCTCGCCAGAACGCACCTCGCGTACCTGGGTTCCGAAGTCCCCTGTGATTACGACCTTGGTGCCTACGGCATCCTTGTTGGAGATGATGCCCTGCAAGTCGAATGCAATCCAGTGGTTTGAGTTGCCGTTGTTGAGCCACAAACGGTCTGGGTTTGCCATGTCCGCTTGGTTGTAGCCATTTCCGTAAGACGCATACAAATCGAGGAAGCCGTCCCGGTTGACATCTCCCATGGCAAAGCTGTGCATCACATCCCCCGCTGGGAAAACTTCCATCGCCGTGAACGTCTGGTCACCGTTGTTGTGGAAATAACCGTCGGCGCCTCCGCCCAATACCACATCGACGAAGCCGTCGTTGTCGAAGTCGGCGAGTTTGGCCTGCAACACAAAACCCGATACATCCACTCCGCTGCCGGCGGTAATGTCCGTGAAGTAGCCGTTTCCATCATTTTCCAACAGCTTCATCGTGGAGCTGTGGGTGGTGATGAAGCAATCGAAATCCCCGTCGTTGTCGATGTCCGCGAAGTCAGCGGTCCAGCTTTGCTCCGGGTAAACCAGTCCGCGGGCATTCGCATCCTCCGCATAGAAGTTGCTGCCGTCGTTGACCCACAACTGATTGAGGCGACGCGGATCAGCGGGGTTGTTGATGAACTGGCGGCATTTTGCGATCATCAAGTCCAAATCGCCATCCCCATCAAAGTCCGACCAAACCGTGCCATAGTTGCCGCTGTGGTCGTTCCCGGGATAGCCTGCCAACGCGTAGTCCGTCAGGTCCATCAGCTCAGGGGCGGCTACGAGATTGCTCCCTTCTCCACGCCACATGCGGCTCAGCCCGTCATCGTGGCAGCCGAAGACGTCCAACTGTCCGTCGTTGTCGATGTCGGCGAAGTTGCACGCCTGCATGAACATCTGGCCGTTCGCCAATTGCATGTCGACCACCGTTCCAATCGACTCGATGCGCTTCACGTGCACGCCGTCGTAAGAGCCGCCGCAGAAGACATCTTTGTGGCCATTGTTATCGAAGTCGGCTACGGTCATTCCCCATTGGTTGGCGGTGGAAACCGCACCGTAGGCCTGTTCGGTGAAGCTGCCATCGGGTTGTTGGTAAAGCACCCGGAGGTTCTTGCTCAAGTGGAGGACTACGAGGTCATCCAATCCATCGTTGTCCATGTCGGTGAAGCCCACGCAGTTTCCACTGTTGTAGGTTCCGGGCAAGGAAGAGCTGATGTTGGTGAAGGTCTGGGCTTGCGCACCCAGGGCGACGAGCCCCACTGCAACGCCGAGGAAAATGTGCTTCATGCAGGTCAACAATTTATGGTTTCACTTCAGAGGTGCGCGGAAGGTACGAAACCCTGCGCAACTCCCCATTTTTTCAATGCTCTTTCGATACCTGATTCAAGCGAACTCCGTGCGGGCTGATTTCCAACGGCCAGGGTTGCGGCGTGTCGCGATGCGAAGTCGAACGGATTTTCAAGTCGTTTTCCAAACGCAACACGCTGCTGGGACAAACCGAAACACAAATTCCACACCCCACACAACCCGAACGCACCACGTCCTGACCCGCCATCGCATAGGCCCGGACGTCGATGCCCATCTCGCATTGCACGGTGCACTGTCCGCAAGCGATGCAGTTTCCCCCATCGGTGGCCACGCGGAAGCGCGAGGCCCAACGTTGAAAAATCCCCATGTAAGCGGCGAGGGGACAGCCAAACCGGCACCAAAATCGGTTCCCGAATACCGGATAGAATCCCACACCGGCCACCCCGCTGAACAAAGACCCGACCACCAGGGCATAGGGACGCGTCACCCACGCGTAACTATCCCAGCCGGCATAAACCGTACTCCCGCGGAAATAGCCAATCAGCACAAAGGCCGTCGAAATCACCACCCAAGCCAGGACGGCATAGAGCACCCGCCGTTCCCATTGCCAGGCCCGGGGACTCGGATCGCTCAAGTGCCGGACTCCATCCCCCGCCGTCTCGGCGAGTGCGGCACATCCACATACCCAACTGCAGTACCAACCCTTGCCCCATCGCATCGTAGCCCATGGGGCCACCCCCAGAAACATGGCCAGGCCCGCCACCCAAAACACCCGCCCCCAGACACCGGCCGCCTGCATCGCCTCCAAGTGCCAAGGGTCGAAAAAGGTGTAATTCAAAGGCCAGAAGTACTTGATGTCCATGGAGAAGCTCGCCTCGGGGTGCAGCAAACCCTCGAGCAGCGCGGGAATGAAAAAAGCGAACACCACCTGGAAGAAAACCACGGATCGGGTGCGCCAGGTTTGGTATGCATCCCCTCGGTACTTCTTGAACAGCCTAAGGCTTCCCAGCACCACTGCGCCCGTGTACAAGATGCCGTAAAAAAACCAGACATCCGCCGGCTTGCCCCGCAGCCACCGGGAAGTGGCATCGCAAGTCCCCAACCCAGCCCTCCAAAACTCCGGGTAGAAGTACACGGTCAGGAACAGCAGGCTCAATGCGCCGGCCAGCAGCCGTGCCCGGAAAGGACGCTCCGTCCAGGATTCCCGCACCGCCAGGGTCTTGCCCAGCCACCGGTTCCCAGCGGCCGGCCAGCGCAGCCGCAACATCCCCCCTACCCCGATCAAGCCCATCCAACCCAGTTCACTCCCCACTTCCCAACCCGGAGCTTCAGGAGCCCATTCCAGCGGACCCTGCATCCACGCCCAGCAACCTCCTCCCAGCATCAGCGCGGGGCCCAGCAGCGGCTTGATGGCGACTCGACGCTGTATTTTGGGTGTAGCTTCCAAGGCCAAATCCGACGTCATCTGCACGAAGTTAGTCGTTCTTGAAAATGATTTCACTGCCTCTGAGGGCAGCCGTAGCGGCATTCCAAGGTCGATTTCGGAAAGCGGGTTCGTGGCTCCACTGTTTCCATTCGGCTGCGCACCGTTCCCGGTCGTATCCCAACGAAATCGCCCTTTTCACGGCCTCGGACTTGAGCCTCCAATCCCATGTCGCCACCCCCGCAAGGGCACCTTGGGCGTTCCAATGAAATCGGACGCCGAAGAGCTGACGCACATCCAACCAACCGGAAACTGTGCCCGTCTGCTCTTCGCCGGGCGCGGCTGGCTCCCTGCCATCCCCCCATTGGGCAAACGTTTTGCGGAACAAACGCGCGTCCATGGCCTGCACGCCCGGTACGAAGTCTGTTACCTGGTCCTGGGCCAGCCCCTGTCCCAGGTGAAGCCCCATGCGCTGGGCCATCTCCCATGACCGAAGCAACCCGCCGGACCACGCCTCGGCATCCACACAATCGCCCACCGCCCAAACGCCGGGCAGGGCCGCACCCAGCGCACGGGTCACACGGATCCCGTCGTTTCCCAAGAGGACTCCGGCCGCATCGGGCCCCAACAGGTGCCTCCAGGATGTGAAGTCAGGTACCACCCCGATGCCCGCAGCGAAGACATCCACTTCGTAGGTGCACTCCTGCCCTGCTTCATCTCGACCCCGCAGGGACCAATGCCCGGCGGTTCGCGAGACCTCCAGCAACCGGAAATCCCCATGAACGGCGATGTTCGGAGGAAGATGATGGCGAACCAGCGCGGCCCCCTCCTCAGGGGTGACCCAGGGTGCGCCAGGGTGGGAATTGCGCATCCACCAGTGCACCCGCTCGCCTCGGAAGGAGGCGATCTCCGCGAGTTCGGCGCCAATCCAGCCGCCGCCCACAACCCCCCAACGCCGTCCCCGCTGCGCGGCAAGCCGCGGACCATCCCCCCATCCGTGGAGCCGCAATACCTCCCGTTCCGCCTCGGCAGAGAGCGAAAAATCCAGCGCCCGCGGCACCCTGCCCAAGGCCAGCACCAAATGGTCGTACGCGAGCTCCACCCCCGACTCCAGGCGCACGCGCCGCGCGGCGGGCTGCACTTCTACGGCGGGGGAATGCAGGCGGACGATGCCGGCCTGATCGAAGTGCGCAGGCGGGAGGGGATGGAGGTCTTGGGGAAGGGTTTGGCCTAACGCCACCCCCACCAATCCCGGGCGGGAAAAAAGGAGCTCGGACTCCCGCGAAATCAGGTAAACCGGATCGCGCCGATTGTATTGACGGAAGCCCATCGCCGTGGCCGTACCCGCGGCCCCATTCCCGAGAATGACCAACGCTCCCATGCCGTGAAGGTCGCACAAGTCCGGCGCGCGCAGTAACTTCGGGGCCTATTTCTGTCCATGACCCACGCCGGAACCGCTGCATTCCACACCCTCGGCTGCAAGCTCAACTTCAGCGAGACCTCCACCCTGGCCCGGCAGTTGGCCGATGCCGGGTATGCGCGGGTGGACATCGACGACCATCCGGACGTGGTGGTCATCAACACCTGCAGCGTCACCGAGCATGCCGATGCCAAGTGCCGGCATGCGGTCCGGCGGGCGCTGAACAGCAATCCCGACGCCTTCGTGGCCGTGGTGGGCTGCTATGCCCAGCTCAAACCGCAAGAGATTGCCGAGATTGAGGGGGTCAGGCTCGTGTTGGGGGCGGGGGACAAGTTTGACCTGGTCCGCCACTTGGAGGGCCTCGCGGCACAAGCGGAAGGTGTGACGGTTCAGGTCGGACCCATCCGCGAGGTCCGGGACTTTGTGCCGGGGTTCTCGAGCGGCGACCGGACCCGCAGTTTTCTCAAGGTGCAGGACGGCTGCGATTACTTCTGCGCCTTTTGCACCATCCCCCTCGCCCGAGGCAGGTCGCGCAGTGCATCGGTGGAAGCCACTCTGGCGCAGGCGCGGGCCGCGGCGCGAGCGGGTGCGCGAGAGATCGTATTGACCGGTGTCAACATCGGCGACTTTGGGAAGGGGTCGGCGGAGACCTTTTTGGATTTGGTCCAAGCGCTCGATGGCCTCACTGAGGTGGAGCGCTTTCGCATCAGCAGCATCGAGCCCAATTTGCTGACCGACGAGATCATTTCATTCGTGGCGCAATCCCAGCGCTTCCAACCCCACTTTCACATCCCGCTGCAGAGTGGTTCGGATGAAATTCTCTCGCTCATGCGCCGCCG
>JBEEPJ010000111.1:0-6875 GCA_041191165.1 Bacteroidota bacterium | reverse complement strand
AATCCCGGGGTGAATGTCAGCGAGCAGTATTACCTCGACAATTTCTTCGGTCCGGAGTGGGTAAGCCCCGATTGTGCAACGCCGGGCGATGAACCTGCGGTGGTGTCGGACTTCGATTGCAACCAGCGGGTGTCGCGGATTTATTCCGACGGACGCCTGCAGTTGTTTCCCAATCCGGCGCCGTTCAATGCGCTGAACAACAGCGCCAAGTGCCTGGAGTACACGCGCAACGGGGCGGTGACGGACGACGTTTGGGTAGGGGCCTTTGCGGATGGACCGCTGACCGTTGTGGCCGGCACCCAGATGTTTTTGCAAACGATGGATCCCACTGCGCCCAGTGATTTCGTGTTGTCGCTGCAAGACACCTTCGGAAACGAGTTGCTCCTGCTGACCGGCTCGACCGGTATGCCGGGGGTTTGGGAGGAGCACGCCTTCGACTTGTCGGCGCTGGCCGGGTTTCCCAATGTGGCGCGTTTCGTGTTCTTGTACCGGCCGGGGTTGCCCGAGGCGCGGTCCATCTACTTGGATGGCTGGCGCTTGGAATCTCCGGATGGGGTGGCTGATGGGCCTGAATCGGGTCAATTCCGGGTGTTCCCCAATCCGGCTGCAGATGTAGTGCGGTGGGAGGGAGAGTTGGGGTCTCGCTGGTCGGTGGTAGATGCCATGGGTCGTGAGGTAGTGCAGGGAGTTACACGAGTTGAGGCTGGGTTTATGGATGTGTCCGACTGGGCGGAGGGGGTTTACCTGATGCAGTGGACCTGGGGGGGTGTCGTTCGGACCGATCGGTTCGTGGTGAGGCGATGAGGCACTGCGGTTGGAGGCGGCTATTGGGAGCTGCCGGCGGGCTGCTGCTGGCGGCCTCTGGGGCATGGGGTCAGGCGAGTCCGACAGGAGACGCCCCCACGGCCTCGGGGGCTGCTTTGCCTCCTGCCCAGGGCTTGCCGGCACCGGGTCACCAGGTTTCCCGGCTGCCGGGCGGGCTTACCATCGGCGGATATTATCGTTTTTGGGGTTGGAATCGGGCGTTGGAACAGCCTTTTCGGGTCTTGACCGACAACGCCTTCGCCAACACGCCGCCCCGGGTATTGGGGGTGGGCGATGTGTACCGCGATCCGCCCATCATGTCGATGAACCTCGCACTGAGGCCTGGGGGTGGGGCCAGTCTTGGGATGGACTGGGCCATGTACGGCCATTTCCTGGGAATCCCGGGCACGGTGCCCTACAACCTCAACCTGGGAGTGAACTTTTATGGTTCAGTTCCCACGCGGCATTTCCTGCTGGGCTTTCAACTGGGAGGAATCCACTGGACCGAGTTGAGTGGCATGACCCTCGCGAGCTTTCCGGGGTACGAGCGGTACAGTTTGATTGAGCGTTGGCCTTGGGAGGGCATCGGATCGAGTATGGACCGAGGTGCGTATTTCTTTGAACGCGGGACCATCAATCGGGATGCGCGTTGGGCAAGGCAGGCCTTCAAAGGCGCTGTGATCGACTTGTCCGAGTTGCCCGGCGGGTTGGAGGCCCGGGTGCTCTGGGGCAAGACCCCGGCCACGGCGTTGTTCGAGAATCCGCTGGAGCGCTACACGGCGGGCGGCCGGTTGCGGAAGGCCTTCAATCCCAGGTCATATGCGGGGGTGAATCACATTCAACACGTGGGATATGCCGACGTCCAGGCAGCGAATCGTTCCCGGGTGGAGCTGTGGACCTTGGATGGCATGTGGTCGGATGGGGATGGCGAGCTCGCATTTGAGGGAGGGGTAGGACATTACGAGACCACGGAGAACCCGACGCCATGGGGGGGTGCCCTTCGGGTGCGCGCAAAGGCCCCGCGTCGTTGGTGGGGGGTTCCGGTGGAGCTGGAGTTCTTCCGGTTGAGCCCTCGCTTCGTGAATTACTTTGCGAACTTCTTCAGCCCCAATGCGCAAGCGCTGGGTACGGAGGCGGTTTTGGCCGGGGTAGCCGGCGGGGGTGCGACCGCTTTTGGAGGGAGTTTGACGGATGTAGGCCAAATCCAAAACAACCGCATCGGATTTAACGTCAATGCCTGGTTCGAGCCGGGACCGAATTTCAAATGGAATCTCGGATGGTCGTCGTCCCGGGAACTCGAGTCGGGGGGCAACCGGCTCTCTATGGGTCACAAAATCAACGGCCTTCAGTTGAGCCGCTTCGTGCCCTTCACGCAGAACTTGGGGCCTTACCGACGCTGGAACTCCTTTTATCGGGGGGTATCGGAGGATGTGTTCATCACGGATTTGGACCCGGCAACCGGCCTGCCCGCCACCCTGACGTCCTTCAACATGGTTCAGCTGCACCTCAAGCAGCGGCTGGGGCATGAATCCAAACACCCAGCCCTCCTGAATTACGTGCTGTCCGCGGGAAGTGTGGCGGACCGCTGGACTCCGGTGCCCATTTTCGATTCGTCTGCCTATCTGCGCGCACACTACCATGAGCTCGATGCCATGGTCCGATGGAATGAATCGGTGGACCTGTCTTTCTTTGGAGGTTGGGAGCAAATCCGTGGAAATCACCAGCTCAACAACCTGTACTATTTGGATGGCAATGGGGTGACGCGCGGGGCGCGGCTCGAACCGGGCGCGGCTTTCGTCGGATCGGGTTTGCAGGGCACCGCCATTCCGGGGGCTTCTTATGCCGGTGCGGCCTATGCAGCGGAAGGCAGTGTTCATCAAAACGCCTGGCATTGGGGGGCTGGGGTGGATATCCGCATCAGCAACCAGGCGGGACTTTACATCCGCCACCATTGGTTCCAACAACAGGACCAAAATTTCACGGAGGACCGCATCGCGGGTACCGAAACTTCAGTTGAACTCAAGATCTTTTTCTGATGAAGGGTGCAAAATGGCTCGTGGTTTGGGGCGCATTGGGTTGGATAACCGGTTCAGTAGCACAGGCTCAGTCGGAAAAGATTGTATTCACTGGAGCGGGCAGGTCCTGGTTGCACCACGACCGGGTTGCGGGTGCGTTGCTGGACTCCAGCGAAGTGGATGGGGGATGGATGCCGGGCGATACGGTGACGCCCCGGCGGGTGATGGCCGGTGTGGCCTTGTTCGATCTGGGGGTCATCGCAAGGCCGGATCGCGCGACGGAAATCGTAGCGGTGACCCGGGTGACCAGCACCCTCGACGGTTTCTGGGGACAGGGGGTGGGGTTTCAGGTTCGTGAATTGTATGCCCGGGGAGTGATCGGAGGCCGAATCAGATACCGCGTCGGGGATTTGGACCTGCGATTGACCCCCTATACATTATGGAATGGCAATGGCGATTTGGGGAACCGATTGCCGGATTTGTGGCGGGTATGGAGCGATTGGGTCGATTACGACCGATTCCAGCGGGACGGGTTTTGGCGGCAACAGGGTTTGGATGTGGATGCAGTGCTCTCTTCGCGCTTCCTGGATGAATTGGCGGTTCGGGGGGCATTGACCAAGCAGCGTACCACGGACTACTTCTTCCAGCCTGACCGACTGCTGGGTCTGGCGGAATTGAAGGGCCAGCGCGGCTTGTGGAACGGTGGTTACCGGATGGTCTCCTTGTTCGATGTCGCGCCCACAGCGCAGTTTTCCACGGCTGCGGCGTCCTCGACGGTGCACAGTTTCGATGTCCAGCGCAAGCCCTCGGGTGCGGGTCGATGGACCTTGGGAGCGGAGGCGGGATTCTCCCAAACCCGTTTCGTCGATATGGCTGGGGCGCCTGATCCCGGCCGAGATGGTTTCGTGGAGGCATGGGGGCGCTGGACGGCGCGGGATACGACCGGCGTTTGGCGCGGCGTTTCATGGACCATCGAAGCCCGAAGGGTAGGCACCGGTTTCCGCAGCCCAGGAGCGCAATCGCGCCGAACGGACTGGGCGGCAAACTCCTCCGAGTGGGGATTCTACACCAACCAGGAAAGGGTGCGGCCGCTGACCACCGTCGATTTGCTCCAGGACCCCGGGGTATATCGCCCCACGCTGTCGATGGGGCTGCAGGCCTACAATCCGGTGTTCCGGAACGCGATGCCGTACGGCGCTGCCACCCCCAACCGGCAGGGCATCGCGGTGGCCATGCGGCGGGATAGACCCACGGAGCTTTTCTCGTTCAGTGAGTTGCGATTGGATTGGGCCACAGAGCTGGCAGGCCAAGGCATCGCCAACCTCCGCAACATGGCGGTGCTCGATGGCTACACGCGCCTCAAGCTGGATCGTTTGTTCGGCGGGAAACGTCCCTTCGCGTGGGATCTTCACTTGCACGCAGAGCGCACCGAGCGTGCGGGTTTGACCGGCTTGGGGGAGGGGATGGAAGGCCTGGGGGCCATCGATTGGAAACAGGCTTGGTTTGCCGGGGGGTTCAACTGGCAATTCCAGCGGGACTTGGGGTTGCAGTTCTCCCTGCTCACCTTGCGGGCGCAGGGCACGGAATACTTGGCGCAGCGGGATGTGTTCGATCGCATCATCGATTACCGTCGTCACACGGCTGACCTCCAGGAACGCGTCTTGGCCGCGGGTTTGAACTATCGCTTCACCGATTCCATTCGACTGGATTTGCAGTACCGTGCGCTCTTCCGGAACGATGCGCTTTTGGCGGCGTATGATTACCAATGGAGCCAGTGGTCTCTCCTTTACACCCTCTTTTTCTGATTGCCATGCGACCTGCACAACGAAATTTGAAAGCGTTGATTTTCATGGGAATGCTGGGGGCGATGTCCTGCACACCAGATCCCATCGAAGGTCCGGAAATTCAGGACATCTACGGCCCATTTGCGGTGGTGGAGGGATTGCGCTCGGACCGGGCCACGGTGGATTTCACCGCCGGGGAGCAGGTGGGTTTTTATGCCCAATTGAGCATCCGTACCGACTGGACGTTGGAGATCATCGGACTGGAATCGGGGGCGCGCAAGGAAATCCAAGGCCGAGACCGCGAGATCACACCGGATGTGCTGAGCTGGGATGGAACCATCACTTTTGCTCCGCTTTTTTCGGAGGAGCCCTGCATGACCCGCCTTGTTTTTGCGGAATATCCGGATACGCTGTGGGGGGATACGATTCAGGTCACGGGCATCCGGCCGGAGGCGAACGTGGACCTGGTGTTGACGGATTTCGAGTCCCTGACCCAGGGGATTGGGAATTTCACCGAGCCTGCCAGTTTCAATCAGCGGGTGACGGGCACTTACTACCAAAACCTCTTCACCACGCCCCCCTCTTTCGCGACGGTGGAGCCGCCTCAAGGGGAGCGATTCTGGGTGATGTCAGCGGACCACAGTCCGGCGAACATTTTCATCTGCGGGGCGTCGATGTTGGCGTCGGCGGCCACGTCGGGAAATCCGGGACAAGATTATTTGGCCTTAGGCACATTAAACCCTGATAATGTGTACTTTAACGCGCTCGTGTACGGCTTTGGAGACGGCATCAGTCGGTTGCAGGTGGGGCTTCAAGAGGATGACAACCTGGATGGGGTGTATGACCGATTTACCGAGGGCGCGTACAACGCGGAGGTGCCGGTGGATTGGACGGGCTGGCGGGTGGTAAGTCTGCCGCTGAGCCAATTTGCGCGGAGCACCATCGGCGGTTATGGCAACAATGACGCGACGGGGGTGCAGGATTTGGATCGAATCATCCAGGTGGAATTTCTGCTGCTCGCCCAGCCCCAAACCGACGGTTTCTGCGGTCACGCGCTGGATTTCATGAATTTCACCCTTTATGCTCCCTGGCAACCATGAAGCGCGGCCTGATCGGATGGCTGGGTGCGGGACTGCTGGTGCTCTCCGTGGGCTGCGGGCTTACGTGGGAGACGGTCAGTTTGGAGGATGAGCGGGTGGTACGCGAGGCGGCCCGCCCCCAAGAGGGATTGGGGGACTTTCGTTTGACAGACGTTTTTCGCGATGCCGCGCGGGACGCATGGGGCCTGGAGAAGGACGGTTGCAAGGATTTGCGTTGGGTGACGGAGCCGACGTATGCCGGGGGGGGTGCGCTGCGCCTGGAGTGGCAACCGGGAGGCTGCAAGTGGACAGGCATGGGCATCGGTTGGGCGGGATGGCAGGGTAAGGATTTGCGAGATGCCATGGAGGGCGGGGCGTTGCGATTTCGCATCCGCGCCATCGAGGGCACGACCCACGTGCCGTTGATTATTTTTTTGCTTGAGGATTACAGCGGAGTGATGTCGTCGAGTGTTTTTGGGACGCACTGCCTCGAGCGATATCCGCTAGATGACCAATGGCAGGAGGCAGTGCTTCCGCTTTCGACCTTCAATTGGAAGCAACAGGGTTGTGACATCAGCAACATCAAGCAGCTGGTGCTGGAGTTGCAAGGGGATGGCGCGTTGTACATCGACGAGATGGAGATTGTGCCCTATGTGCCACGCGTGGTGCCCGGGCGCAACGATTTTCCGCCGAGTGTGGCCCCGCTTTTTGAGGGCATCACGGTCGTCTTTGATGACTACCTCGCCCATGGATGGGGTTGGGGAAACGCGTCATCGCGGAATTTCCGGCTGGAGCCGACGGGTGGTGTAGAGGGATCGGCGGCCATTCACCTGCAATGGCACGTGGGTGCAGAAATGGATAGGCATCGTCGCATGGGCATGAGTTGGACCGCTTGGCGGGGCGTGGACTTTCGAAGCGCGCCCGAGGCCCAATTGCGTTTTCTGATTCGTAGCGGAGCGGATACGCTGCCGGTGGAGGGCTTGCGCGTGGGTTGGGAAGGCTGGGATGGGGCTGTGACCACTGTACCTGTGGACTTTACGCGGTTGCAGGGCAGCCGCATCGATGGCCAGTGGCGCTGGGTTACGGTGCCGTTGAAGGACTTTCCCTTTTTGCAAGACCGGGTCGATCCGGCCCGCATTCGACAGTTGATTTTTGAAGTTTCGCCTGAGACATCAGGCGACGTTTGGATAGAC
>JBEEPJ010000110.1:0-6913 GCA_041191165.1 Bacteroidota bacterium | reverse complement strand
ACTCCAGCCACTCGCTGGCCTTGCCAGCAGTAGGAGCGGAATCATCAGCCCTGTTCACCTGCACGATAAACGACGAGTCCAGCAAGGCGATCACATGAATTGTATCGCCCTAATGCACATCGAGCCCGCGCAATCGCTCAGAAGGAATGCGATGGGTGAAGGTCAGAGCAACACCCAAAGGATGGCACGGATGCGATCAAGACCCCGTCGAGGCGATCAGCCCGGCCTATGGGGTCAGACTTGGGGGCCCGTGGCAGGCCATCCGAGAACGGATCCCCGACGCCGATCCAGATCCCGCCTGGACCCGGGGCACGCCCACCATGGCCACCCCTACCCATGGCAACCGGTTGCCCACCGCGGGACTCCTGTTTACCCACGCCCCCCGCTTGAGAAGCCCCCAACCCCCTGCTAGGGTTCCGCTCAGATGGCGTCCATCTGTCCGGCCATGAAAAACCCGGAAGTCCGCAGCCCGGGCCCCCTCCGGCGCCGGGCAACCCAGCCCTTCCCTGCTGCCTCCACACCCGCTGCGCCAATCCACTATGCCGCAAGACTCTAACATCTGCTGCCATTGCAACCTCTATCATCCGCTCGGCGCATCCTCCTGCAGCCGCTGCGGGCAGACTCTGGTTCTCGGGGCAAAAAACAAGGTCGCCATCTGGCGGCTCGGTGACATTCAGGACGGTCTTCTCGGAGGCGTGGTCACGGCCATCTGGACGGCGTTTTCCCTGAAGGCGGTGATTCAACCCGCTTTTTTGGACGAACGTCCCTCCTTGCGCCCAAGCTGGAAGGGCAGGTCCGCCACCGCCCTTCTGAACCAAATGTCGAACCGCAACGTGTCCGGAACCGTTGCAAACCTCTGCATCGCCGCGGACACCGTCACCTGCAGTACAAGGTATAACTTTCTGTTCGGCATGGCGTGGCTTGGCCTGGGGGCCGCCGTGATGGGGATAGAACCTTTGGCGGTGGACGACCCCGAGCCCGAGATTCTCTCCGAACGCATGGCAAAAATTGCGGTGCACGAACTCGGCCACGCCTTCGGATTGGAAGACATGCCCTACGACCACGCCGATTGCGTGATGTGTGGCGATACCGACCTGGACTCCCTCGACACCCTCGACCATGGATCCATCGATTTCTGCGGCCCCTGCATGCGTAGACTTCAGACGGGCCTTCACCGATCCCGAAACCGGGCAAGGTAAATCCACCGCCCCAGATTAGCCGGCGTCCCCCATCCAGCCTCTTCCCGCCCCCCGGCGCCGGGCATCGCCATGAAGCCCCGGTGGGACGCTTCCAAGTACCGGCAACGGGTGGCCCGCGCCAAGAAGCACATTCAACAGGGGGATATCTACGAAATCAACCTCTGTGCGGAGTGGTTTGCTCGCAAACCCTTGCCCGACCCGTGGGGAACCTTCGTGCGCCTGCAAGACCTGACCCGCGCCCCTTTCGGGGGATTCACCCGGATGGGACCCTGCTACGCCCTGTGTGGCTCCCCCGAACGGTTCTTGCAGCGGAGCGGGGACCTGTTGCGGTCGCAGCCCATCAAAGGAACGGTACGGAGGAGCGAAGACCCGGAAGAAGACCGGGAGTTGGCGGCGGGTTTGGCCTTGAGCAAAAAAGAACGCGCGGAAAATGTGATGATCGTGGACCTCGTGCGCAATGACCTGAGTCGGGTCGCGGCGGCGGGAAGCGTGCACGTTCCGGAGCTTTGCGGCATTCACACCTTCCGGACGGTGCACCAGATGATCTCCACCGTGGAGTGCCGTCTCCAAGCTGGAAAAGGGCTTGCGGATGTGCTGCGGGCGACTTTTCCCATGGGATCGATGACGGGGGCTCCGAAGATTCGCGCCATGCAAATCATCGACGACCTGGAGTCAAACCAGCGGGGGCTGTACTCCGGCACGATGGGGTACTTTGCGCCCAATGGGGATTTTGACCTCAATGTCATGATCCGGAGCATTTTCTACCACGCGGAAAAAGGCCGGGTCTCCCTGCAGGTCGGGGGGGCCATCACCGCCTTGAGCGACGCTGAAGCCGAGTGGGAAGAGTGCAACATCAAAGCCCAATCCCTGCTGGAAACGCTTCAGGGCCATGGCTAGGTCCGCCGAGCAGCCCAAGCCCGGAGCGGGGTTGAGCGAGGTTTTTCATCGGGCTATGGCCGAGGCCGGGGTGAACGCGGACGACGGCTTGGTGGTGGGGGTCAGCGGAGGGCGGGACAGCATGGTGCTCGCGGACTTGGTTTGCCGGAGCCCGTGGCGCGCAAGCACGGTGCTCGCCCACGCCCACTTCGGGTTGCGGGGGGCGGATTCGGATGCCGATGCGGAGTTGGTGCGGATGCAAGGACAAATCCGGGGCGTGCGCGTAGAGGTGGCGCATCTGGACGCCCGCGGCCATGCCGAGGCCAGTGGCAACGGACTGCAGGCCGCAGCGCGGGAGTTGCGTTACGCCTGGTGGGAGGCCTTGGCGCGAAAGGAGGCAGCGATGGGGGGGCAGGTGTGGATCTTGACCGCGCATCATGCGGGCGATCAGCTGGAGACGATTTGGATTCAGTGGTTGCGGGGGGGCGAGGAGGAGGCCGCGCGCGGGATTCCCGCCCGGCGCGGGAACATTCTGCGGCCGTTGCTGGCCTGTGCGCCGGAGCGGCTGGCGGCTTACGCGGAGGAAATGGGGGTGCCGTTCAGGGTAGACGTGAGCAACCGGAGTCCCAAGTACTTGCGCAATCGCATCCGGCACGAGCTGATTCCCCTGGTGGAGGCATTGCGCCCGGGAGCGGGGGGACGCATGATCGAGGCGGCGGAGCGGCGGGCGGGAGCGGGGGCGGAGCGGCGGGCGGGGGCGGGGGCGGAGCGGCGGGCGGGAGCGGAGCGGGGGGAGGCGCCCGCCGCGACCTGGCCTCTGCCCGTCGGCACGGGCGGCGCGGAGGAGGAGGCGGAGCTGTTTCGATGGGCGCAGGCCTGGGGAGCTCGGCGCTACGCCCGGGCAGAGGTCATGCGCTGGGCGCATGGCCCGGCTGGGCAGGCCATCCGGACACCACAGGCCACACTCTGGCGGGAGCGCACCCATCTGGCGGCCGTGCCCCATGCGCCCACGCCGCCCGCCCCGCCCCAGCTCCTCTGGGAGATTCTCGACCCGTCGGAGCTACCCGGACCCGCCGAGCTGCGACTGGCCGGACCCCACATCTGTCACCTGGACCTGGACCGGCTGGCCCAGCCCCTGCATTCGAGACCCTGGCAACCCGGCGACCGGATGCAACCCCTGGGCATGACCGGACACCAAAAAGTCAGCGACCTCCTCAACCAACATCAGCGTCCCAGCAGAGACCGAAAGGAGGCCCATGTCCTGGTGGATGCCCACGGCACCCTCCTCTGGCTCATCGGCTACCGCACCGCCACCGAAGGAGCCCTTCTGCCGACCAGCAAGAACATCCTGCGCCTCACCCTTGTTGACCCCATCAGCCGCCCATGACTAACCAAGCCCTTCGCCTCTACCTTTTTCTGGGTTCGTTGTTTATTGCGAGTTTGGTCTCCTGCAACCTCATCTTTCGAAAGTTCTTCGAGATAGAACTCGGCTGGGGGGACCTCACCCTGGCGCAGAGTGTGGGACTGCTGCCCTACCCGCTGACCTTCGTGATCACGGACGTGCTGAGCGAAGTATACGGGCGCAAGCGATCGAACCTCGTGGTCACCTCAGGCCTGCTGGCCTCCTTGTTCACCCTGCTCATCGTCACCCTGGCACAATGGGCGCCCGCCGCCGAATGGTCGCCCGTGAGCGACAGCGAATTCGACCACGTGATGGGCTCGACAGTGCTCGCCGTAGCCGCGAGCATGATCGCATACCTGCTGGCCCAGTACCTCGATGTGCGCATCTTCCATTTCTGGAAGCACCTCACGCAAGGCAAGCACCTCTGGCTCCGGAATAACCTGAGCACCATCCCGAGCCAAGTGGTGGACACCCTGGCCGTCCTCCTCGTGTTGTGCTGGGCCGGGCAGATTCCCTGGGACCGGTTCGTACCCCTCTTCTGGAACGGATTTTTCTTCAAAACGGCCTTTGCCCTGCTCGACACCCCGGTGGTATATGCCGCGACCTGGGCGTTGCGGCGGCGGCTGGGCTTGAAGTTCGGGGAGGAGGTACCCGATTGAATGCCTCATTTTCAGCCCGGTGCAACCCTTTTCACGCCTCAGCGTCTACTCCGCATGCTTCGGAACTTTCGCCCCCTGATCGCCTGCCTCGGGCTGACTTTGCCCTTTGTTTTGCCGGCCTCAGGCCAAATCGCCGCAGACACCTCCCTCGCCGCACCCGCGCTCGTCCAGCAGTTCCTCCTCGGAAGCGGGATTCTGTTGGGGGACGTCACAGCCACAGGCGCAACGGCCCAATGCGGCTCCTTCACCTCAGGGGACGCCCTGGGCATCTCCCACGGCATCCTGCTCGGCACGGGGCCCATCCACGACCTGCAACCCGGGGGTTCCGGCACGTACTTGCCCTACACGGCCCTCTCCACGGATGCCGACCTGCTCACCGTCGCCCAATCGGTCCCCACCCTCATCGGCCAGCCCTTCTACATCTCGGGCGTGTACGACGTCGCCTCCCTCGCCTTCGACTTCATTCCGCTTGGGGACAGTTTGGCCTTCACCTTCACCTTCGTGAGCGAAGAGTACCCCACCTGGATCAACAGTTCCTTCAACGATGTCTTTGGATTTTTCGTGAGCGGCCCCGGTCTTTCCGGCCCCTACGAAAACGGCGCGGTGAACATCGCCATCGTGCCCGGCTCCACCCCGCCCCTGCCCATCACCATCAGCAGCGTCAATGGCCAGCTCAACAGCGAATTCTACGTGGCGGCCAACCCGACCGGCGCCTTCTCCGCGGCCGTGGGAGGCTACACGGTCCCGCTGACGGCGACCCTCTCCGGGCTGCAAGTCGGCGCCACCTACCACATCCGCCTCGCCATCGCCGACGGCTCCGACACCGCCCTCAACTCCTATGTGCTGTTGCAATCGGGCTCTTTCAATGCCGTCCTGACGGTTCCGCCGGGCTCCACGGGCGATTTTGACAACGACGGCCAAGTGGACGTTCAAGACCTGCTCATCTTCACCGCAAACTTCGGATGCACAGGCACTTGCGTTGCAGATTTGGACGGGGATGGCGCCACGGACATCGCGGATTTGTTGGCATTTCTTGTGCTTTTTGAGTAATCCGACCCCCCGCCGGGCGACGCAGGGAAGCCGCAGTGGCGTTATCTTCGCGCGGACATGAAACAGCACACGTTTTTGCGGCTCCTGGGCATCCTGATTGCGGGGATGTTCGGCAGCTTCTTGGGAAATGTGGGGATGGCTTGGGGCCAAATCCTCGAACCCGCGAAATGGGACGTTCGGCTCGCACCCTCGAAGGCTGAGGGGAAAACGGATTTGGTCTTTCACGTAAAACTCGATGCGGGCTGGCACGTGTACAGCCAGTTCCTGCCCAGCGATGAAGGTCCGCTGCCCACGGTGTTCACCCTCGAACTTCCCAAGGGCGCAAAAAAAGAGGGGGAGGTCGTCGAATGCCCTCCCATCTCTGAGTTCGACCCGAACTTCCAGATGGTGCTGAACTTCTTCGACAAGGAGGCCTACTTCGTCCAAACCCTCGACCTCAGCAAGGCCACGTCGGGCGACTCCATCCGGGGAGGCATCGAGTTCATGGTCTGCGACGAATCGCGCTGCCTGCCCCCCGAGTTCATCCCCTTCGCCGTGGCCGTCGGGCCCGTAAGCGGAGAGGCTGTGACTTCGTACTGCAACACGGTGGAGGCGGCACCGGTCGAAGGAGAGACCCAAGGGGGAGCGGAAGAGGAGGAGGCTCCCGCGGCCGTCGAGGACACGGAAGACCCCGAAAAAGGGGGGTTGTGGGGCATTTTCCTCCTGGGGATGGCCCTGGGCTTTGCGGCTTTGCTCACGCCCTGCGTGTTTCCCATGATCCCCATGACGGTGAGCTTCTTCACCAAACAGTCCCGTTCCCGCGGTGAGGGCGTCAGGAATGCCATCATCTACGGCTTGTTTATCATTCTGATTTACACGGGTTTGGGGTTGATTTTAACGGCGGCTTTTGGCATCGACATTCTCAATGTCATCTCCACCCACCCGGTCTTTAATGTCTTCCTCTTCGTGTTGTTGCTCATCTTCGGAGCCAGCTTCCTCGGCGCATTTGAAATCCAACTTCCTTCGAAATGGGTCAACGCCGCGGACCGCGGGGCCGATCGGGGCGGATTGTTGGGCATTTTTTTCATGGCCGCGACCCTAGCCATCGTCTCTTTCTCCTGCACGGGTCCCCTCGTCGGGAGTGCGCTCGCGGGCGCCGCGACGGGTTCGTACCAGGCGCCGGCGACCATCATGTTCGGCTTTTCCTTGGCCCTGGCCCTGCCCTTCATGCTCTTCAGCGCCTTTCCCGGTTGGCTCAACTCACTCCCCCAGTCGGGCGGTTGGCTCAACAGCGTGAAGGTGGTATTGGGATTGCTCGAAATCGGATTTGCCTTCAAGTTCCTCTCGAATGCCGATCTCGTCTTGCAACTGGGACTTTTGCCACGCGAGTTGTTCATTGCGATCTGGATTGCTGTGGCGTTTGCGATCGCCTTTTACCTTTTCGGCTGGCTGGCCTTTCCGCACGATTCGAAGTTTGAGCGGATGGGGGTGTTCCGGTTTGCGGCGGGCTTGAGCTTTTTCCTCTTCGCGATTTACCTCGTGCCCGGCTTGTGGGGCGCACCCGTCAAGCTCATCAGCGGCTTCCCGCCGCCCTTGACCTACGCTGAACAAGTCGCAGGCGGTGGCGCCCATGCTGGCGGGGCGAGCGGGCATGTCACGCCGCGATTCACAGACTACGAGGACGCCCTCGCCGCTTCCGCCGAAGAAGGCAAGCCGGTTTTGATCGACTTTACGGGATGGGCCTGCGT
>JBEEPJ010000109.1:0-6934 GCA_041191165.1 Bacteroidota bacterium | reverse complement strand
ATACGGCTGCCAAGATGATGCCCGAGGGGTCATCAAGTTGGGGGATCGGGTCGGAGCTGCAGCCCCCGCAGTTTTCTCGCCCAACGGAGACGGCAGGTATGACACCTTTTTTCCGGGAATCGCATCCTCTTCATCTGCCAACTGGCAATTGGTGGTGGTGGACGAACAGGGGCGAAAAGTGTTCGAGTCGAACAGCGTGCTGAAGCCATGGGACGGGACACTTGCCACTGGCGGACGGGTTGCGCCAGGCCAAACCTACCGTTGGACCTTGTCCGGAAAGGACCGAAAGGGGCAGCAAATGTGGTATTCAGACACTGTGAAAATAGAGCGCTAAACCTTCCGAGGATTCACGAGTTTTGCGTTCGGTCCCATCCCCTTGCAAGAGGTGCAACCAACGCGCTTTGATTGCGTCTTCTTCTTGGGCTTGGGGTACCCTCAACGCATTTGGATAGCATAAGCGCATGACAGAGTTGAAGAAAAGGCAACCCGTTCTGGGATTGCGGGTCTGGGGCCTTCTGATGGCAGGCTGGTTGGGGTTGGATGGGGGGCTTCTGGCACAGGTTTATCCAGTCAGCGGACCTGATGTCATCGCTTGCTCGGGTCTCTTCGTGGATGATGGCCCCATTGGTGATCCCAATGGTGGCCCTTACTCGAACAACGACTACAGCATTACCATTTGTCCGGAGACTCCCGGGGCTGCGATTGCGGCTGAATTTTTGGCCTTCTCTCTGCAAACGAACGCCAATCCGAACAACAGCGACGTGTTGCTGATCTACGATGGCAACTCGACTGCAGCTCCGCTGATCGGTCAAGGTACGGGGAATAATTTCCAGGGGGTGACGGCAACCGCGTCGCTGAACAATCCCACGGGTTGCCTCACCTTTCAGTTCTTCTGCAACAATGGGGCTACGGCCGGGGCCACGGGTTGGGCCATCGAACTCTCCTGTGTCACCCCTTGTTCTTACCCCGAGTCGGCATTGGCCCTTGTCAGCCCTCCGGCTTTTCCGGACAATCCGGGAAGCGTGGGCGTCTGTCCCATGGAGGAGGTCACCTTTTCGGGAGCGGGCTCACAGCCAGATGCCTCGCCCTTGGTGGCTTGGGTCTGGAATTGGGGGGACGGTAGCGTGGAAAACACTTCCTCTCCCACAGCCAGCCATGCCTACGCAGAACCCGGGGAGTATCTCGTGACCCTTGTGGTTCAGGATGGCAACGGTTGCAACTCCTCCAATCTCGTGCCTTTCCAGGTCTTGGTGAGCACTTTGCCGCAGTTCAATACCCTTTTCGAATCTCCGATTTGCACAAATCAGGCTACGGCGATCGACGGCTCTGCCGTGCAGAGCGTCACGTGGACCGCCCTGCCTCCGTTATCGGTCTCGGAGGAGCAAAACCTTCCGGACAACTCCAATGTCCCGTTCACTTCTGATTTGGCCGTGGATTTTTTTGATGAAGGCCAAACCGTAACTTCCTGCGACGATTTGCTCGGACTTTCCGCGATCATGGAACACACCTTTATCGGCGACCTGACGATTTGGGTGGAGTGTCCCAATGGCCAGGAGATGCTCCTGTTGGACAACGGACCCAGCGGCGGCCCCGATGCCACAGGTTGCATGTTTCCGGACCTGGCGGGGAACAATTTGGGGGACCCGGTGAACGGCATCGGTTACACGTACAATTGGTCGATGGACGCCGATTACATCATTGACGATCCCAGCAATCCCGCCACTGCGAATGGCGCAGGCGTTCCGGGTGGGGATTATTTGCCTTGCGGAGATTTCTGCGAGCTGTTGGGTTGCCCTTTGAATGGGATTTGGACTTTGAACATCCACGACCAGTGGTTGGGTGATGACGGCTACCTGTTCGAGTGGGCCATTGAGTTCAACCCGGTCATCGTGCCCGGGGTGACGACTTTCACGCCCACCATCGGGCTGGAGGCGGATTCGAGCTATTGGGATCTTTCCTTGGGGGATTACGGGGTTTTGGGGGTGGATCCGGATGCGGATGTTGTGGACTTGATTTTCGATGCGGCGGGCACGTATGAATTCGACTATGTGGTGACCAACAACTTCGGATGCACCTGGGACACCACCATTCAAATCGAAGTGCTCGCCCCACCTGCCATCACGGCAGGCTCGGATTTCTTTGCCTGTGAGGAGGTCCAACTTGCGGGGAGCCTAACCGGGGTTCCTCCGGCGGTTTGCAGCGAAGACGCAGGTTCCTATACCCTGTGTTATGGCGACTTTGCAAACTTTCAACAGACGCTTTGTCCGGATGAAATCGGAGATGGAAGCACCTTCATGTCCGTCACCTTTCAAGCAGGTCAGGTGGAGAATTTCTTCGATCCTTTCTACATCTATGACGGACCCAACACGTCGTCCCCGGTGCTCGCCGGTCCGATTGCAGGCAATCTCGCAGGACTTTCCTTCACGGCCAGCAATGCTTCAGGGTGCCTGACCTTGGCGCTGACTTCGGATGGAAGTGTTTCATGCGGCGGGGGATTTTACCCGGAATGGCAGTACACGGTGGGCTGCACCAATGGGGGAGGAGTGGATTGGAATTGGTCTCCCGCGGAGAATTTGATCGGAGCGAATTTTCCTACCCCACTCGTGACCAACCTCACGGGCCCTACCTTGTTCACTCTGGATGCGGAATGGTCTTTCTTGCCAGGATGTGCATCTACGGATGCAGTCTTGGTCACTCCTGCTTTTGAAGCGGAGATCGCCAACACGGCGGATCCTTCTTGCTTCGGAAACGATGGGATGTTGGAGGTCGCAATCAACCCTTCGGGTTCTACAGGGCCCTGGACGCTGCAAGCCTCCTTGAACGGGGTGCCCGTGGCGACGCAGTACAACGTAACCTCGGCAGGTACATCCTTCACGGGCCTCTCAGGAGGGGACTACCTCGTGACGGTCAGCGACGGGAATTGCACAGTGGAGCTGGAGGCTTCCCTGACGCCTCCCGTCATTCCCATACTGAGTGTGTCCCAGGATACGACCATTTGCATTGACGGTACCGCGACCTTGACTCCGGTGCTCAATCCACCGGCCTCCAACGTCGTGTACCACTGGAGCACAGGAAGCACCTCCACCGGCGCTTGGAGCGTGGGTCCCAATAGCCCTACCCTGTACACCGTTTACGCCGTATACTCGATCGGTTGTGAGACAGCGGAAGAGGAGGTCTTTGTGGACATTCTAGATCCCTTGCAAGTCACTTTTTCAGTGGGCTCCGTCATCTGTGAAGGCGATTCTGCTTGGGTAGCGGTTCAAGAAACGCTTGGGGGCCTGGCCCCTTACAATTACGCATGGACCAATGGGGTCTCCGGGGTGGGCGCTTGGGTGACACCGACCGTGAGCACCACCTATTGCGCGACCATCTCAGATGCATGCGAGACGCCTACCACAGGGGGCTGCGTAGAGGTGACCGTTCCTGAACCACTGGACGCATCTTTTGCGGCCGACAGCCTTGGGGGTTGTTATCCCTTCACCGTGGAATTCGCAGGCAACGAATCGAGCTTGCAATCCATTGCCGAGGCGCAATGGACGTTTGGGGATGGAGGAACTTCGGGGTCGTTGGGTTCATCTTTTCACACGTACATCGAAGAGGGGGTGTGGACCGTTTCGCTGACCTTGACTTCCGTTGAGGGCTGCGTGTACAGCGAAACCGCTCCCCAGTTCATCACCACCGTTCGTCCGCCAGAAGCGCGTTTTTCTGCAGACCCCGTCATTCAAACGCTGCCTGAAACGCGTTTCGAGTTCAACAACTACTCCGTTTTTGCTTCAGGCCAAACCTGGAACTTCGCAGGTCTCGGCGAATCGGAAGCATGGGAGCCGGTCTTTGTGTTCCCTCAGGATCAATCGGGGGATTACCCTGTCACTTTGGTGGTCTGGAACGAGTGGGGTTGCAAGGACTCCCTGCGGCAGATTGTCCGCGTGAATGAGCAGTTTACGATGTTCATTCCAACGGGATTCACCCCGGACCAAGATGGGCTGAATGATGCCTGGACGTTCTACGGCATCGATGTCGATGAGACGGATTTTCATCTGGTGGTTTTCGATCGATGGGGAAGCATCGTTTTCGAAACTCGGGACTTGAACGATGCCTGGGTGGGAGACTTTCAGGGGGGCAGCCACTATGCAGAAAATGGTGTCTACGCCTACCAGGTCATCACCCGATCCCTTTCCACCGGGGAGAGAAAATGGCTCACGGGTTCAGTAACCCTTACGAGATAAGCAAAAAATGAATTCACGAATGGGATGGCAACCTACCCTGGTCAAGGGATTCCAGATCGCAGCATTCTGCGCGTCTTTGGGTTTGGGATGGAATGTGGAAGCACAGGTCTACCAGATCAACGGACCGGATGTTACGGCATGTTCCGGGCTTTTTGTGGACGATGGAGACATTGGCGACCCCAATGGAGGTCCATACACCAATGCCGATCATGTGATCACGATTTGTCCCGACACGCCGGGATCTGCCATCGCGGCGGAATTCCTGGCGTTTCAGTTGCAGACGAATGCGAACCCCAACAACAATGACGTGTTGTTGATTTACGACGGTAACTCCACGGGCGCCCCGCTCATCGGAACAGGAACGGGAAACAACTTCCTGGGGGTTACCGCCACGGCCTCCATCAACAATCCGTCAGGGTGCCTGACGTTTCAGTTTTTGTGCAACAACAATGCCACGGCCGGCGCAACGGGATGGGCGATTGAACTGGCCTGCGTCACGCCGTGCACCAACCCGCAGTCGCAGCTTGACTTGCTGGATCCAGAGGCATTTGCTGACAATCCCAACAGCGTAGGGGTTTGCCCGGGTCAAGAAGTCACCTTCAGCGGTGCGGGCTCGACTCCGGACGGAGAGCCCCTGGCCGGCTGGTTGTGGAACTGGGGGGACGGGAGCATCGAAACGACTCCGGTTCCCCAAGCGAGCCATAGCTATGACACGCCGGGCGAATACCTGGTCACCTTGGTGGTCATCGACGAGAACAATTGCAATTCCTCGAATCTCGAGCCCTTTCAAGTGCTGGTGAGTACGATTCCCATTTTCAACACCCTTTTCTCTACCCCGCTCTGCGCAGGGTCTCCGGGGTACCTGGATGGCAATCCCGTGCAGAGCATCACCTGGACAGCTCTGCCCCCCCTCGCGGTATCAGAGGAGCAGAATCTGCCCGACAACTCCAATGTTCCCTTCACCTCGGACTTGGTTGTCACTTTTTTTGATGAAGGCCAAACCGTCACGTCTTGCGACGACCTTCTCGGCGTTTCAGCGGTGCTCGAACACACGTTCATCGGCGACTTGACCATCTGGGTGGAATGTCCCAATGGTCAGGAAATGCTGCTGCTCGACAATGGGCCCAGTGGAGGACCCGATGCCACGGGATGTATGTTTCCGGACCTCGGTGGGAATGACCTGGGGATTCCTGCAACGGGCACGGGTTATACCTACACCTGGAACATGGATGCGGATTACATCATCGATGACCCCAACAATCCAGCAGTGGCCAATGGCGGTACGGTACCGGGCGGATCTTACCTGCCATGTGGGGATTTCTGCGACTTGTTGGGATGCCCTTTGAACGGGATTTGGACTTTGAGCATTCACGACCAATGGCTTGGGGACGACGGCTACCTCTTTGAATGGGCCATCGACTTCAATCCCTTAATTGTCCCCGGGGTCACAACCTTCACGCCCACCATCGGATTGGAAGCGGATTCCAGCTATTGGGACCTCACCCTGAATACGCCAGGGGTGGAATCCATCGAGCCCAACGGAGATTATGTTGAACTGATCATTGACACGCCGGGCTTCTATCCGTTTGATTACGTGGTCACCAACAACTTCGGTTGCACCTGGGACACGACAGTGGTGGTACAGGTCGTTCCCGGCTTGGGCAATGCGGTAACGGCGGGACCGGATGTCATTTTCTGCCAGGATCCCGTTCAGCTCCAGGGGGCATTCTCCGGGGATGTGGTCTCCGCATGCGGCAATGCGGGGGGGAGTTTCGAATTCTGTTACGGCAATAACGTATATGAGGAGTACACTTTTTGTCCGGACAATCCAGGTGACGGCACGCAAATGACCATTTCCGTCGATCAAGGCCAAGTGGAAAATGCCATTTTCGACCAGTTCTACGTCTACAACGGAAACAGCTCAGCATCTCCGATCTTGGCGGGGCCGGTATCCGGCGATTTGACCGGGCTGAGTTGGACAGCCACCAATTCTTCGGGTTGCCTCACGGTCTCCATCGACACGGATGGAAGTGTCTCCTGTGCATCGGGAAGTTATGTACCCATCCAGTTTTGCGTGACGTGCGGTGGAGGATCGAGCTGCGGCTATACTTGGTCCTGGGACCCCCCCTTGAACCTATCCGACCCCAATAGTCCCACCCCCACTGTGACGGCTTTTGATGGCATTCCCATCACCTATACATTGCTGGTGGAGCCCGAGGACATTCCCAACTGTGGCACGACCGATGAAGTGATGGTGTTGCCGGGGTTTGGCTTTGATTACTCCATCGCCTCGCAGCCCACTTGTTTTCTCAACGACGGGGTGATTTCCGTGAATTTGACAAGCCCCCCATCAGAGGGGCCTTGGGAGATTTTGCTGACCAGTGGAGGCACGGTGGTGGAGACCCTGGTTTCGGGA
This sequence comes from Bacteroidota bacterium, assembly GCA_041191165.1. Taxonomy (GTDB): domain Bacteria; phylum Bacteroidota; class Bacteroidia; order Flavobacteriales_D; family Sanyastnellaceae; genus CAMCYM01. The sequence goes on along the minus strand of JBEEPJ010000109.1, from coordinate 292 downwards.
GGGGGATTGGAGCTTTTGGGAGGCCTTTCCCCGGGCAATTACCAGTTGACCTTGAGTACGCTCGACGGGAGCTGCAGCTATACTTTTTCCCTGGTGCTGAATGCGCCCGTTCCCATGTCATTCAGTTTGACGCCATCGACCACCCAATGCATCGATGGAATGACCTCCTTGCAGTGCAGTTCCGCGATGGATCCGAACGGAACATGGGTCTACACCTGGAATCAGGGGGTTGGGACGGGTAGCCAAGTGGTGGTCGATCCGGTTGTGACCACAACTTATACCGTGTTCGCGA
>JBEEPJ010000108.1:0-7156 GCA_041191165.1 Bacteroidota bacterium | reverse complement strand
GCAAAGCCGATGGTCAACCAACTGTCATATTGCACCTGCGGGGCCAGCGTGAAAAAAAGCGGGTTGATGTTCTGAGCAAAGTTGCCCCCCAGCGTAGAGTTGTAAAACCCGGTGCTGGAACTGATGTTGAGTGGCGCAGTGGCATCTCCGAAGATGGCGGAAAGCTTGTCCCCGGGGTTGGTCATCTCCGCATACAATCGGTAGGTCTTTTTGCCCACCAATGATCCGCGATCATCTCCATCGAGAAACCCGTCAATTGTGCTTGCATCCCACCGTAGAGCATGGTAGCCAAGGCGAGCGTGAACAATTTCTTCATGTTCCGTTTTTTAGGTGCTTTCAATTCAAGGCCAAATATACCCTCCCCCCCCATCCCTTTCACGGACTTTAACGATTTCCTTTCCGCCAGAATTTCAACGACTTCATGTGCAAAAAAGCAAAACGAAAACGGGGCAACCTGTGGCTGCCCCGTTCGTCATACGTGCTACGGTCCGGTCGCGATCAGTACTTGATCAGCTGCTGTACGGTGCGCATGCCACCGCTCTGCAATTCGATCATGTACAAGCCTTGTGGCCACGCTTCCGTGGGGCATTCCACCCGCTGGTTCATGCCCGCCAAGGTTTGGCTCCAAACCACCCGACCGAGGGCATCCGATACGCGAACTTCCGCCTGATCTGCAACCGCTGCCACGTCGATGACCAGCCAGCCGCTGAAGGGGTTGGGGTAGGTCTGGATCGTGCCTGCAGACCATTCTTCCGTTCCGTTGTTCACGCCACTGCAGTCTGCACAAGAATTGAAACAAACCACGCTCAGCACTTCCTCCACACCCGAGCGGGTGTGCAAGCGGTTGAATTGACCGAAAGGATTGGGCGCACCGCACCCCGACAACTCGAAGTTCGTCTCCTCATTCGTGTTGACGTCTACATAAATGCCCGACTCTTCAATGGTGCCCTCCGCATCTGGAATGCCATTGAGGAACTTGTACAACACATCAGCTGAACCGCTGACCAGGAACGTCGCTTCGTAAATGCCATCTCCGTCCACATCCGTCATTTGGGTGGCGCCCGCTTGCCATGCGGGAGTCGTGAAGGCGCCCATGATGTAGACCCCGTCAGGAGAGATGGCTTCTTGGGTGCTCATGTCCAACCGGAAGGTGATGTTGGCAGGATCGGGATTTGCCACACAAGAAGGGGTGCAAGCATTGTAGCACACGTAGTATTCCAGTGCCTCAGCCCCTACCTCAATGATGCGGTTGTCTGAGCCCGCTGCTGCGCATTCACCGATGATGGACTCGTTATCCACATCGCCGGCACCACCACCGCCCCAAGCAGTTCCATTGATGAACTTGAACTCATAGGTTCCCGGAGCGATTGGAAACGTTCCTTCCCAGATGCCATCGCCGTCATTGTCCGCGAGCATGTTTGCACCGGGCGTCCATCCTTGGAACGAGCCTGCGACACAAACGCCATTGGTGGAAACGGATTCCTGGGTGCTCATGTCGACCCGGAAGGTCACATTGGTTGGAGCCACACAAGACGAGCAGCTGCTGAAGCAGTAGGCCGCTCCCGTTCCATCCACCCCGGGGACCATGTTGTAGTCGGTGAGGTTGAGGACGCGGTTTCCGGAACCGTTGGCGCAAGGCGCACCCACCAACTGGTCCTGAGGGTTTACCCAGGAGTTGCCATTGATGAACTTGTATTCGATTTGGCTTCCCAAAACCGCATCCGGAATGGTCGCTGTGTAGGTCCAAATCCCATCCCCATCCGCATCGGACATGGGCGTTCCGTCCACCGCCCAGCCCTGGAAAGAGCCTGCAATGTGGACGCCAGCCGGAGAAATCGCGGCAACCTGGGTCATGTCGACCCGGAAGAGCACGGTTGCTGTTCCGCAGGGCCCGCAGCTCGCAAAGCAAGCGAGGTAATCTTGGTCGCCGCCTGCGAGGTCGACCACCACGAAACGGTTGTAATCGCCACTGGGAGCGGCTCCACATGCATTGGGAATGGATTCATCCGAGCCCCAAGCATCGCCGTTCACAAACTTGAACTCGATGGGACCATCCGCTGTGGCCGTGAAAGTGTGCTCGTAAACACCATCCCCGTCGCCATCCGTCATCGGGGTTCCGGCGGGATCCCAGCCCTGGAAGCTGCCGGCCACATGAACACCTGCTGGGGATACCGTCTCGTTGGACATATCCACCCGCAAGGTCACATTCACCTGTGCGGTGACCAAGCCCACGGTGGCGGACAAGGCCAGGAAAGAATACAATTTCTTCATCTTGAAGGGTTTAATTGTTTTTATTGCTTCGTGTACTTTGCACACTTCCCGCAAATTTAGCAACGCGCGGGGCACTTGAGCACAGCTGACGTGGAGTTTTCCACGCCCCATTGGTTGAATCTCAACGCGATGTGGCAAATGGACTGGGCTTTCGCATTTCCCTGTCCATTGCGGGTCGCCATGCGCTGGGGATGGGGATGGAAACGCCCTGAGCATGATCGAAGCAGACCAGCGTCGTTTCCGCACGGGCCGCGAGACGCCCCTCCGTTTCCTGCTCCAATATGACTTCATAGGCCATCACCATTTTCTTGGTGCCCACGTCAACAAGCCAAGTGTGGATGCTCACCCGTGCACCGAACGGAAGCGGATGCAAGTAATCAATGCGATGACTGGCGACCACCATGCCCGCCGAGTGCCAGTCCCAATCCCTGCCGACCAGTCCCCCGAAATACTTGATGCGGCTCTGCTCGAAGTAGGAAAAGAAGACCGCATTGTTCACGATGCCAGCCGCGTCGATGTCTGAGAAGCGAATCTCCGGTCGGTAGAGCCGGTGGTCAGAAGGTTGATTCCAGTCCATTTGAGGGCACCGAAGGTAGGTTGTAAATTGCCCCATGTTTCAACGCGACAAGGTGCGAATCTGGATTTCGGGTGGGCTGCTGGCCGTGGCGGCGGTCCAATGGGGCCTACACCTATCTGCGGTGGCCTGGTTCGCCGCCACTTTTGTCTCCGCATTGGGGACATGGGCACATTGGAACGCCGGGCCAGGGGGAGAGAGATGGGGCGAGACGTCCGTCTGGAAAATGGTCGTTGCCACTGCCTCTGGGGTGGCCTTACTCATTGCCCTCGGTCAGTGGATTGTGTTGGGCGCAAGTGGTCCGGAAGCCTGTATCCCTGGGATACTTCAATTGATTTTACTCGCATGGCCGGCCAAAAAACGCGTTTGACGTGCGGGGTTATTAACACTGGATTGAGTTTATTAACAAAGTGCGGATATTGCTCCGATTTCCTTTGACCTGCCTGAAACTGCGCCTATATATTTGGCCCCGAACGTAAAACCCTAAACCACTTTACCATGAACAAAGCAGAACTCGTGGACGCAATGGCCGAGAAGGCCAACCTGTCCAAAGCAGATGCCAAGAAGGCGCTGGATGCCTTCATCGATGCCACCTCAGGTGCGCTGAACAGCGGTGACCGCGTGTCCCTCGTGGGCTTCGGATCTTTCTCCGTTTCTGAGCGCGCTGAGCGCAAGGGCCGGAACCCGCAAACCGGCGCTGAAATCACCATCGCTGCGAAGCGTGTGGTGAAGTTCAAGGCTGGAGCAGAGTTGGCCAAGTAATTCGCCCAACGATTTGGTAAAGCCCTGGGAACCATCCGGTTCCCAGGGCTTTTTCTTGCAATTTCCCCGGGGTGCCGAGGCACAGGCAGATATGAACGAACTTTGCGACATGTCTGCCCTGAAAACCGACGCCTCCTCCCTCCTCCGGGTCGCGCTGCCCATCTCCGCCGGAGCGTTGGTCCAGTTCTTTGTGGTCTTTACCGACAATATGTTCCTCTCGCGCATCGGTTCGGACGCGATGAATGGGGCTGGGAATGCGGGGTTGGTCTACTTGACGTTCATCATGATCGCCATCGGGAGTGGATCGGCGCTGCAAATTCTCATTGCCCAGCGGCAGGGCAGGAAAGATGAAACAGGGACGCTGAACATCTTTCGGATGGGGCTGGGTCTGCACGTGGTCCTGGGACTGGCGCTGTCCGCGCTCATCGCCATCCTCAACACCGGAACGCTGGGGGGCCTCATTGCCGATGTGCGAATTCGCGGGATTTTCGAGACGTTCTTGGGCATCCGGCTTCTGGGTTTCCTGCCGTTTTCCCTGCTCTTCGCCTTCAACGCCTTCTATACTGGGACGGCGCGAACCCTGCCCATCCTGCTGGTTTCGGGGACCACTGCGCTGCTCAACATTCTGCTCGATGCCCTGCTGATTCATGGCGGTTGGGGACTTCCGGCACTCGGAGCACCGGGGGCGGCCTGGGCCTCGCTCATCTCGGAGTGTGCGGGACTTGCGCTCGCCATGGTCCTTTCCTTTTTCTGGGCACCCGGTTGGTGGCGTTGGAGTGCCTTCCGAAAAGCGGTGGACAAGGTCCGGCTGCAGGAGTGGTGGGAACTCGCCTATCCTCTGATGGGTCAGTTGTTGCTGACCGTCGCGACCTGGACTGCGTTCTTTTTTTGCGTCGAGAAAGTCGGGGGGCTGGAGCTCAAAGTCTCGCACGCCACGCGGAATATGTTCATGCTGGCCTTCGTCGTGGCGCAAGGCATGGGCCAAACCACGCGCACTTACGTCTCCCACCTCATCGGCGCGGAGCGCACCGCCGAGCTCTTCCCCACCGTCAGGCGCATCTTCACCCTCAATCTCGCGGGCATCCTCCTGCTGTGCCATGGGTTCGTGCTCTACCCGGAGTGGCTCGCCCGTTTCTTCTTTCAAAATCCCATGGATGTATCGGCGATGGCTCAAACCCTCCACGTGATTTTCGTCGCGGTGTTGATGTACGCCTTCACCTACATCTTGCTGGCGACCATCCAAGGCTCTGGCGCCACCAAGGCGGCTTTCCGCATTGAGCTTTTGGCGGTGAGTGTGTACTTGGTGGCCGTGGTGGCGTTGACGCTGGTTTGGCCTCAGCCAGTCCACATCATCTGGCGGGTGGAGTGGATTTATTTCGGAATGATGGGGCTCGGCTCCATGGCCTACCTGCGCAGGACACGACTGCTGGAACGCAACCCCGGATGGGATGCGCAGAGCCCCGGTTGAATCATGGAAGGCAACGGAAATTCTGTCCATCAGGGGAGCAGCCCGCTCAGGGTGCTGTTTCTCGGCACCCCCCCCTTCGCTGCGGTGTGTCTGCAACATTTGCTCGACACCGGGTTCGACGTGGTGGGGGTGGTCACCGCTCCAGACCGGCCGGCGGGGCGCGGCATGCAGCCGCATGCTTCCGCAGTCAAAGAACTGGCGTTGCAACACGGACTTCCCGTCCTTCAGCCCGAAAAGTTGCGCGATGCTCAGTTTGTAGACCAAATCCGCACATGGCAAGCCGACGTCGGGGTCGCCGTGGCCTTTCGCATGTTGCCAGAAGTGGTTTGGTCCATGCCTCGGTTGGGCACCATCAACCTGCATGCCTCCCTCCTCCCCCAGCTCCGGGGCGCGGCCCCCATTCAACGGGCCATCATGGCGGGACTCACGGAAACCGGTGTGACCACCTTCTCCTTGAATGCGGCCATCGATTGTGGCGACATCCTGGGATCGAAATCCGTCTCCATCGGGCCCGACGAGAATGCCGGATCGCTGCACGACCGGCTGTTGGAGGCTGGAAAGGAGCTGCTGGTGCATACCCTACGTACGATGGAATCCGGCGACGCGGTGGCCATCCCTCAGCCCGCTGCGGGTCCCGATGCCCCCCCCCTGCTCGAAGCCCCCAAGTTGCAGAAGTCCGATAGCGAACTCGACTGGAACCAGACCGTGGATTGGATTCACAACCGGGTCCGGGCGTTCGCGCCATCGCCCGGCGCTTGGTTCGCGCACCGCGAGGGACCTTGGAAGGTGTTTTCCGGCGCTCCCCAGCCCGATGCGCCATTCCCTTTGCTCGTCCCCCCCCCTGCTCCAGGTTCGCTGCGCTATGAAAACGGCGAGCTGCGGGTGCGCTGTGCAAATGGTTGGTATCGATTGGACCAAATCCAACCCGCAGGCAAAAAACGCATGCTCCCCTCTCAGTGGGTTCATGGGCTGCGCGGAATCTTGCCGGACTCGCTCTGACTTCACGGGGGGCGCCCCCACCGTCTAACCTTTCGGACGCCTCAACCCTGGCCAGGCGCTCCGTGTGCAGCCAGCAACAACTCCAAGATCTCCCCTGCGGAGGTGGCAATGGGCGTGCCGGGACCGAAGATGCCCACCACCCCGGATGCATAGAGAGCCTCGTAATCCGAGGGCGGAATGACGCCGCCTGCCACCACCAAAATATCCGGGCGTCCAGAAGCGTGCAGGGCTCGGACCAAGGCGGGCACCAAAGTCTTGTGCCCCGCGGCCAAGGTGGATACCCCTACGACATGGACATCGTGATCGACCGCTTGCTGGGCCACCTCCTCGGGTGTCGAGAACAGAGGCCCCAAATCGACATCAAATCCGGCATCCGCGTAGGCCGAGGCCACCACTTTTGCCCCACGGTCATGGCCATCTTGACCCATCTTCGCAATCAAGATGCGCGGTCTGCGCCCCACTTGATCCGCAAACTTTTGGGCCAAATCCCGGATGGTACGAAAAGCTTCCGTTCCTTGCATTTCGGAGGAAAAGATACCGCTCACTTTGCGATCCGCCGGGCGGTAACGCCCCCAGATGGACTCCAGCGCTTCACTGATCTCCCCGAGCGTGGCGCGCACGCGTGCCGCCTCCACCGCCGCCTGAAGGAGGTTTCCGGACCCTGCAGGAGCCGCAGCCAACGACCGCAGCGCATCCAATGCGGATTGCACGGCAACTTCATTGCGTTGCGCGCGAAGCGATTGCAATCGGGCAACCTGCTCGTTGCGAACGGCGTTCTGGTCGATCTCCAACAACTCGAGGTCTGCGTCTTCCTCCGTCGGGAAGATGTTTACTCCGATGATTCTGTCCGTGCCTCGGTCGATGCGGGCCTGCTTGCGTGCAGCCGCCTCTTCAATTCTGAGCTTGGGCAATCCGGCCTCGATGGCCTTCGCCATACCGCCCAATGCCTCTACCTCATCGATGAGCGCTTGGGCTTTGTGGGCAATCGCGTCCGTCAAAAACTCCATCCAATGCGACCCCGCCCACGGATCCACCGAATGGGTGAGCCCCGCCTCTTGCTGCAAAAAGAGCTGGGTGTTGCG
>JBEEPJ010000107.1:0-6985 GCA_041191165.1 Bacteroidota bacterium | reverse complement strand
GTGGAGCTGGAGAGAAAGGCCAGCTTGCGCCCGGCCAGGGGCTTCATCGGTTGTCGGGCCGCAGGGTGATTTCGCTGAATACGCCGCGTCCCTTCGACTCGATGGCCAGCACAATGGCGTCCGCCACAAACTCGGGTGCCATGCCGGCATCGAACTGCGGCCGGTAGGTGGCGCGCAGTTCTGCGTTGGGGGTCAGGTCGATGAAGGGGGTGTTCACGGCGCCGGGATTGATGGTCGTCACGCCGATGGTATCCCGGTACTCGAGGCGAATCGACTCGCTCAGCGCGAGGACGGCGTGCTTGGTGGCGCAGTACACCCCGCTATTGGGGAAGACTTGGCGGGCGGCGAGCGAACCGATGTTGACCACAGTGCCCTTGGCCTGCGCGACGTGGGGGAGGGCGGCGTGCAGGGTGTTGAGCACGCCCTTGATGTTGATGTCCACCATCTCCAGCCAGTCTTCCAGTCGTGCCTGGGGAAGCGGATCGAAGTAGCCCAGGCCTGCGTTGGGCACCACCGCGTCCAGTCCGCCCCAGCGTTCGACCGCGTGGGTCACCGCAGCCCGAATCGAGTCGGGGTCGCGCACATCTGCCACTTCCCAAGCCCATTCTCCGGGGAGATCCTTCCATTGCTCGGCGTTCTGCGCCAACTCCTCCCCGCGACGGGCCACCCCGTACACCCGGTGGCCCCGGGTGAGCAATGCCTGTGCCGTAGCCTGGCCGATGCCGCTCGAGGCGCCGGTGAGAAAGATCCGCTGTCCTGAATTCATGCCGCAAAACTACGTCGTCCCCCGAAGTCAGCGGCTCCCAACTTCTGCAAAAACCCAGGGCAAAGTCCGGCCCGACAGGGGCAGCCGGACCCAGTATACCCCGGGGGTGGAGGGGGGGGCGGGAATCAAGCCGCCGGGACCGGCGGGGGTGGTGGAGAGGATTTGGCCTGAAGCAGACCACCACTCGATGGGCTCGCCCGCCACCGGGGCATCCGGGCCCAGCCAGCGCACCGATTCGCCCGCCGCGCCCGGGTTGGGCGCCAACTTGCCGGCCTCTGCGCGCGCGACCATTTCGAGCACCGGAGACACCGATCCCGCGGCACAGGCCTGCCAGTCGGGAGCGAGGGTTTCGAATACCTGCTCCTCCACGGTGTACCAGGCGGTGTTCCCCACGGCATAGCCGTTCCAGGCCCCGTTGGTGGCGAACACGAAACCCCAGCCGCTCGTCACGTCCACGTAGGCGTCGGAAATGAGCCCGTACGCCTCTCCCGGATGCCCGATCCAAGCGACGTCTTCGCCAGGGATAATGGCGTCGGAGTCGCCCAGACCGGCGCGGTGAAGCCCGAGTCCCCAACCCTGGAAGAGGCCATAGTAATCGTTGCCGTTCGCGCCGTTCGAGGTCCACGCAGGGGCGTGCATTTGGGCCACAGACTCGGGCGAGAGCAAGGTCACCCCGTTCCAGGCCCCATCCCCCCAAACCGCAGCGATGCGCGCCATCTCCTCCGCCGTGATGCGCAGCCCCCCCTGCGGCCCGAAGAGCAGGCCGTTGGTTCCGGGCACGTAATTCGCCCAGTCGCCGGCCGGCGGCGCCACCCCGCCGAAGTCGTCCGCCTGAGGCGTCCAGCCCCCCTGGTTCCGGTAGAGCACCGCCAGGTCCGCGATGCCTGCGAGTTGAGACACATTGTAACCGCCGTTGCATCCCAGCGGCGCCAACAACCAGGTGTCCATCAGCACATCGAACCGCAGGCCGCTGGCCGCCTCCATTACCGCCGCGAGCACCCCAAAGTTGAGGTTGCTGTACTGAAAGTAGGTGCCGGGCGCCGGCGTGCCCCACATGTTGCTCGTGTGGTAGGCCCCACCGGGTACGCACAGCGCAGATAGGGGCGGAATGTCTGCGTCGCCGTCGGTGGTTTCCTGCAGAAACGGCGCGTAGCCGGAGCCGTCCCGAAGGCCGGACGTGTGGCTCAGCAGCATGCGCGGGGTGATGGCCACGCCGGGGTGGAGGGGATGTTCCAGCGCAAATCCCAGGTAGTTGGAGCAATTCAAGTCCAAATCCAAGTCCCCACTCTCCACCAATCGCATGCAAGCCACCGCCGTGGCGGCCTTGGAAACCGAAGCCATTCGGTAGGCCGTCGCCGGGTTCACCGGCAGCTGATCCGCCCAATTTCGCAGCCCGTGGTGGTAGCTTCCCGTGAGCCCATCGCCGCAAAAGGTTACGACCGACAGCCCCATCAAGTTCTCCTGTTGCAGCAGGTCGGCGAGGGCCGCGTCGATGTCGGGGGATTGGGCTGTGGCGGCCGCTGGTCCGACCAGGGCGCATGCGCTCAACAACGAGGTGAAGGTAGGGCGGGGTAGGCGCATGGCGGTGGGATTTAGGGATAACGGGCGTGCTCGATGCCCACCACGCGGTCGTAGCCCGCGCGGTCCCAGTAGTAGGCGATGACGGTGTACTGGTTCTCGTTGAGGGCGGACGTCCCCTCGAGGGTGTCCCACGAGCCGGGGTGGGCGAGGAGGGACGGGACGTCGTTGCGCCCGCGGGCCTCCTCGGGTCGGGTGAGCAATACGTAGTTGTAGTAGCCCTGCTTGAGCAGCAGTTCCAGCTCGTAACGGTGGGTGATGGCGTTGTACTGAAAGCGGTGGGTGGGGGGGAATTGGCCTACGCTCAAATCCCCGAAGAGATAAATGTCCTCCCCGTAAAGCGGGGGATCCATCGGGAGCTCAAAGTGCACCATGACGTAATCCCCGCCTGTGTGGTCCTCCTGCCGGTCATTGCGGATCTGGAAGCGGCCGTTGACGTCGGGCACGTCGCGGAAGGGCTGGTACACCCGCGGCTCCAGCGGCTCCATGATGAACCGCCAATGCTCGCCGTTGTCATCGATGGCGGCCACGCCCTGGGCCGCAAACCGCAGCCCCTTCAAATCGATGAAACGGTAGGGCACCCCGCCGGGAAACCGATTGACTTCGCTGTGGTTGTAGATGACCTCGGTGTCTTTTACGAAAACGGGCTTCAGGGCGCTGATGGCGTTGTCCCAGCGGCCATTCTGAAGGATGACGGTTTGTAGCCCGCCCGACCCGGCTTCCGGCATGGGGTAGTCCACGATGCCCACGGTGTGGTCGACCTCTACATGGGAACGGCGCAGGCCCACCGAGGTCGCAGGTCCCACTTGGACGGTGACCGGGCACAGCGACTCATAGACCACGAAGCGCCGCGAGAGCACCACCTCCTCGGGCTTGCGGGCCTTGAACACCTCCACGAGGTAATTGCCGCTGCGGGTGATTTCGAAGGACGGGTTGGGGAAGACGATGCGGTGGTGGTTGTAGCCCTGCCGGGTGTTGAAGCTGGCCTCGACGTCATCGATGGCGAGTTCGCGGAAGCCCCGCAGGTAGTCGGAGGGCACCATGTCGGGGGAGGGGAACCAGTCGAAGGTGCAATGTTGGACCCGGAGCCGGTAGTTTTCGAAGGTGGCGTCGAGGTCGTCGAAGCGCAGTTCCAGCTGCCCACCTTGCAGCGGGATGAAGGCCAAACCCATCGGCACTCCCACCGGATGCAAGGTCACGCTGTGCAAGCCCGGGGCCGTGTAGCCCACCGGCACCTGGCCCCACCCGGGTTGCTGGGCCATTGCCGTGAGCACGACGCACAGCAGCACGACCAGCCCGTTGCCGCCCGCCCAACGCTCGCCGGGTGCCCGCTTGTGCCCCTCGCGCTGAGCAACATGCCTGAAATGCGTCGCGATGGAAATCTTCATGCCAAATTTGTTCTAACCGATTGTTTCCCGGCACTACCTTTGTGCCCCGAAAAGTAAACCTGGCAAGCGATGTCCCGAACCATTCGGATCCGAAAAGGTGCCGATATCCGCCTCCAAGGCCGCCCCGCGGCCCAAGTGGTGGATGCCCAAAGATCGGCGGTGTACGCCATTCAACCCTCAGATTTTCACGGAGTTATTCCCAAGATGGAGGCGCGTCCTGGCGACCGACTCCAGGCCGGGGATGTCCTGTTTCGGGACAAGGAGAAGCCTGAGGTGGTGTACCTGAGTCCGGTGAGCGGGGTGCTCAAGGAAGTGGTTCGGGGGGCAAAGCGCCGGATTTTGGCGGTGGAGGTAGAGGCGGATGCCACAGATACATTCCGCAGTTTCCCGACCCTGGATCCGCAGCGGGCTTCGCGGGAGGAGATTCTGGCGGCGGTGCTGCAGGGCGGTTTGTTTCCGTTCTTCGAGCAGCGTCCGTTTGCGGTTCCGGCGAATCCTGCAGACCGTCCGCGCGCCATTTACATCTCGGGATTTTCATCCGCACCGCTGGCACCGGACATGGGGACGGTGCTCGCGGGCCGCATGGAGGATTTCCAGGCCGGGGTTTGGGCGCTGGGCAAGTTGGCGGGCGAGGGCGGAGTACACCTCGGCGTGCGTCCCGGCGACTCGGTTTACGCCGGCGTCAAGGGCGTGGAGGTCACGGCTTTTGAAGGTCCGCATCCCGCGGGCAATGTTGGCGTCCAAATCCACTGGACCCACCCGGTAAACAAGGGCGAGGTAATCTGGACGATGCATCCTGAGGATGTCGTAGCCCTCGGTCACCTCCTGACCCACGGGCATTATCGCATGGACCGCGTCGTAGCGGCGGGGGGGTCGGAGCACCCTTCTCCCCAGCATTACCGGGTCCGCATGGGATCCCGCGCCGACGTGCTCATGGGCGGAGCCGCCTACTCGGACCGGGTCCGGGTGGTCTCGGGCGATGTCCTCTCCGGCACCCAGGTCCAGGCTGGCGGATACCTGGGCGCCAAGCACCACCAACTGGCCATGTTGCCAGAAGGTCGGGACCCCAAGTTCCTCCTTACCGAGGGCTGGCTCAGCCCCGGTCTCAACAAGTTCTCCCTTTCCCGGGCGTTCCCAACTTGGCTTCTGCCCAAGTCGAAGGAGTTCGCCTTGGACACCAACAACAACGGTGAACACCGGGCCTTCGTGGTCTCCGGCCAGTACGAGGCGGTCTTCCCCTTCGACATCCTTCCCGTGCACCTGGTGAAGAGCATTCTCGCAAATGACATCGACGGCATGGAGCGACTGGGCATCTACGAAGTCGCCCCTGAGGACTTCGCCTTGTGTGAATTCTCATGCACCTCGAAGATGGAACTTCAACACATCGTGCGGGAGGGTCTGGATTTGCTGCAAAACGAATTGGGATAACAAATCATGAAAGCGCTGCATCAACTGTTGGACCGGGTGCGCCCCAATTTCCAGGAGGGCGGAAAATTGTCCCGGTTTTGGGTGGTCTACGACGCACTCGAGACCTTCGCCTTTACCCCGGGCCATGTGACCCACAAGGGCACGCACATTCGCGATGGCATCGACTTGAAGCGAACGATGTTCATCGTGATTTTGGCGCTGGTGCCGGCATTGCTCTTTGGCACTTGGAACCAGGGTCATCAGTACTTGCTGTCCATCGGAGAAATCTCCACTTCTGACCCTTATCTATTCCGGATTTGGGAGAAGCTGGGCATCGGGGCCATCAAGGTGCTGCCCCTCATCGTCGTGAGCTACGGGGTGGGTCTTGGCATTGAGTTCCTGTTTGCAGGCATGCGGAAGCACGCCATCAATGAAGGTTTCCTGGTTTCGGGAATGCTCATTCCGCTCATCATGCCGGTGGATGTTCCGCTGTGGATGGTTGCCATTGCAACCGCTTTTGCGGTGGTCATTGCAAAAGAGGTCTTCGGAGGAACCGGAATGAACATCCTCAACGTGGCGCTCACCGCGCGGGCGTTTTTGTTCTTTGCCTATCCCAAGCAGATGTCCGGTGAGATTTGGATTCACAACGTAGAAGCATCCAAGGCGGACGGTCTGCTGGTGGATGGATATACCGGTGCCACTGCGCTGGGTGAGCTCGCGGGAACGGTGGGCAAAGCCGTCGATAGTCCAGAAGCCGCAGCCGTGATGTCCAAGTTTGGACCGGACGGTATGTTCAGTTGGATGAATGCATTCCTGGGGACCATTCCCGGTTCCATTGGCGAAACCTCATCCCTGGCCATTTTATTGGGAGCGGCTCTCTTGATTTGGACGGGAATCGGCAGCTGGCGGATTATGTTGTCTTTCCTTTTGGGCGGACTTGGTATGGCCTTCGTTTTCAACTTGGCAGCTGCAAATGCGTACATGACCTTGCCTCCCTTGCATCAAGTCGTCTTGGGGGGCTTTATGTTTGGGATGGTGTTCATGGCAACAGACCCGGTGAGCGCTGCCCAAACCGACATGGGCAAGTGGATTTATGGGTTCATCGGCGGAGCGCTCTCGATCTTGATACGGGTCGTAAATCCAGCTTATCCGGAGGGCGTCATGATGGCCATTTTGTTCATCAATGTAATCGCGCCTCTGATTGACCATTTCGTGGTTCAGGCAAACGTGAGTCGCAGGGAGAAGCGGTGGCTTGCGGCCCAAAAGATTTCCACTTCAACGGCAAACTAATTCCCATGGCAATCGATAAGAACAGCACAGGATACACCCTGACATTTTCTGTGGTCATGGTGGTGGTGGTGGGGGTCGCATTGGCCTACACGGCGCTTGCGCTCAAAGAGCGTCAAGATTCGAATGCAGCGGACAAGAAGAAAATGGACATCCTCGCCGCCATTGGCGTGGAAGCAACACGTGAGAACGCAGGCGCCTTGTTTGACGAATACGTTCAAATCCGAGTGGCCTTGGATGCGCAGGGAAGTGCGGTGGTGGAAACCACGGAACCCCTGGATTTGAAGAATCTCGAGGATCCCTTCAACATCGACATCATGAAGGATTACCGCGCGGGTTTGAAAAATGTCGCCAAGGCGAACTTGGGCGATATCGAAGGGCTCAAGCGTGAACTCAGCGGGTCGGATCTTCGTTTCCCTTTGTACATCTGTGAGAAGGATGGTGAACGGATTGCCGTCGTTCCGGTGGTGGGTTCTGGTCTATGGGGCCCCATCTGGGGTTATGTAGCGTTGGCTTCGGATTTTCAGACCATTTACGGAACCAAATTTGACCACAAGTC
>JBEEPJ010000106.1:0-7011 GCA_041191165.1 Bacteroidota bacterium | reverse complement strand
GTTTGACTACAAGACATTGTTTGGTTGTTCAGACACTGGAGCAAATGCAATACTGCCTGATGGCACAACTATGTACTTTGACAACAAGGCCGGAGTATTTATATATTCTGGTGCTAACGGGCAAATAGTTGTAAGTGAGGTGGATCCTGGTTCAGGAAAGGATTACAAGTTTAGAACAAAAACAAAACAGCTTGCCGCTTCATACAATTCGACAAACAGACCGGTAGTTAGAACTTATGTGAATGAAACAGTTGGGGAGGTTGGTTTTGCGTTTAGGTTTGGAGACCAACTAACCGGAGAAATGCTGGGAGGATTTAACCCACCGTCCTTGACTGACGATGTTTGGGTAGTTGTTGGCGTAGATGCTGAAAATTTATTTGGTTTAGAAATAGTTGTCGTTCACGAGAATGGAGTCGTTTATACAGGGACTGTTACACAGGCCATTTGGGACGAAGGGCTTAACTATACAACCATTCAGATAAACGACTCCGGCCCATCTGCTTCTGAGTATCTGGTTCCGGCATATTACTACACTACTAGCGGTTTCACATACGACCACGTTGTGTTTGACTACGTAAATATGCGATGGAGGTCTACATACGATTACAATTTCCAGCAGTTTTGCAGCCTAGGCCAGACCCTGGTTGGCTGGGATAGGAACAACCAGATGTATCTCCACAATCAGTATGGCAACTGGAATTTTCACGGAGAAAACTTTATTCAAAAAATATCGTTTGTTTCCAACGAAGAACCTTTGATGGTTCAAGTCGAAGAGGCTTATTCCCGCACCGAGCGCTTTGTCGATCAGAACCGCAAACCCCTGCTGTACGGCGTGGGAGGTGTGGTTGTGGTGGTATTGGGCTTGTTGGGTTACCGGTACTTCGTCGCCCTCCCCGCAGAGGAGCGGGCGGAAGAGGCCATTTGGCGCGCTGAAAACTATGTCGAGTTGGACTCCATGGACTTGGCGGTCAACGGGGATGGTTTTTCCGCGGGTCTGATCGAGGTGTTGGAGCAGCACAGCGGCACCAAGGCCGCTTCTCGTGCGGCCTACCGCCTGGGCATCTACTACCGCAGCATGGGACAGTACGACGAAGCCATCGACGCTTTTGAGCAGGTGGACCTCGGAGATGATGTGGTGCAGGCCATGGCGGAAGGAGGTGCAGGCGATTGCCATGTGGAAAAGGGCGACTTTGAAAATGCCGCCAAGGCCTTCGACCGCGCCATTTCCATCGGCGAATCGGGCAACGCCCGGGATGTGATTGTTCCGATGTACCTCTACAAGTCCGCACTGGTGAAGCTGGAGCTGGGTGACGCCGCCGGGGCCAAGTCCGATTTGGAGACCATTGTGGAGGAGTATCCGACGAGTCAGTCTTTCTCCGCAGCGCAAGGTTTGGCGGCATCCCTCTAAAACCCTGTGAGCGGAAGCTGTCCCCCAGCCGGTGGCAGTTGACGCGGGATGCCTATTTTTGAGGCATGGCCACAGCGGGAAAAGATTTGAGCGAATTTGATCGGCAGTCCTTGCCGTCCAGTGCCCACTTCCGAGTGGGCATTGTTGTTTCACAATGGAATGACGAAATCACGGGCGCCCTGCTTCAGGGGGCATTGGAGGTATTGGTAGCTGCAGGCATTCCCCAGGAACGCATTCACCAGCTCCACGTACCGGGTGCCTTTGAATTGCCACTGGGCTCCCGTTGGTTATTGGAACAAGGTGGGTGCGACGGGGTCATCGCCATCGGAAGTGTCATCCGGGGTGAAACGCCCCACTTCGATTTTGTCTGCAACGCTTGTGCGCAAGGCATCATGGAGGTAGGCCTAACCACTGGAAAACCGGCTGTTTTCTGCGTGCTGACCGACAATACTTGGGCCCAGGCGAAGGACCGCTCGGGAGGCCAGCACGGGAACAAGGGGGTCGAATGTGCGGTCGCCTGTTTAAAAATGATCGCGGCCCGCGAGGGCTTGCAGGTTGATCGCACCCCATGAAATCCCGTTTCCGACTGGCTTCTTCCTTGTGGGTCATTCTGCTGGTCGCCGCGGCGTTGCGGTTGGTGGCGGCATTTCTTTCGACGGGATACCTGATGCACGACGATCACTTTCTCGTGCTCGAGGCAGCGGGCTCTTGGCGGGATGGCGAAGATTACAATCTGTGGTTTCCATGGAACCAAGAAGCCGCTGGCGTACCCATCGGTCCCCATCCGGCAAACTTTGCCTATGTGGGCACACAATATCTGTTTCTCCTTGCCTTGGACGCCGCTGGGATAACGGACCCGGCCGATTTGGCCTTCATCATCCGCCTCCTCCACGGCCTTTACAGTTTGCTCATTCCGTGGCTGGGCTGGAAAATGGCCCGTCAGATGGGCGGTGAAAGCGCGGCAAGCATTGTGGGCTGGTCGCTGGCTGCGCTCGCTTGGATGCCGCTGTTGTCCGTTCATCAACTCGTGGAGATGGTGTGCATTCCGCCCATGATGTTCGCATTCTGGACCCTTCTCAAAGTGCCGCGCCAGGAATGGGCAATCCGTCATTTGTTGCTCGCAGGGGCATGGCTGGGCCTGGCCACAGGTCTCAGATACCAACTGGGCATTCTCGCTGTGGGCTGGGCTGTGGCCCTGCTCTGGGACGAATCCGGCAAGCGCAACGTGCGCTATTTCCAAGAGCTGATTCCCCTGGCGCTCGGAGCGATCGTGATCTTCTCCTTGACGCAGATTGCGGATCTGTGGGTTTGGGGGGAGCCTTTCGTTCAGTTGCGGGCCTATTTTGGTTACAACACGACCCATGCCACCGCCTATCCCCAAGGTCCGTGGTATCAGTATTTCTTGACACTGGCGGGATTGCTCATTCCTCCTGTATCCCTGGCTTGGATGTACGGCACAGGCAAGTCCACGCGGAAATGGCTGTGGGTCGCGCTCCCCATTCTCTTCTTCTTCGCCTTTCACAGCATTTATTCCAACAAGCAAGAGCGGTTTATCCTGCCCATCGTTCCCATGATCATTCTCCTCGGAACCCTGGGATGGCAGGAATTCATGTCCCAAAAATCCCCGGATTCCGCCTGGTGGAAATGGCAGCGTTGGGGCTTACGATTTGCACTGTCTATCAATGTCTTGGGGTTGATTTTTCTGACCCCCGCCGCCTTTAAAACCGCTCGAGTAACCGCCATGGAAATCCTCTTTCGCCGGGGAGACTTGGAGAATTTTGTGGCGGTGGAGGTAGACTCCGCCTCCATGCCACCTCGATTTTACAGTGGAGAATGGTCTCCATACTACGCCCATTCCATGGCCGCAAATCCAGCGAACGAGAAAAAGGTCATGTGTCGAAACACCGCCAGGCCCTTCCCCAACTATCTCTTGTTCTATGGCGATGAACGCATCGCAGGTCGGGTCGAGGAGTACAAGCAAGTCTATACCACCATGGAATACATTGGGCAAGCTGCCCCGGGCAAATGGGACCGACTATTGGCATGGCTCAACCCCATCAATCAAGCAGAACGGGTGATGATCTACCGCATAAATCCGGCTGTAGAGTGTCCGGTCCGATATGCATTCCATTGAACTTTTCATTCCTTTTCCATGCTGATTTCTTCCACTTCACGCGTCCTCTTGGGCATGGCCCTTTGTGCCGGATCCGGAGATGTGCTCGCCCAATATCCCGGTTGGCAACAACGAGCGGATTACAAGATGGACATTGTTTTAGACACCACCGTCCATCAAGTTTCTGGGGTCACCCGCATGACCTACTGGAATGAGAGCCCAGACACACTCAAACAATTGTTTTTTCATCTCTATTTCAATGCTTTCCAGCCCGGGAGCATGATGGATGTCCGGAGCAGGAACATTGTGGATCCGGATCCTCGGGTGGGAGACCGCATTTCACTCCTCCCCGAGTCTGAGCAAGGCTGGTGCCGGGTGCAGACGATGCGCATGAATGGGTCGGAACTCGCGCTCATCCATGACGAAACCATCCTGCAGGTTCCGCTGAAGAAGTTCATCCTTCCGGGACAAAAAGTGGAATTGGAATGGGAGTGGAGAGCACAAGTTCCCCGCCAAATCCGGCGTTCCGGCTGGCGCAATGCAGAGGGCATCGAATACTCCATGACCCAGTGGTATCCCAAGATCTGTGCCTACGATCACATGGGATGGCACTCCAATCCTTATGTGGGAAGGGAGTTTCACAGCGAGTTTGGGAATTACGACGTGAAGTTGCGGGTACCCGCCGGCTGGCCGGTCGGTGCCACGGGTGTGCTGCAAGCATCGGCTGACACTGCGAAGGGGATTTGGCACTGGAAAGCCCAGCAGGTCATTGATTTTGCCTGGGCTACAGATCCTGATTATGTGCACTCCACCCGAAAAGTGGGTGACATCACTTTGCATTTTTACCACCAATCGCATCCGGATTACGATGCCAATTGGGAAGCCCTGCCTGAGCATACAGAACGCGCCATAAGGTTCCTTTCGGATTGGGTGGGCCCTTACCCCTACCCTACTTATCATGTATTGCAGGGTGGAGATGGCGGAATGGAATACCCCATGGCCACACTGATCACCGGGCATCGAAATTTGAGAAGCTTGGTGGGGGTGACGGTGCATGAACTTGCCCATTCGTGGTTCCAGGCCTTGCTGGCCACCAACGAGTCACTCTATCCTTATCTGGACGAAGGATTTACCAGTTATGTCACCGCCCTTTGTATGGCGCATCTCTTCGCAAACAACAGCTCGATTGCCCCACATCAGGCTGCGTACTCAGGATACGTGCAGTGTGTCAAAAATGGCCTGGAGGAGCCCCTAACTACCCATGCCGACCATTACCAGACGAACGAGGCTTACGGCGTGGCCTCTTACTCGAAAGGGGAATTGATGTTGGCCCAATTGGCTGCCGTCATCGGAAAGGAGAACCGGGATGCGGGATTGAAGCGCTATTTCCGGGATTGGTCGTTCAAACACCCTGGACCCTATGACTTCATGCGGGTGATGGAGCATACTTCCGGGCTGGAACTCGACTGGTATTTCCAGTACTGGATTCATACCACGCAGACCATCGACTACGCCGTCATGGCGGTAAAGGAAGGGCCCCAATCCGTGGATGTTTCCCTGTCTCGAATCGGAGGAATGCCCATGCCGCAAGACGTTTGGGTGACCTTTGAGGATGGCTCAACCCAGCAATTCCACATTCCGCTGGTCATGATGCGGGGCCATCGTCCAATGGCGCCTGGGGAGGCACTGCTCCCCGACTGGCCTTGGACCCATCCGACCTATACCTTTTCGATTCCGACCACTGAACCGGGCCGTGGCCCCGTGGTATCGGTAGAATTAGATCCCCTCAAGCTGAGCATGGACGTCGATCGGGGGAACAATCGTTTGGCCTTTGAAATCGGCACGCTCCGCAGCATCCAGCGCCAAATTCCTTGACATGCAGACCCGGATCTATGCCGCTCTCTTCGCCGCTACAGTGTTTTGTGGCGCCTGCGAATCCCCAACCTCTCAGGACTCCAAATCTCAGACCATCGCCATGAATCATGTAACCGACCATCACAGTTACAGCCGCCCCCAGGAAGCCCGAACGACCCATCTCCATTGGGTGGCCACAGTGGATTTTCAGCAACAACGCATCCAAGGCACGGCCAACTATCGCATCGAAACTGCACCGGATGCTGAGCGCATAATACTGGATGTAAATGGGTTAAGCATTAAAGCTGTCCGGGTGGATGGAAAATCTGTCGATTTCCAGCTGGGCCCTGTACAGCCGTTCATCGGGCAGCCTCTGAGCATTCCCTTGTCACCGGGAGCGAAGGAGGTTGCCATTGACTACGCGACCGGACCCGATGCGGGCGCACTTCTTTGGGTGGATGGGGATTCGCCTTTTCTTTTTACGCAGAGCCAGGCCATTCTCGCACGTACCTGGATTCCTTGCCAGGATTCGCCTGGCAACCGGATGACCTACACGGCTGAGGTTCAGGTTCCTCAGGGCATGATGGCGTTGATGAGCGCAGTGAATCCCCAATCCATCTCGCCCGATGGACGTTATGCTTTCGAGATGAATCAGCCCATTCCCTCCTATCTGCTGGCATTGGCGGTTGGGGATGTTTCCTTTGAAGCCGTGGGTCCGCGAACGGGCGTCTACGCGCCCGCTGCCATGTTGGAGGAATCTGTGTATGAGTTTGCGGAAATGGAGGATATGCTCATCGCCGCCGAAGCGCTGTATGGTCCTTACGCGTGGGAGCGCTATGATTTGTTGGTGCTTCCTGGAGCTTTCCCCTTTGGCGGCATGGAAAATCCGCGCTTGACCTTCGTCACCCCGACCATTTTAGCAGGCGACAGGAGTTTGGTCTCATTGATTGCCCATGAACTCGCCCACAGTTGGAGCGGAAACCTGGTCACCAATGCCACATGGGAAGATTTCTGGCTCAATGAAGGGTTCACCGTCTACTTCGAACAGCGAATTATGGAAGCGGTATACGGGCCCGAAATGAGCGAAATGTTGGTGGCGCTGAGCCATCAAGGCCTGGTGGATGAGGTGGAGGCATTAATGGATGTCAATCCCGACGACACCCACTTGAAGCTGCACCTGAAGGACCGAGATCCCGACGATGGAATGAATGCCATCGCATATGACAAGGGCTATTTTTTCCTCAGGACCATCGAAGATGTGGTGGGCAGGGCTGCGTGGGATCCATTCCTGAAGCAGTATTTCACCGAGCACGCTTTCACGGGCATGGACACCGAGCGGTTCCTAAGCTACCTGGAGTCCCACCTGCTTCAGGATCCCGATAAAAAGGCCGCGGTGAACATTCCCGCCTGGGTATACGGCCCGGGTCTTCCCGCGAATTGTCCGCAAGTCCGCAGTACACGAATTGCCCAGGTGGATGTCCTTCGGGCCGATTGGGTCGCGGGAAAAGTGGCTACTTCTTCCTTGCCCTGGAATCAGTGGGTGTACCAAGAACAGTATCGCTTTCTATCCAACCTGCCTGACGATTTATCTCCCGATCGGCTGAAGGAATTGGATGCCGCGTTCCATTTGACCCAA
>JBEEPJ010000105.1:0-7014 GCA_041191165.1 Bacteroidota bacterium | reverse complement strand
TGGAAGATCTCATCGTCCGGGAGTCAGAACGCGGCAGAGGGGCGGGCAAGGCGCTGTTTCAAACGGTGGCGCACCACGCTGCTGCGAACGGATTTCGGAGGATGGAATGGCAGGTGCTCGACTGGAATGTCCCGGCCATCGGGTTTTATGAGTCGTTCGGTACGGAATGGAGCGCGGAATGGTGGAACGGGAAGTTGGTGGGAGATGCGCTGAAGAAAGCAGCGAACCTTCGCGGTTGAAAACGATGGGGTGGTGCCGGGGGGCGGTGGTGGCATGGGCGACCTGCATGGCGGGACTCGCAGCGTCGCATCAGGTTCAGGCCCAGGGGGCTACGGGAATCGGATGCTACCTGCGGGGTGCGGGCGATGCAATAGGTACCACGCGCGGATGGACGGTGCAGTCGGGTTATTTGCAATTCGACTCTGCTGCGAGCGGTGTGGGCCAGTGGGTGCGGTTTGGGGCATCGATTTCCCAAGCGATCGACGTGCACGGGATGTCGCAGATGCCAGCCCGCGACACCGCTGCAGGGATTCCGGATGCGGTGGTGCCCTACCGGCAGCGACTGCGGGACGGGGGGCTATTCGCCGAGTTTGGGGTGGCGCTGCCTGCGCGAAAGCGCGGGGCTTCCTGGGTGATGTTCGGAGGCTTGCGGGTGCTGGTTAGGACATTCCAGCTCTCTTATGGTGGGGTCTACGATGCCGAGTTGTACGACGAGGGGAGGGGGAGGCGAACGCCCTTCATTCCGGGGGCGCTCAATATCGGTTTTACGCTGGGCACAGGCGTGGTGGTGGAATCAGGCCCTTGGCAACTCCAGCCCTACTTGACGCTGGGGTCTGGTGCGCCTGACCGGCGGCAGTCCAGTCCGTGGAATGCTTACCCCGCTTATGTGGAAGGGGGCGTGGTGGTCCTTCGGGCCCACCGCTAGTGGGCCTGGGAGGGGAAGGCGTTAATATTCGTCCTCGTTGAAGAAGAAGTCCTCCTTCGATGGGTAATCGGGCCAGATGTCCTCAATGGACTCGAAGACATCGCCCTCGTCGTCCAATTGTTGCAGATTTTCCACCACTTCCAGAGGTGCACCCGTGCGCATCGCGAAGTCGATCAACTCGTCCTTGGTAGCGGGCCAGGGGGCGTCCTCCAGGTAGGAGGCCAGTTCGAGGGTCCAGTACATGCGTCTTACGTGTTGCTACAGGTTCAGCGGGCAAAAATAGTCCAAACCCATTACGAAGCAAGTTAAGATAAATCTCCCCTCTGATCGCAACTTCCCACTCTGGAAAAACGGGTCATGGGGTCCAATACACCTCCGCCGCCCCCGCCCGATCCGCCAAGACCCGGGCCAAGACGAAGAACCAGTCGCTCAGCCGGTTGAGGTAGCGCCCCACGGCGGGGTCGACCGCCTCCGCCCGGGCCAGGGCGACCACCCGCCGCTCCGCCCGCCGCGACACGACCCGGCACAGGTGGGCCGCCGAGACCGCCGGGTGCCCCCCGGGCAGGATGAAGTTGCGCAGCTCGGGCAGGGCGGCCGTACGCCGGTCCATCCAGGCTTCCATCGCCGCCTCCCGCTCGGCCGGCAGGGCGGGCAGGTGCACCCGCATCGCCGCGTCCGTCGTGGCGAGGTGGCTTCCGAGGTTGAAGAGGTCCACCTGGATTTGGCGCAGCAGCGCGGCATCCTCGGTGTCCGCTTGCACCGCAGCATGGTCCGCGAGCGCCCCCACGAAGGCATTGAGTTCGTCCAGCGTCCCGTATGCTTCGATGCGGAGATCGTCCTTGGAGAGCCTTGCGCCTCCGAAGAGGGCCGTGGTGCCGTCGTCGCCGGTCCGGGTGTAGATGCGCATGATCGAGGAAAGCGTGGGCGGTTCGGAGTTGCGTGAAGCGGGGTGTAACTTGCAGGCCAAATTACCACATCCCCCGCCCATCTGCCGCATGTCACGCGAATCCATCCCCTCCACTCCATCGGCCCAACGCGCCAAGCAGCTCCGCTACGACCGGGCTTACATGCGGATGGCGCAGGTTTGGGGAGGCCTTTCGCACTGCCAGCGGAAACAAGTCGGGGCGCTGATTGTAAAAGAGCGTATGATCATCGCCGATGGTTTCAATGGCGCCCCGTCGGGCTTCCCCAACCCCTGCGAGGATGACGGAGGCGATACGCACTGGTACGTCCTGCACGCCGAGGCGAATGCGATCACCAAGCTCGCGCGCTCGAACAACAGTTCTGCGGGAGCGACGTTGTACATCACCCTTTCCCCCTGCCGGGAGTGCGCCAAGCTCATTCATCAGGTGGGCATTCAGCGCGTCGTCTACGCCCAGGCCTACAAAGACATGAGCGGCCTTTCGTTTCTCGCCTCGGCAGGGGTGGAGGTGGTTCATCTTCCCGAGGGGGAGGGGGGAGCGTTCGAGGACCCACATCAGACCCCAGCTTAACCCGGAACGGGATGACAGAACACGAATCCACAGGGACCGACCCCCAATCTTCCCTCCCGGCGGGGACCGTCCCACCGGAGCAACCGCCGCTGCCCCCCCCAGGGCCTTCGCCGCGCCCGGTACCCCCAGCCTCGCCCTTTCAGCCGCTCTACTTTTCTTTGGTGCTCCTGCTGGGCATCCTGCTGGGATTGGGGCTGGCTCGTCAAGCCGCGGTCCCCGGAATGGGCATGCGTCCCGGCGGAGCCCTGTGGGAGGTGCTGGACCAAATCCAGCGCTCCTACGTCGATTCTGTCACGCGGGAGGAGCTCGAGCGCGCCGCCGTCGAGGCCATGCTCGCCCAACTCGACCCGCACTCGACCTACTTCTCGGCCGAGGAGATGGCCGCGATGGCGGAGCCCATGGAGGGCAATTTCGAGGGCATCGGCGTGGAGTTCATCATCCAGGACGATGTTTTGCGGGTGTGGGATGCCATCGCAGGTGGGCCGGCGGAGCGGGCGGGCATCCGGGCCGGGGACCACATTCTGAAGGTCGACGGCGAGCCCATCGGCGGGCCTGAACTGACCAATGCCGAGGTCATGAAGCGGTTGAAAGGCCCGGGGGGGTCGGAGGTGGAGCTGGTTCTGCGCCGGGGAGACCGGGAGTTTGAGGTGCGTTTGGTCCGGGATAAAATCCCAATTTACAGTGTGGTAGCAGCCCTCCCGCTGAGTGAGACCATCGGGTACGTCAAGGTCATTCGCTTCGCCCAAACCACCGACGACGAGTTTCAGTCGGCCATGGAGAAGCTGGCCGCTGCGGGCAACCGCAAGGTCATCGTGGACCTGCGTTCGAATGGCGGTGGCTACCTGCAGCAGGTGGTGCCGATGGTGGCCTCCTTTCTCGACAAGGGCGAGATGGTGGTGTACACGGAGGGCAGGATGTCCCCCCGCCGGGTCTACAAGGCCACCGAAAATGGACGCTGGCGCGATTGGGAAATCGCAGTGCTGATCGACGAGAATTCCGCTTCTGCGAGTGAGATTTTCGCCGGGGCCATCCAGGATTTGGATCGCGGGGTCGTGGTGGGTCGGCGGAGCTTTGGGAAGGGGTTGGTGCAGGAGGAGTTTGGCCTGGAAAATGCAGGTGCACTCAGGCTGACCATCGCACGTTTTCACACCCCCACGGGCCGGGCCATTCAGAAGCCCTACGGAGCTGAGGCGATTCACGGGTATGAAGACGATTGGGATACGCGCTATGCATCGGGGGAGTTGTTTTACGAGGACAGCATCCCCCGTCCGGATTCGCTGCGCTTTGTGACCCCGGCGGGTCGGGAGGTTTTTGGCGGCGGGGGCATCGCGCCAGACGTTTTCGTTCCGCTGGATACGACGGTGACTTCCGTCTATCTGTCCGAGTTGAGTTGGACGGGGTTGATTCGATCGGCGGCGTTTGACTGGGTGGACAAGAAACGGGCTTCGTGGGGAGCGGACGGCTCGCCTCAGCTGACCAACCCCATTCCCCGGGCCGCCCTGCAGGAGGCCATGGCGGGGCTCACGGCGCTGGCGGAACGGGAGGGGATCCAGAAGCCCATCCTGTCACCGGCGGCGCAGGCCCACCTGGAGCGCGAGCTCTGGGGGGAGGTGATCCGCGCCGCACAGGGCGAAGAGGCTTATTATGCCTTCCGCATCCAATCCGACCCATTCGTGACCCGGGGCAGGGAACTTTTGCGGCGTTCGAATGAACTTCGGGTGGTGGATGGAAGGTTATCTTTGCCCGAGGGAAATCGCTGAGGGTAAATAAGCCTGACGCCTCCCCTGAATTGGTCTTGAAATCCTATTAATAAGCTGTAAATCATGGCCTTTGAATTGCCCCCCCTCCCTTACGCGTACAACGCACTTGAGCCCCATTTGGACGCTATGACCATGGAAATTCACCATGGAAAGCACCATGCAGCCTACACAAACAACCTGAATGCAGCCATCGAGAACACCCCGATGGCCGGGAAAGATATCTTGACGTTGATGCGCGAGCACTCCGATGTGCCTGCTGTGCGCAACAATGGCGGCGGGTATTGGAACCACGACTTGTTCTGGAAGGTGATGTCGCCCAACGGCGGCGGAAAACCCCAGGGAGCATTGGCAGATGCCATCGACCGGGATTTGGGAGGTTTCGAGGCTTTCCAGCAGAAGTTCGCCCAGGCGGCTGCCACGCGTTTTGGGTCCGGATGGGCTTGGTTGTGCGTGAAGGATGGGAAGTTGGAGGTTTGTTCTACCGCCAACCAAGACAATCCCCTGATGCCCAATGTCGGTTGCTCGGGCACGCCCATCCTCGGTCTCGATGTGTGGGAACACGCCTACTACCTGAAGTACCAAAACCGCCGCCCGGATTACATCGCGGCCTTCTTCGCGGTGATTCACTGGGAAGAGGTGGCGCGCCGTTACGCGGAGGCCACGCGGTGAGACATCAGGTCCTGGTCGTAGCGGGTGGTACGGGGACCCGTATGCGCCAGCCCACGGCGAAGCAGTTTATCGTCTTGGAGGGTCTGCCGCTGCTGTGGTGGACCCTCCGGCGTTTTCGGGCGGCGCTGGGGGAGGAGGTTCCCGTCACCCTGGTGCTGCACGAGAGCCTCATGGAAACGATGGCCGAGTTGGAGGCGCAATACGGACCTGCGGGCGTGGTGCGCATCGTGCCCGGCGGGGAGGAGCGGTTTCATTCGGTGCGGAACGGGCTGGCCGCGCTGGAGCCTGAGGGCATCGTAGGCATCCACGATGCGGTGCGGCCCTTCGTCTCAGTGGAGGTCATCCGCGAGAGCTTTGCCGCGGCGGCGGAGTGGGGTTGTGCGGTGCCGACGGTGCCCGTGAAAGACAGCATTCGGCAGGTGCACGGCGCTTCGTCGTGGGCCTTGGATCGGCAGGCTTTGCGCGCAGTCCAAACCCCTCAATGCTTCCAGCTTCCCGCGCTGCGTGCCGCGTACGAGGTCGATTACCGGCCGGAATTCACCGACGACGCAGGCGTTTTCGAATTTGCGGGTCATCCCATCCACCTCGTCCCCGGCGACCTCCAAAACATCAAGGTCACCACCCCCGAGGACCTCTGGATCGCCCAGTCTTTTTTGCGACAGGGTCAGGATCAGGAACGCGCGAGGTAACGCCCCCGAATCTCCGACCAGCGCTGGTTCCGTAGCACCCAATAGCCGGCGATCAGCCAGCCCACCAGCAACAACCCGTTCTGCACATAATCTTCTATCGACCAGGGCGCTGACTGAGCTTCCATCGATTCTACCACATACTCAGAGCCGAGGAAGTAAGCGGTCACGACCACACTGCCGTTGTTGATCGCATGGCCCACCATCGCTGGAATCAGGGATCCAGAGGCGGCGGTGAGGTAGCCGAGCATCGCGCCCAACAACATCCGCGGCAAGAATCCTTCAAACTGCAGGTGAATGGCGCTGAAAAAGACTGCCCCCAGCCAAATCCCCGCATGGATGTTTCCCGTCCATTGGCTCAGGAGCGGTTGCAGGGTGCCGCGAAAAGCCCACTCTTCACAGATGGCTGGCAGCACCGTCACGACAAGCAGGGTGATGAGCAGCGCGCTCAAGTTG
Source organism: Bacteroidota bacterium (assembly GCA_041191165.1). Lineage (GTDB taxonomy): Bacteria > Bacteroidota > Bacteroidia > Flavobacteriales_D > Sanyastnellaceae > CAMCYM01. The sequence continues at coordinate 1,025 of JBEEPJ010000105.1, read as the reverse complement.
GGCAAATCCAGCAACACCAGGGTGGCGGCGCGCATCGCGGCTTCCTGCTCCGCCATCCACACCTTCCACCCCGCGTCGGGCAAGGCCTCGAGCGCCCATGCGTTGAGGCGCATGGCGGCATCGATCCAAGGCGCACTCGCTCCGATGAGCACGCCCCCGGCCACCCACCAGGTCCAGCGGGGAACCGCGCGCCCAACCCATGTCGCCGCCGCCTCTCCTCCGAAAAGCCAGGCGTACATCGCCGCCGCCCCACCGAAGGCGAGCAATTGGTTCAAGGCCTGAACCCACCCCATCCAGCCTTGCAGTCCCTGCGGGGCGCCGGCCGGATCCCAATGGCCGCCGCTGAGCACGAGGGCGACTGCGCCGGCGATCCCCGTTCCGGTCAACACCAGGGAGAAAAAGAAGACCAATCGGAGTCCCGGGTGCATTCCCCGGAAAGCTTCGCGAATCATGCCGTATTTTTGCGGCGCAAGTTCGGCCATAAGCGCCCAACCCCTATCCTTCCCATGGTTCGTATCGGATCCATCGACCTCGGCCCCTTCCCCTTGCTCCTCGCCCCCATGGAGGACGTGAGCGATCCGCCCTTTCGCTACCTGTGCAAGCAGTATGGTGCGGACTTGATGTACACGGAATTCATCAGTTCCGAGGGGTTGATTCGCGATGCCGCCAAGAGCCGGGCGAAGCTGGATTTCTTTGCTTACGAGCGCCCGCTGGGCATCCAAATCTTCGGGAGTGAGATTGATTCCATGCGCCAGGCTGCGGAGATTGCGGAAGCGGCTGGGCCGGATTTGATCGACATCAACTACGGTTGCCCCGTCAAAAAAGTGGCCTGCCGGGGCGCCGGCGCCGGGATCTTGCAGGACATCCCCAAGATGGTGGCCATGACGCGCGAAATCGTCAACGCCTGCCAATTGCCCGTCACCGTGAAGACCCGGTTGGGTTGGGACGATTCGACCAAGTACATCGTGGAAGTGGCCGAGCGGCTGCAGGACGTGGGCATCCAGGCCCTGAGCATTCACGGCCGG
>JBEEPJ010000104.1:0-7040 GCA_041191165.1 Bacteroidota bacterium | reverse complement strand
GAGGGAGGGAGTACGCGCGCCCCTGGCGCGCGGCTGAGCTTTCGGGGGACGCGGGAGTACGCGCGCCGGGAGCGCGCGTGAGCCCTGGAGGGGGGCGGCTTGAAAGCCGAGGAAAACCGGATGAACTACGTTCATTCGGGCTTTTTGCTTGACCGTTCCTGCGCAGAAGCAAGCTTCAGGCAGGCCCGTTCTAAGCAAAAAACCAGCGCCCTTGCGCTGGTTTTCCTCGGCTTTCGCGGAGAGACAGGGATTCGAACCCTGGTTACCTTTTGAGTAAACACGCTTTCCAAGCGTGCGCCTTAAGCCACTCGGCCATCTCTCCATCCCGCGCACGCCCGCATGGGCGTCGGTGGGGGTGCAAAAGTAGGAAAAAACTGGAAAGGTTGGGAAGTGGAGGAATCAAAAGGGCCGAGGGGTGAGTTCGCCCCGGAGATTCAGGGGGAGAGCGGCCCGAACGGCCTCGGGGGAGCCGAGGGTGCCCAGGAGGTGCATGAGCTTCGTGAGGGCCGACTCGGGGGTCATGTCCGCGCCGGGGATGACGCCTGCGTCCCGGAGTTGGTGGGCCGTGGCGTACCGATCAGGGTGGACGGCGCCATGGCCGCACTGGCTCACGTGGACGGAAACGACGCCGCGGGCGTGGGCGTGAGCCAGGGCGGGGAGGAGACCCGGGAGGTCGGGGGCGTTTCCGGAACCGAAGGTCGAGAAGACGACCCCGCGGAGCGCCGGCCAGGCCAGCACCTGCTCGATGTACGCCAGGGAGATTCCGGGGAAGAAGGGCAGCCAAGCGACTTGGGGTTCCAGGCCGGCGTGGAGCCGGAGCGAGGGGGGGGCGGAGAGGGAGGGGACGGTGGAGGGGGCAAGGGAGCGGGGGGCGTACGCGATCTCCACCCCGACCTCGGCGAGCGGGGGGAAGTTGGGACTGACCATCGCTTGGAGGGACTCGGCACTGTGCTTGTGGACCCGGTTGCCGCGGTAGAGCGACGAGCCGAAGTAGACTGCCACCTCCTGGATGCGGGGCTGACCGAGGGCGTCGCAAGCCGAGGCCAGTTCCACCGCGGCGAGGAGATTCTCCCGGCCGTCCGTGCGGGGGAGCCCGATGGGCAACTGGGAACCCGTGAGAATGACCGGCTTCGAGAGCCCCTCCAACATAAAAGACAGGGCGGACGCCGTGTACGCCAGCGTGTCCGTGCCGTGGAGCACCACGAAACCATCGAACCGGTCATACGCATCGGCGATCAAGCCCGCGATGCGCTGCCAATGGGCCGGACCCACATTGGACGAGTCCATGGGCGGATCGAAAGACAACGCCTCGAGTGTGCGCTCCGGCTGATGCAGCTCCGGAACATGGCGATGGATTTCATTGAAATCGATCGGTTCGAGACCCCCCGACGCCGGAGACATCACCGAGCCGATGGTTCCCCCCGTGTACAACAGCAACACCCGACGTGGCTCAGCCATGACTTGATTCAGGATTACGTGGAGATTGCGGAATGGCGGTGAGCCGGAAGAGGCGCTCCGTGTTGCGGGTCGTCACCTCCGCCACCTCCTCCACCGTCACGCCCCAAATTTCCGCCAACCGACCCGCCACATAAGGAACATACGAAGACTCGTTGCGCTTGCCCCGAAACGGCACCGGCGCCAGATATGGACTGTCCGTCTCGAGCAACACCCGGTCGTGCGGCACCTCGGGGAGGACCACGTCCAGCCCGCCGTTTTTGTACGTGACCACCCCGCCGATGCCCAGGGACCAGTCGCCGTAGGAGAGGATTTTGCGGGTTTGGTCTACATTGCCTGTGAAACAGTGCACCACGCCGCGCAGACGGTCGTCGCACACCCGGTCCATCTCCTCGAACAACGCCTCAAAAGCGTCGCGCACGTGGATGACCACCGGCAGATCCCACGCCTTCGCCCAAGCCACCTGCTCCCGGAACGCCAGGCGCTGCAACGGCAAGGTCTCCTGCTCCCAGTACAAATCGAAGCCGATCTCGCCCACCGCCACATAGCGCCGACCCGCCGCCTCCGCGCCCGCGAGCACCTCCCGCAATCCGGCCAACTCCTCCTCCCAGTCCGCCTTCACGTGGCACGGGTGCAGCCCCACCATCCCCCAGCAGCGGTCCGGCCAAGCGTCCATCATCCCGTGCACCCGCTCCATGCTCGCGCGGTCGATGTTGGGGAGCAACAGCCGGCGGACGCCCGCCTGGGCACACCGCTCCATGGCCGCCGCCCGGTCGCCATCGAAGGCCGGCTGGTACAGGTGGGTGTGGGAGTCGATGAATTCCATGGCTCCGCAAAGGTACGGGAGGGGCGGGTGGTGGGCGCGCGAGGGAGGCGAAGGAAATCGATAACTTTGGGCCATGTCCACTAGGCCATTGCGGGTGTTGCTGGTTCGATTTTCGTCCATCGGAGACATCCTGCTGACCGCCCCTGCCCTGCCGCACGCCTCCATCGCGGAGGGGTTGGAGTTGCATTTCCTGACCAAATCCCCTTTCGCCCCCATCGTGGACATGCTCCCCGGCATTCACACGATCCACACGATTGAACGATCGGTGGAGGAGGTTGTGCCTGCCCTGCGCGCCCTGGACTTCGATGTCATCGTGGACTGGCACAACAGCCTGAGATCCAGGCAACTCATCTGGGGTCTGAGGGAGGGACGGGCCCGCGTTTTGCGCCTCGATAAGCACCGATGGCAGCGGGCGTGGCTGGTGCACGGCCCGAGCTGGCTGGGCGCGGCGATGGGGGGCGGACAGCTGCCACATGTCGTGGAACGGTATGCCCAAGCCATCGCCCCGCTGGTTCCAGGGGGTTGGGTGGCGGGGAATTGGCCAGCCTTGCGGGGATTGCCGCCCGCCGCTCAAAAACCACTCCCTGTGCCCGGAGCCGCCGGTACCCGGACCATCCAACTGGCCTGCGTCCTGGGTGCGGCCCATCCCCTCAAACGCATTCCCTTCGCGACCTGGATATCCGTACTCACTTCGTTGCCAGGCCATTGGCACTTTACTTTGCTCGGCGGGAACGACGATCAGAAGGTGGCGGAGGAGCTCCGGGAGCAATTGCCGGCCGGGGTCCAGGCCCGTTTGGTGGATCTTTCAGGCCAAACCACTCTCCCCCAAGCCGCACATCTCCTCCAAGCAGCCGACGTGGTCCTCGCCGGGGACACCGGATTGGGGCACCTCGCAGCCGCGGTCGGCACCCCGGTGGTGACCGTATGGGGCTGCACCCGGCCCTCGCTGGGCATGGCGCCGTGGCAGCCCGCCCCCGGATCCGCCTCGCTCGAGCCCGCGGGGCGCGGAGAAACCCCCTGCAGCCGACTGGGCAACCGCTGCCGACAGGGCGGAACGGCCGACCCGTGCATCGACCACGTTTCCCCCGACCGAATCCTCGCCGCCCTGCTCCACGCCTGCCCCGCCTAACCCTCCCGACCCCGCCGGCCGGCGACTCCCCCCCGACCCCAGCCCTTACCCCCCTACCCCGGCGCCCCCGGCCTCGAACAGGGCCTTGAGCTCCGTCGCATCCCCGGGCTTCATCTTGCCGGCCAAAATCAAACGGAGCTGCCTGCGCCGCAGCGCCCCATCATACCTCGCCTGCTCCTCCGGCGTCTCCGGCCGCAACTCCGGCACCGCAATCGGCGACCCCAACTGATCCACCGCCACAAAGGTGTACATCGCCTCGTTGCACAACGACTGTTCCCCCGTGGAGGGATTCTCGACGTGAACCTGCATATACACCTCCATCGAGGAATGGAAGGCGCGGGTGACTTCGGCGCGGATTTGGACTACGTCCGCCAGCTTGATGGGACGCTGGAAGGAGACATTGTTCACCGCAGCCGTGACGCAGACCCGCCGGCTGAAGCGCTGCGCACTGATCGCCGCCGTGACGTCCATCCAGTTGAGCAAGTTGCCTCCCATGAGGTTGCCCAGCGTGTTCGTATCATTGGGCATCACGATGCGCGTCGTGTACGCATACGTGTCGCGGGGATGCCGCACGTCGGTCGGTTTCTTCGCCATGCTTCCTGAATCCATCAATTTTCCGCAAATGTCCTACGAACTCCTCAAAGCCCTGCACATCGTCTTCACCACCCTCTGGTTTTCGGGCCTTTTTGGGTTTTTCTGGCTTTTCATCCTGCACCGCAACGCCATGGCCGAGGAACCGGCTGCGCGGGACGTGCTGGTGTCCCAGTACCGGACCATGCGGCGGGGGTTGGCAGCCGGGGTGCTCTGGCCCTGCGCGCTGCTCTCCCTTGCCACAGTGGCTGCCGTACTCTGGCTTCCTTCTGCTGCAGGTCCGACCCAAACCTGGCTCGCCGCAAAAGCCAGCCTCAACCTGCTCATGCTCTTGCTCCAAATCGCCCTGGTGGCCCACAGCCACAAGCTGCGCCACGCCGCCCCTACCCTCTCCGCCTGGCTCTACCGCGCCCTGATGCTGGTTCCCCTCGCCCTGCTCGTCGGCAGCAGCTTTCTCGACATCCAGCTCTCCCCCTTCTCTTGGATGCAGGGTGCGGGAGCCCTCTTCGCCCTGATCGGATTGAGCGCGCTGCTCCTCTCCTATCTCCGGCGGAAAAACCCCCGCTAAACCTGCTCCGCTGCTCGGAGAATAAGAAAGGGCCGCCCCATCTCGGAGCGGCCCTTCTCATTTTCTGAGCGATTCTGACGAGATCAGTCCACCACCATCAACTTCTGGGTGGCCAAGTCCGTCTTGGTGACGATTTGGATTTGGTACAAACCACCGGAGAGCGTCTCCACCGGCACCACCAGATTGTTCGCGAGACCGGCAGAAACCGTTCCTTCGAACAGCGACAGCACCCGGATGCCATTCAGGTCGTAGACATCCACGCGAACCCGCGCATTTTCCGTCACGAGGTAGGTCAGGATGGCCGTCGTTTCGACCGGGTTGGGGTTGAGGCCCAACACCTTGATCTTTCCGCCCTCTTTCTCATCCTCGCTTCCACCGAGCGTGGCATCCGTCTCATCGTCAATCGGGATGATCGGACCATTGCCGTCCGTGTCCAAGGTGGGCGCGCAGATGGCACCATTCACATCCACCGTGTAGGTGAACGTCTCGGTGTTGCCTGAGCAATCGGTCAGCACATAGTTGCGCTCGATCGTGAACGGCATGCAGCAGTCCAAATCCCCAAACACATCCCCGAAGCCCGTCACTGGCGCACCATTGAACGTACCGTTGTAGAAGAACCAGCCGCTGAAACCAAACTGGTCATTCTTGTTGTTCGCTCCGGCACCGATTTGGAATCCATAGAATCCATTCGAAGGCTGGTGGGTCAGGTTGAGGAGGCTACCGTCGTAGTCACCCCAGCCCGCAGCCGTGCTTCCGGCCAAGGTCATGTGGTACATCCACTGGGTGTGGTCGCCCAACCCGCAGTCCGACTTGTAGCTCTGGTTGCCCGGCTGGCCCTCCCAGGTCGTCCAATCCATGCCCACGCCGAAGTCCATCTCGAACGTCCAACCTGCGTTGGGGTTGTTCGACGACACGACCATCAAGGACAAGTGACGCGTTCCGTCTGCATTCGTGGTCATCACCCCGTTTTGCGTGGTGTAGAACTCCTCCCCTGCGAAGTTGAACAACCGGGCGCTGTGCGGCGCGTAGTTGTCGCACGTCGTGGTGCCCGTGCCTTGTGGGGCAGGCGTGGTGGCACCGCAGAACGTCTCACCCGCAGCCGTCGGCGCGAAGGTCGAGCCCGTCTCCGTGTAGTCGACATTCACCGTGCTTGAGCAATTGTCTCCTACTGCGAGGAACAGCGGCTCAGGAATGTCCACCGTACCCCAATCATCCGTGCAGCAAGCTCCGACAATACCTCCATCCGCTACCCCTTCGCTATCGAAGATGATCGGAGCGGTGGTGTCCACCACTTCGATGGTTTGGACATACGTGCTCACATTGCCAGCACAATCCACTGCCGTCCAAGTCCGCACAATCGTGGCGTTCTCAGGGCAGCTTCCCGCCGTCGTGGTTTCATCGAAGGTCAGGGTGAAGTCCCCATCGCAAGCGTCCATCACCAGCGGCGTACCGGCAGCCGGAACTGCATCGCATTCCACCGTGGCATCTGCCGGCAAATCACCTACGAACACAGGAGCTTGGGTATCTACTACCTGGACCGTCTGAACATGCACGGTCGAGTTGCCGGAGCAATCCGTTGCCGTCCAAGTGCGGGTCAAGGTGTAGGTCTGGTCACAAGCGCCATCCGTGCGAACCTCCGTGTAAGCCACCGAAGCCGCCGCGTCGCAGTTGTCCACCGCCGTCAGCACCTCTGCCGTGGGCACTGAAGTGCATTCTACCGTCAAGTTCGCAGGCAAAGCCTCTACGAAAGACGGGGCCTGATCGTCATTGACCACCACCGTGATCACCTGCGTACAAACCTGGGTCGTGGCATTGTTGCAGTGATCCACTGCCACTGCCGTCCAGGTCCGCTCCACCACGAACGTGCCGCTGCAAGACGTCGCAGGATGCGGCGTATCGACATACGTCACTTGCAAGTCAGGCGTCAATTCACAGTTGTCCGTTGCGGAAGCCAGTGCTTGACCGGTCGCGTTGGGCGACAAATCGATGGCGCAAACGCCGTCTGCCTCCACCGTGATGTCCGCCGGGCAGGCCAAATCCACCACAGGAGCCGTCGTGTCCTGCAGGTGCAGGATCTGCATGAACTCGGCAGCGTTGCCGCAAGCATCCGTCACCACATAGAAACGGATGTAACTTCCGACGGGAGCCACACAACCACCAGACACAGGTGCATCCGTGATCTGAATGTCGATTTCACTGCATGCATCGGTAATCGTTCCGCCAAACACCGTTCCGGCATCATAGGTGCTGCACTCCAAGGTCACCATGCTGGCCAAATCCAACACAGGCGCCGTCGTATCCTCCACCTCGAGGGTCTGAACGTGCGTCACCGTGTTGCCAGCGCAGTCGCTACCTACCCACGTGCGGGTCAGGGTGTACGTCTGGGCACATGCGCCATCCGTGCGAACCTCCGTGTAAGCCACCGAAGCCGCCGCGTCGCAGTTGTCCGTCACCGTCAGCACCGCCGCAGC
>JBEEPJ010000103.1:0-7086 GCA_041191165.1 Bacteroidota bacterium | reverse complement strand
ACCACTTCCCCCCCGAAGTCCCATGCGTATTGGGTTTGCGGGATGTTGCTCGCCACGACCTGCATCTGGAAGTTGTGGTCGGAGAAGCAATCGGGAGCGGGCGCCTGGAAGGTGGGGTCGATCAGGGGAAAGATCTCGACGGTCGCCCAAGCCGTGTCCGGGCAGGTGAAGGGTGCACCCGCGATGAGTTGCACGTTGTATACGCCGTCCGTGGGATACGTGTAGGTGGGGTTCGAAAGGGTGGAAGTCGCCCCCGGAAGCCCAAAGTTCCACTGATATGTCTCCGCATTGAGGCTGTTGTGGACGAAGTCAAAGGTGAAGCCTTGGCAGAAAGAGGTTTGGTCTTGAATGCTCGCGACAGGCGGGGGAGGAGCAGTCCATTCAAAATCAGTGGACGCGGTGCAGCCGAAGTGGGAGGCGGTGAGCGTCACCGACCAATTGGGGGCGTTGTTGAATTCGATCCACTGCGGGTCTTCCAAATTGGCTGCGCCGGGGCTCCCCCCGTTGAAGCTCCAGACGAATTGGGTCATGGGATTGAAAGCCCCCTGGGCATCGAAGGCGAAGTACGAGGTGTTCTCGGAGCACATGTAATCCCCGATGGTGATGGTGGGCTGGATGGGCTCGTAGACGTAGAAGGTCTGGTAGCTCGTGTCCGCGCAGGGCCAGCCGGGGTTCGCGATGAGCGTGACGACGTACGTGCCCGTATCGGGGTAGGTGTAGGTGGGCTCGAAAAGCGTGCTGACGTCGGTATTGGTGCCGCTCACCCCGAAGTCCCAAGCATAGAAACTGGCGTTGGTGCTTGCGTTGTCGAAGGTCATGGTCTCGCCCACGCAAAGCTGCGCTGCGGTCTGCGGCTGCGCACTGGAAATGATGTTGGGGTCGCAGTTCACCACCCGGAATTGGAAGTCCCGCATGACGGTGCTCAGGAGCTGGCCGTTCCGGTATTCGCTCACGCAAACGCCGATGACGAAAAGCCCGACCTGGGTGGGGGTGCCGGTGATTTGACCGGTCACGGGATCGATGGCGAAGTCCGGGGCGGCCGTGATGGGATCGAGCGCCGTGAAACCGCCGGCGTAAGGTACTTCTGTGAAGGTGGAAGCGGGTGAAGGAGCCGGGGCGGGATCGTTGGCGGTGCCGCCGTTGATGGGGTGGCAGAATGAATAGACCAATTCATCCCCATCGGCATCCGTAGCGCTGTGGTCCAGGAAGAAGGCGAAGTTCCGGCAGATGGCCGCTGGCGGGTAATTGACGAACTGCGGGCTGGAGTTGGGGTTCGCCGCGGAGGTGTTGGGCGGGATTTGGGTGGTCAGCGTGATGCCGATGTCGTCGGATTGCTGGATGTTCAGGATGCCCGCATTGCGGCAGCAGCGCTGGAAGACGAGGTCGTACCCCACCGCGCTGGGGGGCAGGTTCACCACGGTGGTGTACTCGAGACGCTGCATGCACAAGTTGTCGGGAAGGATGCCGCAGGGGTTTTCCAGCACGGTGGGCACCGGGGTCGTGGAAGACTGCGTGAGGGGAACCGTCAGCACGGTGTACTCGCTGTTGCCTTGAAAGATTCCCAGCTGGATGCTCTGGTCCAGATTGTTGCCGTTGAGGTTGTTGGGCGGGGCACAGTCGCGGTAGAAGATGACCGTGATGCGAAATTGGTTGCCGCCGAGGAATTCGTAGAAAATCTCTCCCCCCAAGGCGTGCCCTGCATGTGCCGTGTGGCTGCCCAGCACCCAAAGGAAGGCGACTGCGAAGAGGCTGAGGCAGTTGGGGAGCAGGTTTGGCCTAGAAATTCCCATCATAGAGGACGAAGGTAGGGACGAAAAACGCGAAGCGACCTGATGCATAACCACCGCGGCCACCAATAGGTTGCAAGTTGGCGTAACTTCGAGACGTGGAAATGGAAACCAACAAGACGGAGAGCCTGGAATTCGAGGCCATGGGGCTGCATCCGGACATTGAAGATGCGCTCGATGCGATGGGGTTTAAGAAGGCGACGCCCATCCAGTCGATGGCCATTCCGCCGGTGCTCGAGGGGCGGGATTTGATGGGCATAGCCCAAACCGGTACCGGCAAAACCGCCGCGTTCCTCCTGCCGCTCATCGACCGCATTCTCGACACGCCGGACAACGGAAAAGTCAAGGCGCTCATTGTCGTACCCACCCGTGAGCTCGCGCAGCAAATCGACCAGGCGGTCGAGGGCTTCGGCTATTACGCGAAGGTGACGAGTCTGGCCATTTACGGCGGGGGAACCGGGGTGGAGTTCACCCGGGAGAAGCAGGCGCTGGTGAAGGGCGCCGACATTATCATCGCCACGCCGGGCCGCTTTCTGTCCCACCTCAACCTCGGGTACGTGGATCTTTCCCACCTCATCGCGCTGGTGCTCGACGAGGCAGACCGGATGCTCGACATGGGATTCATCGGCGACATCATGCGCATCGCGGACCACTGCAAGAAGGACCGGCAGACGCTGCTTTTCAGCGCCACCATGCCGGACCGTATCCTCAAACTTTCGTCGGATTTGCTCCGGGATCCGGTCCACATTCAACTCGCCCTGAGCAAGCCAGCCGAGAAGATCAAGCAAGGGGCCTACGTGTTGTTTCCGCATCAAAAGGATGCCGTGCTCGTCCGGTTGCTCAAGGACCGCCAAGTGAAGAGCGGCATCGTGTTCACCTCGCGCAAGCAGAATGTGGGGGTCATTACGCGCACCCTGCGCAACGCGGGCATCGCTTGTGGAAAAATCTCCTCCGATCTCGAGCAACATGAGCGTGAGGAAGTCATGCTCGCTTTTCGACAGCGCAAGATTCCGATTTTGGTGGCCACGGACGTGGTGAGCCGGGGCATCGACATCGACAACATCGAGCTGGTGGTCAACTATGATGTCCCGCCCAACGAGGAGGATTACGTGCACCGCATCGGTCGGACGGCTCGGGCGGACCGCGATGGAGAGGGCATCACCCTCATCACCCCGGAGGACCAGGGCCGATTCTCCCGCATCGAGAAGTTGATCGAGCGGGTGGTGGAGAAGTTGCCGGTTCCCGAAAACCTGGGACCCGTTCCGGAGTACACGGGCAAATCCGTAGGACGCGGGGGCGCTTCGGGCGGGGGACACGGTGGACGGTCTGGCGGCGGGAAGTCCGGCGGCGGGTCCCGTCGCCCGGGGGGGGCTGCTCCGCGAAGCGCCCACCCAGGCCATTCCCCGGAACGCGGGGGAGGACCATCGTCCGAAGGGAATCGGTCGGGAAAGAACCGCAGAAACCGCGGAGGGTCGCGCAGGCCCTCGCCGTCCGGTGGACCCAGCCAACCGAGGTCATGAACGCAGAACGCGAACGTTGGGCCCATCTTTCTGACGCCGCCTTTAGGGTGCTGCGCGAGAGCGGGACGGAACCCCCAGGAACTTCGCCCCTGCTGCATGAACACCGAGCCGGCATCTACGCTTGTGCGGGATGTGGTCAGCCGGTTTTTGAGAGCGGCGCTAAGTTTGAATCGGGGTGTGGCTGGCCATCATTCGATGCGCCGGCGGGAGCCGATGCCCTGACCTTGCATCGGGACTTGAGCCATGGGATGGTTCGCACCGAAATTCGATGCTCGGGTTGTGATGGGCATTTGGGGCATGTTTTTCCGGATGGCCCCACTTCCACGGGGTTGCGCTTTTGCCTCAATGGGGTGGCCTTGCACTTCGAGCCCCAAGGATGAGCCCCACCGGCTCAAAAGCACTTCCCGATCAGTGGCGCCGGGGCCCGCTTCCCGGTGGGTGTCCAGGCTTGGGACCTAGAACTTCCGAAAGCATTCGTTTGCGAAATTCTCGCTGCAATTCCGGTATGCGAACGACCCTTTGGGGTCCGATGATGGGCAGGGATTCCCGGAGGAAATCGGCTCTCATCGCCAATTCCTCTCGCTGCAATCGCTCGACTTCGGCGATCCAAAGGGTCACATCTGCGGACGAGCCGTTTCGGGGGGCTCCAGTCGTTTCGAGCTGGCGAATGCGTTCTTGAAGTTCTGATACCTTCGCCTCATGATCCCGGAGCAGCGGCAGAAAGCGACCTTGTTCAGCGGAACTGAGTGACAGGGCTTCAGTGAAATAGACGGCCCGCAGAGCCCGGAGTTTGTCCTTTTGCTCGGACGACATACCCGGTTGTCCCCAAGCTGGGGCCAATCCAGCGACCCACCCGGTCAAAAGCACACCCAACCAGAAAAAAAACCGGATAAATCGAGGGCGGATGGTTTTCCGCATGAGGGTTTGCAGGGATTTCATAGCGACTCAGAGATAAGTTCATCGGTAAGGGAAGCGTCATGCAAAATATCATGGAGCACGACTTCATCGGCCTGCGCATCGGCCTTCCATTGGGGAAGCTGACATTCAAAAGTGTTGCACGCAGATTCCGGCACACGGGACAGGCTTTGCCTCCACCATAAAGCGCCTACGACCAGCACCGCGGCAGTCGAAATTGCCCATTTGAGCGGCGTTGTGAGCAGGAGGACCGGGTTGCGCGGGCTGCGGTTTCGCGGGATTTCGATGGGCAGGGGTGCCTCGTCCTCAGCAGTGGGCATGGAATCGCGCATCCAAGCAGCGCGCATCTGAGCTTCTTGTGCGCTCCAGTAGCCCGGCGGCACATTCTTCAGCGGTTCCTGGCGCTGCGGGCCTTGAATTTTGCGGTATCGGTAATTCATCGGTCGGGGTGGGGTGAAAAAAAGGACGGGTGGTGGGGGTCTGCCCAGGAGCGAAGCATGCGCTGCACCTTGGCGACGGCCAGGTGGTGCGAGGTTTTGAGGCTGCTGAGGCCGACGCCCGTGATCTGGGCAATTTCTTCGTAGGCCAAACCCTCAAAATAACGCAGCAAGAAAACCTGTTTCTGTCGAACGGGAAGGCGTTCCACAGCAATAAAGAAAGCACGTTCCAGGGCATCGATATCCATCCAAGCCTCCGCGATCGGCTGCGGTCCCTGGGTTTCGCTCGCATCCCAGGATTGCATCCAACTGCGCTCACGCGCTCGCTTTCGAAGCACATCCAACGCTTTCCGGTGGGCGATGCGAAAGAGCCAACCCGCAAACGCCTCCTGCCTTTCCAATTGGTGCAGGAAGCGCATCACCTGCAACCACACTTCTTGCGCAGCGTCATCGGCATCGGCGTGATTGCCCAGCATCCCCCGCAGGTAGCGATAGACCGGCATTTGCCACTGACGAAACAATGCAGCCTTGGCCTCGACGGAGTCGAGATCGGTTTGCGTTGCATTGTGCTCCGGGTTCCTTGGATGCATGCCTTTCTGCGGGAGTCTTCTGGAAAGACGCAATCAGAAAGGACAAGTTGAATCCCTACCGATGAAAAAAATTATCCCGCTTTCGCAACGGCGCGGTGGCGCCTGTGCAGCCCCACCCAGGCCACCGCTCCCCCGAGGAGGGTCAGCGATGCGATGAGCTCCGCCTGGGTCACCCCCGGCCACCAGGAGAGGTCCGTGTTGACCCGGATTTGTTCGATTAAAATCCGCTCCAAGCCATTGAAAAACAGATAGGCTGCGAAGATGGCCCCCGTGATTTTCCATCGCTTGCGCATCGCCCAAAGCAGCGCGAAGATGGCGGTGGCCATGAGCGTCTCATACAACGGGGTTGGAAACACACCGGGATCCAGATAGGTGCCATACCCGTCGAAAATGGGCCAAGGATGCTCAGGTCCGATGAGTTTGCCCGCATATCCTGCGGGTTTTTCTCCAAAAACCGCATTGACGTTGTTGGGGTAGTTGTAAGACCAAACCCAATCCGGCGCCCACCCCAGCCAACCGGGCTTGGGCTGCGGGTTGGGCAACCCCCAATCCCCGTCACCACTCACCTGGCAGCCGATGCGACCGATGCCATAAGCCAGCATCATCCCGGGAGCAGCCGCGTCGGCGAGGGGCCAGAAGGGCAGGCGCTGCCGGCGGGCATAGATCGCCACTGCCAACGTGCCGATGATCAGGCCTCCGTATACCGTCAAACCCCCGAGCAGGTTGTTCAACGAAGGCCGCTGGAAGAAGGCCACCAGCTCATCCGGATATTCGAGCAGGTGGAAGAGCTTGGCGCCGAGCATGCCGCCGATGACCGCGGCGGTGACGATGCCGCCGACGTGCACCGATGCAGGCAGGGTCAGCGTTTCCACTCGGGGCTGGGGCAGCATCTGCTTCCGGACTTCCCAATACCGCCAGCCCCCAAAAACGGCGGCCATCAACAACCCCCACAACACGTTGCCCTCACCGCTGAAGAGATGCGCCTGCGGCGGACGACCATCCGCGAACAGCGTTCCGCCCTGAAAAAAGAGGTACAGCAACTTCCAGCCGAGCAGGAAACCCAGCAGGGCTTGCAATCCGATGTCCCACGGGTTGGGGGGCAGACCGGTCGTGTGGGTTTCTTTCACCGGCTGGAAGATGCCCAGCCGCTGCTTCCGGTTGATTTCGCTGCGCAGCAGTGCGGCCGCCACGGCGAAGGCCAGCGCCACAAAGAAGCCGAAGCTGTTGATGAGCTTGAGGCCGGGCAGGTCCCAACCGAAGAGGTCCAGGAGGGCGTGGTAGAGGGTGGGATACATGGGCGAGGCCGGTTTAGCGGGAAGGGGTCAAGGCTGCGACCAGGCTCCCCTGAACCCAGCCGTTTTCGAGGCGTTCCAACCGAAAAGGCTGGATGGAGTTGGGCGCGACTGCGTCGGCGGGGGCGGCCACACGAACATATTCAGGGGTGTAGCCGAGGCGCATGCCTTCCTCTTCTGCATGCTCCCAGAGGACGGGTTTGGTTTGGCCTATAAAAGAGTGAATGTGCGCCCGCTGCTTCATCAGCCCCAGCATCCGCAAATGACGGTTGCGATCGGATCGAATCGATTGAGGCACAGTGCCTTCCAGCCGCAGCGCCGTGGTCCGCGCCCGCTCGCTGTAAGTGAAGACGTGGAAGTAGCTGACATCCAACGATTCCAGAAAGCTGTGGGTCGTTTGAAATGCGGCGTCATCCTCTCCTGGAAATCCGACAATCACATCCACGCCGATGCAGGCTTGCGGCATCACTTCCTTGATCTTTCGCACGCGAGCTGCGTACAAGTCAGTCCGGTAACGGCGGCGCATGCGCGAGAGAATTTCGTCG
>JBEEPJ010000102.1:0-7131 GCA_041191165.1 Bacteroidota bacterium | reverse complement strand
CAGTCCTCGGCTCGAACCCAGGGCGCAAGCGTAGCAGTACACGGTATCGGTGGGCACCACCAAGACGCCATCCGACTCGAGGAGCTGGACGGCTTGGCCCAAACGCCGGGCGTCGGGATTGTCCGGGTGGATGCGCAGCAACATGCGGTCAGCCCTGGGCGGCGGCGGCGGCGTGGTCCTTCAGAAACTGGGCCAATCCGCTATCGGTCAAGGGGTGCTTGAGCAGGGACAGAATGACCGAAAGCGGGGCGGTCATGACGTCGGCGCCCAGCTCAGCGCACTGGATGGCATGCATCGGGTGGCGGACGCTGGCCGCGAGGATTTCCGTGCCCAAGTCGTAGTTGTCAAAGATGTTCCGAATCTGCTCGATGAGCTGCATGCCATCGGTGCTGATGTCGTCCAGCCGGCCCACGAAGGGGCTGACGTAGGTGGCGCCGGCCTTGGCGGCAAGGAGGGCCTGGCCCGCGGAGAAGATCAGCGTGCAGTTCGTCCGGATGCCCTGGTCGGTGAACCAGCGGATGGCTTTGATGCCGTCCCGGGTGCAGGGCACCTTGACGACGATGTTGTCGTGGAGCTGGGCGAGGGTGGTTCCCTCGGCGATCATTCCCTCGAAGTCCACCGCGATGACCTCCGCGCTGACATCGCCGTCCACCGCTTCGCAGATGGCGACATAATGGGCATGCACGGCAGCCGTTCCGGTGATGCCCTCCTTTGCCATCAGCGAGGGATTCGTGGTGACGCCGTCCAGCACGCCGAGGTCGTGGGCTTCGCGGATTTGGGCCAAATTGGCGGTATCGATGAAGAATTTCATGCCGCGAAATTAGTTCGCAGCGCCATTGCTGCATACGAAATCTGCATCGGGTTGCGTTAGGCGCATGGTCCTGAAGCTTCCGTGGGTACTTTTGCCGACCCGTCAGGCCTGAACTGTTGCGATGAACGACGCGCGAACCTCTTCTCTCTTCCTGCGTTCCCGGAGCCGGGTGCGCGGCTTCGTCGTGCTGGCCATCGCCGGTGGGGCGGGGGTGAGCGGCTGTGGCAAGTGGGAGGAGGCGCAGGTGCCGCACTGGATTGTCGTCCCCGTCCCCGAGGTGGTGGTCGAGGCCGGAGAGGGCACGGCGAATGCCCGCATCGAAGAGGTTTGGGTGTACACAGAAACGCGGGTGTTGGGCGCCTTTCCGCTGCCCGCTCGCATCCCCGTGCTCCCGGCGGAGGAGGGGGAGAATGTGACCCTGACGTTCCTGCCGGGCATCCGGGCGAACGGGGTGGCGGCCACGCGCAAGCCCTATCCGTTCTATGAGGCTTTTCGGCAATCGTTTGGCCTGCGAGAAGGGACCACCGATACCTTGACCTGGTCCACGGGCTACGTGGAAGGTGCGTTCGTTCAGGTGGCCGAGGACTTCGAGAACGCGAATCGCTTCGTGGCGGGGAGCACCAGCACGGCGGAGATGGTGCGCACGACCGACCCGGAGTGGGTGCGCGAGGGAGTGGGCAGCGGCCTGTGCATTCTGGACGATAGTCATCCGGTGCTGTACGCCATGACCAATGAGCAGCAGTACGCCCTCCCCGACGATGGCGCGGTGTGGATGGAGTTCGAAGCCCGGGGCGACATCCATTTCGCCATCGGCATCGCGGCTTTTACCCCCGCAGGGGTTCAGCGTGTGCCCACCCTGATTGTGGCTCCGACGGATGGCGAATGGAAGAAATTCTATCTGGATTTGGGCCCGGTGGTGCGGAGCGTGAACAATGCCCTCTGGTGGGAAATCACCCTCGATGCAGCGCTGGAACCCGGCGCGACAGGCGGTCGCTTCGCGCTCGATAACCTCAAACTCGTCGGCTACCCATGAGGACGACCGGTCGGATGCTGCTGTATGTGATGGCCGACTGGGCCATGGCGGCGCTTTCGTGGACGGCGCTTTTCGTGTACCGGAAGTGGGCGCACGAGGGGATTTGGCCGGTGCCATTTGATGACCGGTTTGCGCTGGGGTTGGCGTTGGTGCCGCTGTTCTGGCTGGGGCTGCACGCGTTGATGGGCATGTACTTCCGCCCGCTGAAGCGCCATCGCATCCTGGAGGTAGGCCAAACCGTCACCGCGAGTTTCATCGGCAGTGTGTTGTTGTTCTTCGCCCTCATCCTGGACGATCAGGTCACACGGTACCAGCAGTACTACGCTTCCTTTGCCGTACTCGCGCTCAGCCAGACGCTGCTCACCCTCACCGCCCGGCTCATCATCACCACCCGGACCGTCAAGCGCATCCACCGGGGAATTTGGAGTTTTCCTACCCTGGTCATCGGCGGGGATGAAAGGGCGGTGAAGATGGTGGAGGAGATTCGCAGCCTCCCGAAGAATTTGGGGTTCCGCTTCGTCGGTTTCATCCAGGCCAGCGCCTCGGATGATCAATTGGAGTCCGTGATGCCACGGCTGGGCGGCGTGTCCGACCTGCTGCAGGTCATGGAGCGACATCAGGTGGAGGAGGTCATCATCGCGGTGGGCTCCCAGGACCATGGCGTCCTGGAACAAATCCTCAACGACCTGGGCGGAGCGGATGTCGAGGTGCGCATCATCCCCGACATGTACGACATCCTCAGCGGCTCCGTCCGGATGTCCAGCATTTACGGCGCTCCGCTCATCGAGGTGGACCGGCGCATCATGCCCCAGTGGCAGGTGGTGGTCAAGCGGGGCATGGACCTCTTCGTCTCCATCTTCGCCTTGCTGATTTTGTCGCCGGTGTACGCGGTGATCGCCCTGCTGGTGCGCACGTCCTCTCCCGGCCCCATCTTCTACGTCCAGGAACGCATCGGGCTGCATGGCAAGCCGTTCCAGATCATCAAGTTCCGCACGATGTACACGGACGCGGAACACCGCGGTCCCCAGCTCAGCAGCGACACGGATCCCCGCATCACCCCGGTGGGCCGCACCCTCCGCAAGTTGCGGCTCGATGAGTTTCCGCAGTTCTTCAACGTCCTCCGCGGGGACATGTCGCTCGTCGGGCCCCGCCCGGAGCGCGCCTTCTTCATCGCCCAAATCATGGAGCGCGCCCCGCACTACCGCCACCTCCAAAAGGTGCGCCCCGGCATCACGTCCTGGGGCCAGGTGAAGTACGGTTATGCCACCAATGTAGACCAAATGATCCAACGCCTCCGCTTCGATCTCATCTACATCGAGAACATGAGCATCGCCCTCGACATCAAGATTCTGTTCTACACAGTCATCACCGTGCTCAAGGGGCGGGGCAAGTAAACGGGGTCAGTTCCGCGGCCGGGCGGCTACCTTTGCGGCATGAAGATGATTTGTGTGGGCCGCAACTACCGGGCGCACGCCGCCGAGTTGGGCAATGAGGTTCCGTCTGAACCGCTTTTCTTCCTGAAGCCCGACAGTGCTTTGCTGCTGCATCGGCACCCTTTTTACATCCCGGACTTCACCCAATCGGTGCACTACGAGGCGGAGGTGGTGGTGCGCATCAGCCGATTGGGAAAGGCCATCGCCCCGGCCCATGCGCTGCGCTACTGCGATGCGGTCACCTTGGGCATCGACTTTACGGCGCGGGATGTGCAAGACCGCTGCAAGGCGGCGGGCAACCCCTGGGAGCCGGCGAAGGCCTTTGACGGTTCGGCCGTGGTCAGCCGCGAGTGGATTCCCATCGTGGAGTTGCCGGGCGGCCTTTCCGACCTGCATTTTTCCCTCGAAAAAAACGGGGCGGTGGTGCAGCAGGGGCATACAGCGGACTGGATCTTTTCCATCGAACAGGTCATCGCCCACGTGTCCCGCTACATGACGTTGAAGGTGGGGGACTTGATTTTTACGGGCACCCCCGCCGGCGTGGGGCCGGTGAAGGAGGGCGATGTGCTCACGGGATACATCGGCGATCGCCGCATGTTTGAGGTACACGTCGCCTGACCTTCACCGGCCTGCGCCAGCTTATGCCGGCCCGGGCTTTTTAAGCGTCGAGCGAAGCGGCCGGCAGGGTTTCCATTTCGCCGGAGGTGATGCTCAGGCAGGGTTCGCCCGCCAGTCGGGCCCGGAAGACCACTTCTCCGTCGAAGACGTCGAGCACTTGCGGAACCCCTTTCTGGAGGGTGCCGGCCAGCAGGGCCTTGCTCAACCGGTTGAGCACTTCCCGCTGGATGAGCCGCTTGAGGGGTCGGGCCCCGAGGGCGGGGTCATACCCTTGTTCGACGAGCCAAGCCAGGGCATCGGTCGACACACACAAGTCGACCCCGGCCTGCTGCAACCGCTCGCGCAGCTGGAAGAGCTGGATCCGAACGATGCCCTGCAGGTGCTTCGCTTCGAGGGGCTCGAAGACCACGATCTCATCGATGCGGTTGAGGAACTCCGGGCGCATTTGCGAACGGAGGGCCGCCATGGCCTCCTCGTAGATCTGCTCCTTCACCCGGGCGTTCAGCTTGCCACCGGCCTCCTCGAAACGGGCTTGGATGCGATCGGAGCCCGCGTTGGAGGTCATGATGATCAGGGTGTTGCGGAAGTTGACCAGCCGCCCCTTGGCGTCGGTCAAGCGACCATCATCGAGTACCTGGAGCAACACGTTGAAGACATCGGGGTGGGCTTTCTCGATTTCGTCGAGCAGCACCACGGAGTAGGGACGGCGGCGGACCGCCTCGGTGAGCTGGCCGCCTTCGTCGTGACCGATGTACCCCGGAGGGGCTCCGATGAGCCGGCTCACCGTGTGCGACTCCTGAAACTCGCTCATGTCGATGCGGGTCATGGCCGTGGCATCGTTGAACAGGATTTCGCTCAGCGCCTTGGCGAGCTCCGTTTTTCCCACCCCCGTCGTGCCCAGGAACAGGAAGCTGCCCACGGGACGCTGGGAATCGCTCAGTCCCGAGCGGGAGCGGCGGACGGCGTCGGCGATGGCGGTGATGGCGTCGGTTTGGCCTACCACCCGGCGCGCGAGCAACGACTCGAGGTGCAGGAGCTTTTCCTTCTCGCTCTCGAGCATGCGCTGCACGGGAATGCCCGTCCAGTGGGCGACGACGGCTGCAATCTCCTGGGCGTCAACCTCTTCCTTGATGAGCTTCGATCCGCCATCGAGTTGGGCGAGGCGGGCCTTGCCCTCGTCCACGGCGCGCTGGGCTTCCTGGATGCGGCCATACCGAATCTCTGCGACCTTCCCGAAGTCGCCGTCGCGCTCGGCCCGCTCGGCCTCGGCCTTGAGGGCCTCGATCTGCGCCTTGTTGCGGGTGATTTCGTCGGCGACGGATTTTTCGTTCTCCCACTGCACGCGCAGGCGGTCCCGCTCCTCTTGCAGGTGGGCGATTTGGACGCCGAGCTCGGCGAGCTTGACGGTGTCGTCCTCGCGCTTGATGGCCTCGCGCTCGATTTCGAGCTGGAGCAAGCGCCGGTCGAGTTCATCGAGGGCCTCGGGCTTCGAATTCATCTCGAGCCGCAGCTTGGAGGCGGCTTCGTCGATGAGGTCGATGGCTTTGTCCGGCAGGAAGCGATCGGCGATGTAACGCGTGCTCAGGTCGACCGCTGCGAGGATGGCTTCGTCGCGGATTTGGACTTGATGGTGTTGTTCATACTTGTCTTTGATGCCGCGCAAAATGGAAACGGCATCTTCCCGGTCCGGCTCCTCGACCAAGACCTGTTGGAAGCGGCGCTCTAGGGCCTTGTCCTTCTCGAAGTACTTCTGGTACTCCTTGAGGGTCGTGGCTCCGATGGCGCGCAGCTCCCCTCGGGCCAAGGCCGGCTTGAGGATGTTCGCGGCGTCCATGGCGCCTTCACCGCCCCCCGCCCCCACCAGGGTATGAATCTCGTCGATAAACAAGACGATGCGCCCCTCGCTCGACTGAACCTCTTGCACCACGGCCTTGAGGCGCTCCTCAAACTCGCCCTTGTACTTGGCGCCGGCCACCAGCGCCCCCATGTCGAGGGAG
The DNA here is from genome assembly GCA_041191165.1 of Bacteroidota bacterium. GTDB lineage: Bacteria > Bacteroidota > Bacteroidia > Flavobacteriales_D > Sanyastnellaceae > CAMCYM01. Next base: position 1,239 of record JBEEPJ010000102.1, on the reverse strand, counting down.
TAGATGGTCTTGTCCTGCAGGTTTTCCGGAACGTCCCGGCTCACGATGCGGTGCGCGATGCCCTCGGCGATGGCCGTCTTTCCGACCCCGGGCTCCCCGATGAGGATGGGGTTGTTCTTGGTGCGGCGGCTGAGGATTTGCAGCACGCGCCGAATTTCTTCGTCCCGTCCGATGACCGGGTCCAGCTTGTCCTCGTGCGCCAGTTGGTTGAGATTGCGCGCGTACTTGGACAGGGCGTCATAGGTCGCCTCCTGGCTGGAGGAGGTCGTGCGTTGGCCCTTTCTCAAGTCGTCGATGGCCTGGCGCAACCCTTCGCGCGTGGCTCCGGCGTCCTTGAGCATCTGGGCCGTGCTGTCGTTCTCTTCGAGCAGCGCTTGGAACAGGCGGTCTGAGGCGATGTACTCGTCGCCGGCCTTACGTCCCTGTGCTACAGCACGTTGCAGCACTTGAGAAGCACTGCGCGACCACTGCGGTGAAGCGCCCTCTTGCTTGGGGAAACGCTCCATTTGGCGTTTGACGGCGGCGGTGAGGGCGGGGACAGGCACGTTGAGCCGTCCCAGCAGCCCGGGAATCACCGGGTCGTCCACCTGCAGCATGGCTTGCAGCAGGTGCAGCGTATCGATTTGCGGATGCGATCCGAGCAGGGCCTCTTGCTGCGCCCGGGAGATGATTTCCTGGCTTTTCAGGGTGAATGCGTTGGCGTCCATGGGTGGATGTGATTTCGTTTGATTCCCTTCGGTCAAGTTGTAGGCCAAACCCGTTTCCCCCCTTCCCCCGGGCATTTTCCCGGAACTCCTTCGTCTCCTTTTGACTCCAATCCGGCCAAATTGACGCAACCCACTCGTTTTCATGCGACAAAATGGCCATTCTGGGTCGGGGGTATTTGTCGATCTCTTCTGGATGGTGGCATCGAGGGGAATCTTCTGGGTCTGTAACTTGCCGACATGTGGCTTTATCTCGTCGGTTACATGGGCAGCGGCAAGAGCTTTTGGGGCCCTCGGCTCGCAGAAGCGCTGGGCGTGGGGTTTGTGGACTTGGATGCCGCCATCGAAAATGCGTCAAACCGGCGCATTCCCGAAATCTTCAGGGAGGAAGGGGAGGAGGCTTTTCGTCGGCTGGAGTCGCAGGTGCTGGCGGAGCTGGCGGCCGCGGGGTCGGGGGGACTGGATCCCGGGGCTGGGCCGGCGGCCGCGGGGTTGGGGGGACTGGATCCCGGGGCTGGACCGGTGGCCGCGGGGT
>JBEEPJ010000101.1:0-7179 GCA_041191165.1 Bacteroidota bacterium | reverse complement strand
ACCAGCAGGTTTAGGGTGAGGCTCAACGCCAGCCATGCCTTCCTGCGCCCCCCTTCTGTCGGTTCCATCCGACGCCCGATGTACCAGTCCGTGAAGGTGGAGAAGAGGAGGATGAGAAAAAACCAGCCGCTGGTCTTCCAGTAGAAGAACAGGCTCACCGCGAAGAGGAAGGCGTTGCGCGCGGCCACCCGCCGCTCCAGCAGCGCGAATCCGACCAGCACCACGGCCAGGAATATCCAAAAAATGCCCCGTGTGAAGGTGAGGGGGGCGGCGGGGTCGTACATCAAACCTTCGAGCCAGGCATTCATGGTCCGGGGGTAAGGGATGGAGGGAGGAAGTAGCGTTTTCGGTGGTCGGGGTGCGCTTGTCGGCCCCAGGCGTTGAGCCAGGCGTCGAACAGGAGGTTGCCCACGATGCGATAGCCGGCGGCGTTGAGGTGGATGCCGTCGTCTTGCGCCCAGTCGAGTTGTTGCCACCGGCGGAAAGAGCCCAGGCCGCCCATGGCGTCGAAGAGGTCGAAGACGGCGGCGCCGTGGCGGGCGGCCAGCCGGAACATGGCTTCGCGCACCGCGAGGGCGTTGCGGTTGGGGCGGCCTTGGTACCGGCTGTCGGTGTTGGTCAGGAACAGGAAGGCCGCCCCGGGCTGGGCGAGGCGGATGCCATTGAGCAGGCTGTCATACCGGGCTTCAAAGGCGGCGACGTCGAACTTGTCGGGGTCGCCATGGGCGTCGTTGATGCCGATGCCCAGCACGACGAGGTCGGGGGAGAGGTCCGCCCACTGGGCCAGAAAGTCCGGGGAAAAGCCGTCCCGCAGGTAGCTGTAAGTCGCGGCGCCGTTGTTGCCGAGGTCGTGGTAGACGAAGTGGGCGGGGGCCGAGGTCAGGGCGCAGTTCCAGCCGTGGATGCGGGCGCGGGGGGGGGCGGGGTCCGGGAGGGAGTCCGGGGCGGGCGCTGGGACGGGGTCCCAGCGGAACCGGAGGGTGTCCACGGGCGGGTCGAAGTGAAACGTCCAGCCGGCGGGGTGGGGGAGGCGACGGGCCGTGGCGGGTGGCCCGTCCCAGACGGGCTCCAGTCCCTGGGCGGTGCCGTAGATCGTCACGCGGTCGGACTGTTGGAGCCGGCCGTCGGGGCCGGAGCAGGACTGGACCCAGCGGGCCCCGGCGTCCCCGGTCTCGGCACGGACCCCGGTCGCCCCGAAAGGCCCCTCGTGCTGCCGGACCCCGCACCGCGCCCCGCTCCAGTGCTCCGAGCCGCTCAGCTCGATGCGGGCGGACGTGTTCGTGCGCACCAGCCGGTGCGGCAGGATGAGCCCGGCGTCGGGTTGGGTGCCGGGGGCGAGCTGCTCCCAGCGTTGGCGGATTTGGTCTGAAATCCAACCCGCTTGCACGTGCGACCCGCCCATGTGCACGACGCGGAGCGTGCCCTCACCCGCGAGCAGCAGCGAGTCCATGCGCGCGAACACCGGCGCGAAAGCCGCCTGTCCGCCCGGGAAGTGCAGCCCCTGATGGCGCAGCGGCACATTCGCCGGCAAGGCCGCCGCCCACATCCCCGGCCGGTGCTCCGGCGGCCAACCCTCCCACGCCCGGGGCGCAGGCCCGGACAGCATCACGGCCCACAGCCCTACGAGGCGCAAGGATCGCATCGCCCGGCGGCCCACGTGCATCACCCGGGGAATCATGGACGGGCCGGGGTTTTCAGGTTCAAACGCCGTTGCACGGCGGACGCCCACAAGCCCCATTCCGCCTCCATGGACTGCACGAGCAATTCGCCCACCCGCCGTGCGCCCAGCGGCGAGAAGTGAATGTGGTCCGGCCCCGCCAACGGGGGGTCGGAGGTCACCCAAGCGTGCATCGACCGCGGCCCGCCCATCACTTCGAACAGGTCCCAGTAGAGCGCGTGCTGCTCCCGGGCCACCTGCTTGAGCTGGTCCCGCACCGCCACCAGCATGGGATACGTCTCAAACTGCTCGCCCACCTTGATCGCCATGTCCGAAGGCCCGATGACCAGCACCGGAACCCCGGGGAACATGCTTCGGAACAGGGCGATTTGGGCGCCGAAGCCCACCGCATAGCGCCGTGCCGCCGCCGCGTCGGTGATGGACGGCACCGCATTTCCCCCAAACTGCAGCACGATGAGTCCCACGGGGAGGGAGCGGATTTGGTCTCCCCAAATCCCTTCCGACATCTTGCGGAACTGCGTGCCCGACGCCCCCCGCATGGGGATGTTGTGCACCACGATGCCCGACCGGCTCCAGAAGCCCACGGCATGGATGGCCGGCGGCGGCGAAGCGATTTCCAGCACCACATCGGCCGTCGGATCGGGCCGGTCCTTCAACTGGATGGCCCACCGATGCCCATCGCTGTCCGCGGGTAGTGCACCTTCCAGCACCCAACTCGTATCGCGCTGACTCCTCACCCGGAAAGGGGTCTCCTGCGCGACAGGTCCCGTCCACAGGTGCATTTCGGGCCAGGTGCGGTTGCCCTTGTAACCGGTATTGCGCGGCGCAAAGGTCATGCGCGCCCAGTCGGGCAGGTCCGCGAGCACCGCCGAGTCCACCGGGTCTGCCCGCGTACCCAGCAATCCGAAGTCCGTCAGCGCGGCGCCGGGTTTGCGCTGCATAAAACTGGTGGCGCGCTGCCAGTGGTCGCTGGTTTGTTGGTTGAAGGCCAAATGCTGCACCTGCACCACCCCCGACACCAGCCCCGGACCGCTGCCGCCCCACTTCGCCTGCCAGGCGCGCCGCAGCTCGCCGGTGATGCGGTCACCTTCGATTTGGGAGTCGCCGTAGTGGAGGACGTGGACGGCCCGGTCGCCGGGCTCCATTCGGGCCATCTGCTCGAAGAAGGCCCACAGGTCCTTCCAGGCGAGGCTGTCTCCGGACAACCGCAAATTGCGGTGCAGTCCGTTGGGCAGGAAGGTCGAGTCCTCCGCTGCCCGCAGCCCGGCCTCGCGGTCCCAGCGCAGGCCTTCGGGCCAGCCCTTGCCGTTGAGCCGCCCGCTGATGGGGGAAGCCCCGCCGTCGGTCAGCCAGTCGGGCAGGGCGGCGGAGTCGCCGGCCAGCGCCGTGGAGTCCGCCCCCTCTCCACCGTAGGCGTCGAGCAGATTCGCCACGTCGTCCGGCGCCATCCCCGCCTCACCGCCCCCGAGGTCGCTCCAACGCGGAAACGGGTACCAGTCTTCCCCGCCGCGCTTCCAATGGGGCGGGAAGGTCATGATCAGCGCACAGACGGCGCCCACCAGCAGCAGAAAGGCGAGGGTGCGCCAGACCGGGTGTGGCCGCTGGCCGGGGTTGCCGGGTTGGTCAGGGTTCATCGAACAGGGGAGGGGATGCGCAGGGTTGAGCCCAACAAAAGTACCTCGCCGGCGCCTGGGTTGAGGCGAATCAAATCCTCTACCGTGACGCCCGGATTCCGCTGGGCGATGTTCCACAGGGTATCCCCCTGCACCACGAGATGCATGCGGTACTCGGGTTCGCCCGGCGCGAGGGCCGACGGGCTTCCGTTGCTGTTGGGTTCAGGGGGCTCGTCGGCGTACACCCGGAGCTTGGCCCCGATTTGGATGGTGTCGGAGCGGAGCTTGTTCCAGCGTTTGAGTTCGGCTACGGTCACCCCGTGCTTGCGGGCGATGGTGCCCAGCACCTCTCCCTTGCGCACCGTGTGGTACAGCAGGGCGGGCGCCGCGGGCATCACCGGAGCGGCCGGTGCCTGTCGGAGGGCAGATCCGGCGGCGGCCCAGCGCTCGGCCGTCTCGGGGGGGAGCAGGTTGCGATACTGAGACCACGTCGCGCATTCGACCGAGGGTCCCACCCACCAGGGGATGAGGTTGCGCAGGGCCCTTCGGTCCATTCCCAGGGCTTGCAATGCGGCGGCCCGCTGCACCACGGAGTCACAGGCGACCTCTTTCCAATTTCCCAACATGGCAGTCCAAACCGCACCCACCTCCACCCGCCCCACCTGGTTCATCAACCGCACACAGGTTCTAAACCCACTCAACCAGGCGTCCAAGGCCGCATCCGCTCCGGGCACGCCCGCCCAACTCCGGGCATACGCAGGTCCCTTGAGCCAAGCCACCAACACCCGGTGCTCCTCCCCGGGAAAAACTTCGCGCAATGCCGCCAAGCTGGCCAGGGCCACCTCCGTGTTGGGCCCCGGCAGCATGCGCTCGTCCACGGTGTCGTCCATCCGGAGTCCGGCCCGCGCAGCGAAGGGATAGGGGACCGCCCACAGTCCCGCCCGGTCGTCGGGCCCTTGGTAGCCGTGATCGAACCCCGTGAGCAAGGCCGGCAGCCACCGATACGAGGCCGGCAACCCCAGCTCCGCCATCGGCGCCTCCATCCCTCCCCAGTACAAGTCGGCCGCCAGCCCCAGGGTCCGCAGCCGGGCCATCCCGTTCCCCATCAGCGACTGCGCCCACCCCTCCTCCTCGTCCCACCCCGCCAGGGCGGCCTCCAGCGCGTCCGGCTCCGGCAGTTCGGTGCGCAACGACGGCGACCACGCCCGCCCCAGCTCCGGCTGGAACGCCCGCAACGCCGCCAGGTCCGGCAACTCCGCCCGGGCGTCCACGACCATTTCCCACCGCGCGAGATCGGGTTGTCCCCACCCGGCGCTGGCAGCCATCCACAACCCGACCAGCAGGCACAAGCTCACCTTCATTGAGCCCCAAAAATACACCGCCACCGCACCGAATGGCACGCGATCCTACATCCCAGCCAACGCCTCACCCAATCAAAAATAATCTCATTTAATCTACACAATAATGATTTTTGTCTAACTATTATTTGTTACTTTTGAGAACGGGTCAGTGAATAACCTTCACGAAGGACCTAGTTGTGAATCGTAATGGGGTGTCTGCAACGGCGGATGCCCCATTTTTTGTGCCCCATTTTTCAGGCCCATTTTTTCAATCCGAGGCGCCTTCGTGCTGAGGCGCCCATTCATCCCGACGAACATTCCCCGGCCGCAGGGGTTTTTAAGGCATGAAAATGCACCGACTGGACGAGCGGCTCTGGCTGCCGGTGGACCTTCCCACGGCTTGGACCTTTTTTTCGGCACCTGAGAATCTCAACCGGATTACGCCGGAGGACATGAACTTTCAGATTCTCACCGGGGGAGGTACCCGGTCTTTTGCAGGCCAAATCATCACCTACAACATCGCCCCCATCCCCGGCATTCCCCTCTCCTGGGTCACCGAGATCACGCAGTGCGTGGAGGAGTCGTACTTTATTGATGAACAACGGTTTGGCCCGTATCGGTTCTGGCATCACTTGCATCGTTTTGAAGCAGGCGATGGCGGGGTGTGGATGACGGATACACTGCACTATGCCCTGCCGGGTGGCGCGCTGGGGGAGCTGTTCGCCGGTCCGTGGGTGCACAAGAAGGTGCGGGGCATCTTCTCCTACCGGACCGAGGCGCTCGCCGCCATCTTCCCCGGGGCATCCGTCGCCGGTCCCGGCCCGCGTTGACCTGACAGTCCGGGCCCGCGCTGCCTTAACGGTCCAGCTTGGCGTTGATCAGGTACAGGATGTGCTCCCGGTGGGCCTTCGTGAGGCCATCGGGGGAAACGCCGCTGCGCTCCAGTCGCTCGATGCTCCGCAAGTTGGACAGCGCCACGGATTGGCTCACCACGTCGTAGCGCTTTTCCGGATTGAGCACGTCCAGCAGGGCTTGGACGTAGGCGATCTGGAGTTGCTGGCGCATGGGGTTCACCGCCGTTTTTGCATCGGCGGCAAAGATGCCGCGGGTCAGGTCCGCCATGTAGACATCCAGCGGATAGGCGTTGCCATATTGAGAGGCATCGACGATGCGCTGCAGGACCCGTGGGTGGACGAGGTGGGCGAGGGCACCGCGCTGGCTGTTGAGGATGCGCTCGTAAATCTTGGGGTCTTCGGGCGCTCCGAAAAAACCAAATCCCCGGCGCTGGTCCTGCAAGTACCCATACACCCCGCGCTCGAAGTCGAAGGCGTCGGGGGCGAAGGCATAGCGGTTGAGGGCGTCGACAGCGGCCCGTTGTTCCGCGGCGGAGACAGGCACCAGCGGGGGCTGGGTGCCCAGCTGGGCGGGGAGGGCCCGGTTGTAGCGCACACCGCCCACGGCGCGGGTCATGATGCCCAATTGCGTGGCGTACTCGCCCGTCAAGGTCAGGTAGGCCCGGCGCACTTCGTAGTAGTTGTCCTGTTGGGAATGGCCGTAGGCCTCGACAATCTTGGGCATCAACTCGGCCACCAACTCGCAGCGGTCTGCGGCATAGGCCACGGGATCGTCGCTCAGGTCGTAGATGTTGACGTCCGGGTTCATGCCGCCGCCCGCGCGGCGCATGTCGTCGGCGTCGTTTCCGAAGCGGAGTTCCGGCTGAATGCTCTGCTTGAGCAAACTTTCGAGACGGGCCTCGAGCTTCTCGGGCTCGCCGTTATCAGGCAGGTAGCCGTAGGCGATGGCCCAGTAATCATACACGCCGGGGCTGTCGTCGAAGAACTTGGATTGCTGCTTGGGGTCGCGGGTGAAGTGGATGGCCGGGTAGTCCATCACGCTGTTGCAGAGGCCCCGGGCCCGCACCAGGTCGGGATTGAGCAGGTCCTCGGGGCTGTGGAGCGTGGAGCCCGCCATGTTGTGCGAGAGGCCCAGGGTGTGCCCTACTTCGTGCAATACGAGGCGGTGCAGGGTTTCTTTGGTGAACTGGATTTGGTCTTCATCGGAGAAAGAACGGGCCTGCATGGCGGCCAGCCCGAAGAGCAAGTTGCGGCCCTGTGCCATCCCCGCCTCGCATCGGTGCATTTGCTCAGCCCAAACCGCGCGCGCACTCCGATCCGCCTCTTCCTGCGCGAGTTCCGGCATGCGCTCCAGCCCGATTTCCATGGCGTCGTTGGGCAAGCCTGCCAGCTGGAAGACCTCGCTGCGCCAGAGCCGGCCCACCATTCCGGACCACTCGAGCATGATGTCGGCCCCGAGGATTTCGCCCGTGCGGGGGTTCACAAAGCTGGGCCCGTAACCGCTGTACTGCGGGCTAGGGGTGGAGGTCCAGCGCAACACGTTGTAGCGGATGTCGCCTGCGTCCCAGTCGGCATCGTCCGGCTGCACTTTCACCTCGATCGCGTTGCGGATGCCGATGGCTTCGAAGACCGGATTCCACTTGAGCAGGCCGTCGCGGATGATGTCCCGGAACTCCACGGGGGTGGTGTTCTCG
>JBEEPJ010000100.1:0-7316 GCA_041191165.1 Bacteroidota bacterium | reverse complement strand
TGTGCATCATCGGCGCCGCGGGAGAGGATGTCGCTTCGCTGTTGACGGCGGCTCCGGCCCCTGCAGCGGCAGTCCCGGCGGCGGCTCCGGCCCTTGTGGCGGCGGCGGCGGCTCCGGCCCCTGTGGTGGCGGTTCCGGCCCCTGTGGTGGCGGTTCCGGCCCCTGTGGTGGCGGCTCCGGCCCCTGCTTTGGCCGCGGTTCCTGCCCCGGCTCCCGTGGCGAATGGCGGGATGGAGGGACGCCTTAAGGTGAGCCCATTGGCAAGAAGACTGGCGGATGAGAAAGGACTGGCTATCGATCAGATCCCGGGTTCTGGAGAGGGAGGGCGCATCGTCAAGCGCGACGTGGAGGCCTACCGTCCCATCGCGCATGTGAACGGACTGGCGGGGGGAGGCATGGGTGCAGTGGGCGTGGAATCCTTCACGGAAGTGCCCGTCACCCAAATGCGCAAAACCATTGCACGTCGCTTGGCCGAGAGCAAGTTCAGTGCACCGCATTTCTATCTGACGCTGACCATCGACATGGATGCTGCCATGGCGGCCCGTGCGGAACTCAACGCGCACGCAGAGGTGAAGTTGAGCTACAACGACATGGTGGTGAAGGCGGCGGGTTTGGCCTTGAAAAAACACCCGGCGGTCAACAGCTCCTGGCTCGGCGATCGCATCCGGTACAACGACCACGTTCATATCGGTGTGGCGGTGGCGGTGGAAGATGGGCTGCTGGTGCCTGTGGTGCGGCACGCGGATGGCAAGTCGCTGTCACAGATCAACCAAGAGGTCAAGTCGTTCGCGAAGAAGGCGAAGGAAAAGAAGTTGCAACCGGCAGATTGGGAGGGAAATACGTTCACCATCTCCAACTTGGGCATGTATGGCATCGATTCCTTTACGGCCATCATCAATCCGCCTGATGCCTGCATCCTCGCGGTAGGAGGCATCCAGTCGGTTCCGGTCGTGCGCAACGGTGCGGTGGTCCCGGGCCACACGATGACCGTGACGCTGAGCTGTGATCATCGGGTGGTGGATGGCGCGACGGGCGCGGCGTTCCTGGCCCAGCTGAAGGCATACCTCGAACATCCGGTGACGATGCTGATCTGATCCCCATGCAGGGTCGGTCGCGCTCCTTGGATACGCCGGTTCATTTTTTGAAAGGCGTAGGCCCCAACCGGGCGCAGTGGCTGGGGGAGGAGTTGGGCATTCAGACGGCCGGCGATTTGCTGGAGGCCCTTCCTTTCCGTTATGAAGATCGGTCACGCTTTGTTCAAGTGGCTGATTTGCAGTCGGATGTGGCTTCTGTCCAGATTCGCGGACGCTTGGTGCAGGTGGGAGAGGTGGCCGGGAAGAAGGGGAGGCGGTTGGTGGCGCAGTTGAAGGATGATACCGGTACGTTGGAGCTGGTTTGGTTCAAGGGAATCCGGTGGTTGTTGGGTTCGTTGCCGGTCCAGGAGGAGGTGGTGGTTTTCGGGAAGCCCAGTTGGTTTGGGGGGAAGTGGAGCATGAGCCATCCGGAGGTGGAGCGGTGGGCGCAGTTCTCGGCCCGGGAGGGGATGGGACTGGCGCCGGTGTACAGCACGACGGAGCGGTTGGCGAGCCGTGGGCTGGGGTCGCAGGGGTTGGGGAGGCTGGTGCGCGGGGTCTTGGCGGACCCGGAGTTGATCATCGAGGAGACGCTGCCGGAGTCGGTGCTCCGGGCGTGGGATTTTCCGGGCCGGGCAGAGGCATTTCGCATCGCCCACGCCCCGCGGAGTGCGGAGGAGTTGGAGCGGGCGCTGCGCCGGTTGAGGTGGGAAGAGCTGTTTTTTATGCAGTGGGCCCTGCTCTTGAAAAAGCGGGCCTTGACCCGGGAATTGCAGGGGGTGAGGTTTGCGGAAGTAGGCGACTTGTTTCGGCAGTTTTACTCGGATTTCTTGCCCTTCGAGCTGACATCGGCCCAGAAGCGGGTCATTCGGGAGATCCGGGCGGATGTGAATACGGGGCATCACATGAACCGGTTGCTGCAGGGCGATGTGGGCAGCGGAAAGACCGTGGTGGCCCTGCTCATCGCCTTGCTGGCGGCCGACAATGGCTACCAGACCTGCCTGATGGCGCCGACGGAAATCCTGGCAAACCAGCATTATGCCTCATTCCGTGAACTCTTAAAGGGGATGCCCATCCAGGTGGCCCTCTTGACGGGGTCGGTCAAACCCGCAGCGCGGAGGCCCATTTTGGAGGCGTGTGCATCCGGGGAATTGCATATTCTGGTGGGAACGCATGCGTTGATCGAGCCGGCGGTGGCGTTTGGGCGATTGGGTTTGGCCATCATCGATGAACAACATCGCTTCGGGGTGCAACAACGCGCAAAGCTCTGGGCAAAGGCGCAGGTGCCGCCCCACGTGCTGGTGATGACGGCGACGCCCATCCCGCGGACGCTGGCGATGACGGCCTACGGAGACCTCGACGTGAGTGTCATCGATGAGCTGCCGCCGGGTCGGAAGGCCATCCGCACCGTGCATCGGACGGACGCCGCGCGGATGGCGGTTTTTCGCTTCCTCGAGGAGGAGATCGCCCTCGGCCGGCAGGTGTACGTCGTCTATCCCCTCATCGAGGAGAGTGCGACGCTCGACCACAAAGATCTCATGGACGGTTATGAATCGCTGTCGCGGCGCTTTCCGCTGCCGGATTACCGCATCAGCATCGTGCACGGGCGCATGCGGCCGGAGGACAAGGAGCTGGAAATGAATCGATTTCAGAATGGTATAAGCCAAATCCTCGTCGCCACCACGGTCATTGAGGTGGGCGTCAATGTCCCAAACGCTTCGGTGATGGTCATCGAAAGTGCGGAGCGCTTCGGGTTGGCGCAGTTGCATCAGCTGCGGGGCCGCGTGGGGCGGGGGGCGGAGCAGAGTTACTGCATCCTGATGACCCGGGAGGAGCTGTCGCGCGATTCGCGGTTGCGGGTGGAGACGATGTGCCGGACGACCGATGGTTTCGAAATCGCCGAGGTGGACATGGAGTTGCGGGGGCCGGGGGATTTGATGGGCACGCAGCAGTCCGGCGTGCCGGACTTGAAGATGGCGGACTTGATGCGCGACCGGGATTTGCTCATGGGCGTAAGGCAGTGGGCCTTGGAGTTGCTGGAACAGGACCCGGATTGGGCCCTGCCAGAACATGCGGTGTTGCGGGAGGCGTTCAAACGGACCCGGTCGCAGCGGTCGGATTGGAGCAGGATTTCTTGAACTTCGCCACATGAAATCGGGTACACTGGTTTGGTTGATGGCCGGGTTGTTGGCGGCGGGATTGGCGGCATGGGCGCTGGGTCGGTTGCAGGAGCGCGTGCCGGTCGCGGAGGTGACGGATTGGATGGGCGATGGATTCTCGGTTTGGGAGCAATGGGATGGACGGGCGACCCAGTGGATTCCCTATCCCTGGTTGCAGGCGCAGTCGGGTTCCCTGTCCTGGGAGGGGGAGTGGCTGGCCTTGGGGGGAGCTGGCGATGCGCAGGGGCTGGGCATCCGTCCTGAGTGGAGCGAGGCAAATGCGCAGGGGATGTCCGGTGTGCGGCAGGTGGAGCGGTGGAATCCGGCGGTAGTAACCCGGTTTCGCGGCGATTCTGCCGGGGTGGAATTGTGGCACATCTTTCCGCCGGAGGAGGTGGATGTAGACCAAACCGCTCAATGGAATTTGGCTCCCGGTTGGGAGGTGCGCATTGCGCACGGGGGCATATTGTTGGGGACGACGGCGGCTTGGGCCATGTTCTCCGATGTCCCGGGCGAGATGGCCACGGCTTGGCATGGCCGGCGACACGGATACAATCGACTGGGTTATGACCAGGCGAATGGCTTGTGGTCCACCTATTTTGTTCCGGTGGATGAGGAGGGCCATTGGGGGGCTTGGACGGGAACGGAATGGGCGACGGGATTGCAAGTGCAATCGGAGGTAGGGGCCGCGGTGTTGCCAGCAGAATGGTCATTTCTGACCGGCCTTTCGCGGCGGGACTGGTCGGAGATCCGGGTGCAACGGATGGCCATCGAAGGACCGGAACCGGATACCTTGTTGGTGGGTCGATGGAATGGAACGGCCGCTCGTCTGGTGGGGAGCGAAGGTGGGATGTTGGAGTGGTGGGGCTGGACGGATACGGTGGGGTTGGGGGATGCATATGCGGCTTGGGGGGTGCGGGTGGATAGCTTGCCCGGGGGTTACGAGGTGGACGGAACCGGCCTGTTGCGTTGGTCTGGGGAGGATGAGCAGCGCGCGCGCATGCGCGAACGGTGGTTGGCGGCTCGGTCCCAGCAGCTGAGCGGAGAGGATTTGACCCAGTGGGATGGATGGCGGTGGGACGGAAGGCTGCTTTGGAAAGGCAGCATTCAGCCGGGAGGGAGGATGGCGTGGACGACTGCTACCGCTTCAGGGGGAGGACGGGGCGGTCAGGCGGTGGCCGCTGCGCTGCCGCCCATTCCCGAGCCCGTGGAGACCGAGGTTACCGTGGACGCCGACGGAGGAGGCAGCGGTCCCCGCGTCATGGGAGAAGTGCGCAACCACCGCACCGGTGGGAAGATGACATGCCGGTGGGAGAACGGAAAAATCCAGGCATCGGAGGGAGGGGCCATGGTCTGGGAGGTTGAAGCTTCCGTGGCTACCGTTCCTTTCCACCAGGTCGTCGAAGTGGACCTCTACCGCAATGGTAAGTACCAGACGGCCTACGCCCAACCCACCACCGGGATGCATCTGGTGGATGTGCTGGGGCGCGAGGCGGCCGGTTTCCCGCTGCGGGCGGGGAATAGCAAGGTAACCGCTTGGTGCGTCGCCGATTATGACCGAGACCGCCAGTTTCGTTTCCTCGTGGCTTTCGAAGACGGCAGCCTGCGCAATTGGCGGGACGAAGGTCAGCCCACCCCCGGTTGGAACTTCACCCCCGGGTCGCACGGCCCCATCCTGTACATCGAGCCCATACGGGTCGGCAGCAAGGATTATCTCTTCGCCGCCCACAAGGACGGATACATCCGACTCCTGAGCCGCTCCGGGGAAGACCGCGCCACCACCCCCGTCCGCTTTCCCGCAGGCCAAATCCCCGCCTTCCGCCTCGGCGCCACCATCGAATCCACTTCGGTCCTCTACTTCGACGAGCGGGGCGAGCTGCAGGAACGAACGCTCGGAGACAACCGTCCGGTGGGACTCAACGGAAAAGCGAAAGGGGACAGGGTGAAGATCGAAGACACCGATGGCGACGGCAAGCCGGAAGTGGTGGTCCTCCAAGGAAGCACGCGCCGGGTGTTCAACGCCCGAAACGAAGAAATACGCTGAATCCGGGGGGCGAAGCCTCGGTCGTAGGAGGCGCGTTCGCCGGCCCTCAGCCCAGTACGCTGCGGCTGATGACGATCCGCTGCACCTCGCTCGTGCCCTCGTAAATCTGCGTGATCTTGGCGTCGCGCATCAACCGCTCCACGTGGTATTCCTTCACGTAGCCGTAGCCTCCGTGGATCTGAACGGCTTCCACCGTGGTCCGCATGGCGACCTCTGAGGCATAGAGTTTGGCCATGCTGGAGGCCAAATCATAATCCTCCCCCTGGTCCTTCAGCCAAGCGGCTTTCATCACCAGGTGGCGCGCAGCTTCAATCTGGGTTGCCATATCGGCCAGCTTGAAGGCGATGGCCTGGTGCTTGGCGATTTCCTGACCGAAGGCCTTTCGCTGCTGGGAGTAGGCCAGGGCGAGCTCGTAAGCACCGGAGGCGATGCCCAGGGCTTGTGCGGCGATGCCGATGCGCCCGCCCGCAAGGGTCTTCATGGCGAACTTGAATCCAAAGCCGTCCGCCCCGATGCGGTTTTCTTTGGGCACCTTCACGTCCTGGAACATGAGGGTGTGGGTGTCGCTGCCGCGGATGCCCAGCTTGTCTTCCTTGGCGCCAACGATGAAGCCGGGCATGCCGCGCTCGACGATGAGGGCGTTGATGCCCCGGTGGCCCAGCGAAGCATCGGTTTGGGCGATGACGAGATAAATAGAGGCCGAGCTGCCGTTCGTGATCCAGTTCTTGGTGCCGTTGAGCAGGTAGTGGTCGCCCTGATCGATGGCGGTGGTGCGCTGGGAGGTGGCGTCAGAGCCGGCCTCGGGTTCCGACAGGCAGAAGGCGCCGATTTTCTGGCCTGAGGCGAGGGGAACGAGGTACTTCTGCTTTTGTTCCTCCGTGCCAAAGGCCGCCAAGCCGTAGCAGACGAGGGAGTTGTTCACGCTCATGCACACGCTGGCGGAGGCGTCGATTTTCGAGATTTCCTCCATGGCCAGGGCGTAGCTGATGGTGTCCATTCCGGAGCCGCCGTATTCCGGCTCGACCATCATGCCCATGAAGCCCAATTCTCCGAGTTGCTTCATCTCCTCGGCGGGGAAACGCTGATCGCGGTCCCGTTCGATGACGCCGGGGAGCAGGACGTTTTGAGCGAAATCGCGTGCGGCCTGGCGCACTGCCAATTGTTCTTCCGTGAAATCGAAATTCATTGTTCGTTCTGTCGGATGTTTGTCCTGAAGGCAGATTGACCTCAGGCGAGAAATGGAAGGCGAAGATACACACTGGAGTCCCGTTGCGGCCCGAGTCGGGCCAAATCGGGCCGCATCTTACCGGGTTTTGGGCATGATGAGCGGGACGTCGCTCGACGGGCTCGACGCGGCGATCTCGACGTTCGAATACGTGCCGGGGGGGGAGGATGGCACGCGGGGAACGTGGTCCGGGACGTTGGACGCGTTCCACAGTTGGCCGTTTCCGCCGGCCTGGCGTCAGCGGCTGGAGGGTTTGCAGGTGGCGTCGGCGCTGGAGTGGCAGCGGACGGCCGCGGAGTGGAGCCGGTGGTGCGGGGAGCTGGTGCGCGGGAGGTGGGACTTGCAGGGGGTGGTGGTGGCGGGTTTTCACGGCCAAACCGTCTTCCACCAACCCGAGGCCGGGTTCACCGCGCAGCTCGCCTCGGGCGCCCATCTCCACGCGGCGCTGGGGGGCATCCCGGTGGTCTGTGATTTCCGCTCGCTGGACGTGGCGCTCGGGGGGCAGGGGGCGCCGCTGGTGCCGCTGGTGGATGCCCTCCTCTTCGGGGGGGAGCAGGCCTGCCTCAACCTGGGCGGCTTCTCGAACATCAGCTACGCTGGCCCCGACGGGAAGCGCAGTGCTTGGGATGTGGGGCCCTGCAATCTGCTGCTGAATACGCTCGCCCGACGCCTGGGGGCAGAGATGGACCGCGACGGGGCTTGGGCAGCTGAGGGCCGGGTGGACCTCGAGCGGTGGGAGCGGCTCATGGCCCTGCCATACCACGCCGGGACGGGGCCGCGGAGTTTGGGTCGGGAGTGGCTCGAGGAGCAGGTCT
>JBEEPJ010000099.1:0-7331 GCA_041191165.1 Bacteroidota bacterium | reverse complement strand
CTCCGCAGCGCAATCCGGCGTCTCGTAAGCCACGCAAACCGTCCAGTAGGGGTTGAAGTCAAACCCCAGCTCGATGACCCCTGACTGCCCCTCCTCAATGAACACGCCGTCCACCCACCACGTGTAAACTGCCCCTTCCGGCGCCCCCGTCGCGGTGAATATGTGCATCACGCCATCCGGCGAAGTCCAGCTGAGTTCGAGCGGACACGCTCCACCACACGATTCTTCACACACCAGCGCAGTCAAGGCTTGGGGCGGACATCCTTCTGCGTTCACCTGCGCCACCACCGGCGTGCAATCCGCCTCGATTTCAGACCAATTGGGCGCAAAATAGACCCCCGGCCCATCGCCGATGATTTCATTGCCCCAAGTCCACAAAACCTGGCTGCCGTTGGGCAGTGCCTGCAATCCCAAATCCCATGCATTGCACCCCGCCTCGCCCACCACCAACGGAAATTCGCAATTGCCCTCCCCGCCACATCCCGTCACCAGGACCTCTGTGGCCAACATCACCGGCTCCGGACAAAGCGAAGAAGTGTACGATGCGGTGACCACATAACCCCCGTTGGCCGGGAACGTGTGCTGGACGAAGTGGCCTCCAAGCACCTCGGTGCCATCGCTGAAATTCCATGCGACCGATTCGCCCGGCACGAAGCCGCCGATTTCAAAAGCCCATTCACAGCCCGTGCCCTGCGCGAAGTCGATGGCATCCGGACAGTCCGTCGCGACGCCTTCCACGCAAACCGTCCAAGCCCATTCCCAGTTTCCATCGGTCAGCCATGCCACCTCCACGCCTTCGCCTGAAAAAGCCACGTCGAGCAACTCCCCATTGAGCGGGACATTCGACCCGACGTTCACCTGATAACAACCCGGTTCGAGACAAAGGGTTTGATTCAACTCCTGTGGCCCGGAAACGAAGGGCAACGTGACCACGGGTACCACCACGTTCCCCTCATTCACCACGGAGAAAGTCAACAAGGCCGGCTGGGTCGCCAATCCCTGCCAATGGAATGCCACCTCCACGGGAATACAGTTTTGAGCCACGAGGGATCCCAGGCTCCACATTCCCAAAATCCAGACTCCCAAGATCGATTTCATGCGCTTCATGGACCCAAGACCACCAATCTGGGCCCTGGGTTGCTTCAACCCACGAAGCGCGGATCCACTTCCATCACATGCCCGCAGGACTTGCAGGTCCGCAGGTCCTCGCTGCCGTAAAACTCCCGGAAGCGGGGAAGAAAGTCCTTTTCGATGTTCTCGAGCGTGAAGTATGTCTCGTGCAACTTGTGGTTGCAGTGGTCGCAAAACCAGAGGAGGCCGTCCCGCGACTCGGGGCGTTTCCGCTCGATCACCAGCCCGATCGAACCCGCCTCACGCATGGGGCTGTGGGGAACGCCGGCGGGATGCAGGTACATATCGCCCGGTCCGAGGCGCATATCCACGGCCCGACCCTCGTCTTGGATGCGAACGGTGATCGACCCTTCAATTTGATAAAACAACTCCTCCGTCTCGTTGTAGTGGTAATCCTTGCGGGCATTGGGACCCGCGACGATCATGACGATGTAATCGCCGCTGTCCACATACAAGTTGCGGTTGGCGACCGGTGGCTTGAGCAGATCCCGATTCTCGGCGATCCACTGATGCAGATTGAAGGGGGGCGCGATGGGCATGGGGTGAATTTAGGCCAAACTCAGCCGCCCCTCCAACTCCCCCGCACCGGCAAACTCACCATCGCCACGCCCGAGAAGATCAGCACCGCCGCGACCCCGGTCCCCCAACCCAGTCCGCCCAGGTAATCCGTGCCCCCGCGATGCGCCCACCAACCCGCCAACGCCACGGCAAGCAACGGCTGCAGATAGATGTACGCACTCACCACCGTCGGCGTCACATGGCGCATCGCGAAGACATTCAGCAGGTACGCCCCAAAGGTCGTGCCCAGCACCACGTACCCCAACGCTCCCCATTCCCTCCCCGTCCACCCCGCCCACTCCACCTCCCACCATTGCCCCCAACCGACGGGCACGACCACCAACGCCCCCGCAAGAAACACCCAAGCGATCACGGTCAGCGGCCGGTACCGCGCCATCAACGGTTTCACCGCAACCAAATAGACCCCATAGCTCAGGGCATTCACCAGCACCATCGCATCTCCCTGCCAGGTCGCATGCCCCGCATCCGCCTTCCACCCCTGCGACAACAGCCCCACCGCCCCCGCCCCACCCAGCACCACGCCCACCCCTTGCCACCCCGTCACCGGCACCTTCAAAATCGCCGCCGAAGCCAACAACACGAAAACGGGATTCACCGTCATGATGAGGCTGGCATGCACAGGGCTTGTACTCGATAGGCCATTGAAGAACAATAATTGATTGATCGCCACGCCGGTCAAGCCACAGATCATCAATCGCCCCCAATCCCCCCTCGAGATCCGCTCCCACGCCGGCGCTCCCGTCCTCCACCATCGCCAGCCTGCAATCGCCAGCCTGAGCCCCCAAAAAAGCAACCCCGCGCCCACCACCCGCACCAAAATGAATCCGCTCGGCCCGATTTTATCCGGCATCAACCCCTTTGCAATCAAGTAATTGCCTGCATAAATAGCCGCCACCGCGAAGAGGGCCAGCTGCGCCAGGGGGCCGTTCAGCCGTTCGCTTCCCGCCCCCACAATTCCATCCGATTCACCAACGCCTGCAACCCGTCCTGCCAGTGGTGGTGGTTGTCGATGACCACGTCCGCCTTTTCCCGCCAAGGCTCGATGTATGCCCAGTCGCTCGGCCTCACATGGTTGTCCCACTGGTACATCACCTCCTCCTGGCTATACCCCCGCTCGGTGCCATCGCGTTGGATGCGGCGGGCCAGCCTCACCTCCACCGGCGCATCGATGTAGCCCACCAGGTGGGCCCGCTCCCGGACCCCGGCATAGGTCATCACGAACAGGCCCTCTACGACGAGCCACTCTGCAGGGACGATGCGGATGCGCTCAGACGCCATCACGTCCCGGTTGTAGGTGTACGTTTCCAGCTCCACCGTCTCCCCTGCGCGCAACCGATCGATGTCGGAGACGAGCTTTTCGTGATCGATAACCTCCGGCAAATCGAAATTGGTCATGCCCTGCGCATCGACGGGCAATACCTCCTTGGGTCGATAGTAATCATCGCAGGACAGCACCGACACCCGGTCGCCAAAGTGCGCCCGCAAGCCCCTCAGCACCGTGGACTTCCCCGCCCCGCTGCCCCCGATTAACGTCACCAACTTCATGCTTGACTGGTTTGGTTTGAAGCCGTTTCCAACAAATCGGCCATGTTCCGATCATTCGACAACCGGGGCACCTTGTTCTGCCCCCCGAGCTTGCCCATGGACCGCATCGCCCGGAGAAACGTCCCCGCGGGCAGCGGCCGGACCACAGCGGGCCTGAGCACCGACCCCGTGATCAAATCCCGGTAGTACGGATTGCGTCGCTGCAACCCCGCATCGAGTGCCGCCGCAAACGCCGCTGCATCTACCGGCTCCGACTCAAACTCCACCCACCACTCATGGTAGGGCAATCCGGACACCGGCGCCACCTCCGGCGCCACGTGAAACTCCGTCACCACCCCGCCTCCAGCGGCCACCGCCTCCCCCATCGCTCCTTCGACCTCCTCGGCGATCACGTGCTCGCCAAAGGCAGAAGTGAAGTGCTTCACCCGGCCTGTCACCACCACCCGCGGCGGGTCCAAGGAAACGAATCGCACCGTATCCCCGATGTCATACCCCCACAAACCCGCATTGTTCGTCAACACCAGTGCGTACGTCACCCCCACCGCCACCTCACCCAACCCCAGCCGGGGCGCATTCGGCTCCCCATACCGATCCGCCGGAATGAACTCAAAATAGATGCCATCCGCCACATTGAGCCTGAGCCCCTCCACCCCCTGCCGATCCTGATACGCCAAGAACCCCTCCGACGCCGGGTACAACTCCACCACATCCACCTCCCCCCCGATGAGCTGCATGAACCGGTCACGATACGGCGCGAAAGACACCCCGCCGTAGACAAACAACGAAAAGTGGGGGAACACCTCCTTCACCGTCTGCTTGCCCGTATAGGCCAGCAACCGCTCGAAGTACATCTGCACCCAGGACGGAATGCCGCTGATGAGCCGCAAATCCTGCCCCGCCGTCTCGCGGACGATGGCCTCCACTTTCTCCTCCCAATCCTCCATGGCATTCACTCCGAACGACGGCAACCGATTCCGCTGCAAATACGCTGGCACATGGTGCGCCACGATGCCACTTAACCGGCCCAGCGGAATCCCACCGCGCGTCTCCGACAATACCGGCGAACCCTGCAGGAAAATCATCTTCCCATCCACGAAAGACGTGCGCCCCGTGTCCGCCACGTAGGACAGCAGGGCCTGACGGGCCGTACCGATGTGATTGGGCAGGCTCTCCCGCGTGAGCGGGATGTACTTCGCCCCGCTGGTCGTTCCGCTCGTCTTGCAGAAGTACAGCGGTTTTCCAGGCCAAACCACATCCCCCTCCCCCCCGACCGCCCGCTCCATCCACGGCCTAAGCGCCTCATAATCCCGCACGGGCACCGCCCCCCGAAAGTCCTCCACCGTCCAGTCCGGGCGCATCCCATGCTCCCGTCCGAAAGCCGTTCCCGACCCAGCGGCCAGCAAGTCCCGGAACACCTTCGCCTGTGCCTCCACCGGATTGCGCATCCTGCGCTCCGCGCGGCGCACCGCCCAGCGTGCCAGTGGCAGCGCCAACCATGACTTCCATCCCATGCCCCAAAAGTAACGCGCGCCCCGACACCCCCCAACAGAAAGGCCGTCCTCCCCTGCGGAAGAACGGCCTTTCCCAGTTCAGGAATCCGGACGATTACCGAATGTTCATCTTCTTGGTGAGGCGCATGCCATCGGCCACGAGCGTGTAGGTGTAGAGACCTGCGCCCAAGTTGGCTACGTCATACACGACGTTGTGCTCGCCCGCTGGAAGCATGCCCTGCTCGAGCACCTCGATCAAACGGCCCTGCAAGTCGCGGATTTCCAAAGAAACCCGGCGTGCCTGGAGCAATTCGAAGCGGATGTTGGTGGTGGCTTCTGCGGGGTTGGGGATGTTCTGGTACAACTCGATGCCGTTCAGGTTGGCGATCTCGTCGATGCCCACCCGCTGGGAGAGGATGAGACGGATGGCCGGGGTAGCGGTCTGTGAGGTAAACCAAACATAGTCGCCCGATCCTGCCTGGCTGTAAACGCCCGTCGAGTTGTCAGTGTCAGAATTTGCGTTGCCCAATACCGTGAGCTCCTCCTCGGTCTCAAACTCCACAATCACACCGCCGAAGTAGAAGTTGCCCGCCTCGAGGTCGATGGGGTCTTCGAAGGGCAGGTAGACAAACTCAGAAGCCGCTGCTGAAGCAGGCGTCCAGGCATTGTTGTACTCCCAGTAGGTCGACTCGAAGGGAGAATCGTTCAGGCCCACTTCAGGATCGAGGGTGTACAAGCGGGTCTCGAATTCGATGAGGCCCGTTCCGCCTGAGTTCTGACCGAAGCGAACCGTCATGCCATAGGCCGTCGATCCCGCATTTTGGATGTGCCAGTAGTTGCCATAACCCGTGGGTTCAAACAGATCGGAGTTGTCCACCGCGCGGGGGCGGAACTGGGTGTTCAAGTTGGACTCGTCATCGTGGCCATACTCGTCGTCGGTGTAGACCACCCAAGTGCTGGCGGTATTGTTCGCGCCATCCTCATCCACCTCTGCCTGGGCGATGGTCGCCTGGATGGTGTAGGTTCCGGTCGCGGTGGGCGCCCAGCCCGTCGCGATGTAGACCGTGTCTTGGATGTTCGAAGGACAAGCCGCAGCATTGCCGTAGCTGGGCACCGTGCCCAACGTCTCCACGGTGGTGTTGACCACATTGCTTTGCTCATCGAGGATTTCGACGGTGACCGTGACGCCGGTTTGGTCTGAATTGCCTCCGTTGCGGTACATCACTCCGGCCACCAAGCCTCCATCGGCGGAAGCGATAGCCTGTTCAAGCGGAATGTACTTGTACTCGAAGAGGTTGTATACGTCGCCCGAAGTGAGCTGCGTGATCTCCAATTCGTTTGCAATGGGATTCTCGGAGATGACCACGTCGTCGAAGCCCCAGTAGTAGTGGCTGTATCCGTCGCCGGTCTCAGGAGCCTGCAAGTAGGAGAAGCGGATGCGCACATCCGACTCACCCGCTGCCACGCAAGAGATGTCCACGGAAGTGGTCAGGGGGTTTGCGGATGCGGTGTTGGCCGACTGGATGAAGGTGCCATGGCCATCGAACGTCACCCACGTCAACCCGCCGTCATTGCTCACCTGCAAGTAGATGGGGGCATAGGGGTAGCAGCAGTAGCGGAAGTACTGCTCCCACGTCACGATCACCGAGGTGTTGGCGCTGAAGTTGATGGAGGGGCTGGTCAAAGAGCCCTCGGTGTTCACCACACCGTCAGAGATGGGCGTGTTGAAGTAATCGCAATCGAAAATCATCCAGCCATTGGGATCCGAAGTGGAGTTGAGGCTGGCGATGTTCGTGGAGAACTCTCCCGCTGGCGGCTGCACCCCCGAAGGCGTTCCGTCGGCATAGATGCCATCTCCACCCGGCGCAACATATTGCCAAATCAGTCCACCTCCCGTATCCTCAGCCGTCCACGCACCGATTCCGTTGTTGCCATCGAAACCATTGGCAAAATCCTCCTGAAAGAGGATGGCTCCGCCTCCGCGTTGAACCAACTCGAGCGAACCTACCCCAGATGCATCCCGGGTAACTGCTTCAGCAGTCGTCAACCCCACGGGCCGCTGAGCGAAGGTGTGGAGGTCATGGACCCGCTGACCTTGAACGGTCAATGCCGCACCCAGACCCAGCACGGCGAAGTACAATTGCTTCATGTCTTTCTTATTTGTGGGCCAAATTACTTCGACACCACGCTTTTTCCTCCAACCCACCACAGACTTTTGAAAATCCACCGCTGTGACTGAGGTGAAAAAAGAAAAGGCCACCCCCTTTCGGAGTGGCCTTTCCCAGAAAATGTGTTTCGTACGATTAGCGAACGATCAAGCGCTGCGTCGCGCGCGCGCCGTCAACCGCAATCGTGTAAGCGTATACACCTGAACCCCAAGCGGATACGTCCAACGTCAAGCTGTGGTAGCCAGCGGACTGGGTGCCGCGGTCCTCTGCGAAGACCAGCTTGCCCGTCACGTCCCGAACCTCGAAGCTCACCTCACCTGCACGGTCGAGGCGGTATTGAACCCGCGCGTTGTCCTGGGTGGGGTTGGGGAAAGCGGGGAACAGGGCAAAGGCCTCGTTGGTGACATCCGCAACCGAT
>JBEEPJ010000098.1:0-7335 GCA_041191165.1 Bacteroidota bacterium | reverse complement strand
ATGGGATTCAACTTGGCGGCTTGGGGCGCGTCTTGGGTGCATATTCGCCAAGATGAAGGGTACAGGCATGCTTTTTTTGGGAGTGATTGGCGGCTGCGGCTTGGGGGTTGCGGCTTGGGGACAGGAGGTGGCGCCGGGGAAGCTGGAGTGGGAGGCCCGTTGGGGGGAGGAACGGTTGGAGCTCGGGGTTCCCTATCGCCTGGGGCAGGATACGGTGGTTTGGGAGGAGGTGCGGTTGTATGTGCAAGGGTGCCATTGGGGCGAGGGAGAAGCTACGGGGGGGGCGGTGCATTTGTACGATGCGGCGGAGCCGGAAAAGGGGCGGGTGCCGTGTCCGGGGAAGCCGGGAAGCGGGGGGGTTGCCTTTCTGCTCGGGGTGGACAGCGCGACGAGTGTGGCGGGGGTGATGCCGGGGGATTTGGACCCGGTGCATGGGATGTATTGGACTTGGCAGAGCGGGTACATCTTCATGAAATTGGAGGGTCGATGCACGCGGTCTGCTGAGCGGGACGGTCGATTCTACTGGCATGTGGGAGGCTTTGAGGGGAAGCATGCCGCCCAGCGGTGGGTGAAGTTGCCGGTCGAGGAGCATGGCACCCGAGCCGAGGCCCAATGGGTGGTGGCGATGGACTTGCGGGTCATGGCGGAGGCGGTGGACTGGACGACGTGCAGGCGGGTGATGTCGCCGGGGGAAAAAGCGGCGGCGCTGGCGGACGCCGGGCAGGGGATGTTCACGCTCGAAAGCCGGGTGCCATGAGGGCCCGGGGTATGGCCGTCCTCGGGATGCTGGCGCTGCTGGGCGGAATGGGATGGGGAGCGCGGCCGAGCGGGATGGGATGGGGAGCCCGGCCGAGCGGGAACGGATGGGGGCATGGCGGGGGGCGGCTCGCGCACTTTCCGCCGCCGCTCCGGGGGGAGGAGCTGGACAGCGCCCAGGTGAGGCTGGGCAAAATGCTCTTCTACGACCCCATCCTCTCGGCGGACTCGACGGTGTCGTGCGCTTCGTGCCATAGCCCGTTCCACGCCTTTGCGCACACGGACCATGCGCTGAGCCACGGCATCGGGGATCGGATGGGGACCCGCAACGCGCCGGGGTTGTTCAACCTCGCTTGGCAGGAGGACTTCATGTGGGACGGGGCGATTCACGACCTGGACTTTCAGGCGCTGCGCCCCATCAGCGACACGAACGAGATGGGGAGCAGTCTGGCGGAGGCGGTGGAGCGCCTGGGGCGGGCGGAGGGGCGCTACGGGCAGGCTTTTGCGCGGGCGTACGGGGAGGGAGGGGTGACGGGCGAGCGGGTGCTGCGGGCGCTGTCGGCGTTCCAGCTGAGCCTGGTGTCGGCCGGGTCGCGGTACGATGGCTGGCGGCGGGGCGAGGACAGCCTGACGCCCCAGGAGTTGCGCGGGTACGACCTGTTTAGGGCCCATTGCAACGCCTGCCACACCGAGCCGCTGTTCGCGGGCACGACCCCGGCCAGCAACGGACTCCCCCCCGACCCCTTCTTGAACGATGTGGGGAGGGCGGGCGTGACGGGGCGGGAGGAAGACCGGTATCGGTTTAAGGTGCCGAGCTTGCGGAATTTGGCCTACACCTATCCGTACATGCACGACGGGCGCTTCCGCAGGCTGCATGAGGTGCTCGCGCACTACGCGGAGGGCATCGGGCCGGGCGCCAGTCCGCCGCTGACGGGGCCGCTGGGGCTGACGGACGGCGAGCGCGTGGATCTGATTGCGTTTCTGGGGACGCTGAACGACCGCGATTTCGTGTACGCGGAGGAGCACCGGGAGGGCAGGGAGCGCAGGGAGAATTGAGAAGGGAGAAGGGAGAAGGGAGAATTGAGAATTGAGAATTGAGAAATGATTAGGCCAAACCAAAAAAAACAGATCATGGGACTACGTGCGAAGATTTCAGGGGGGGTGATGGCGATGGGGGTCGCGATGGGTGGGAGCTGGGCACAGGGCGAGGGCGCGCTGGTGACGTCCTGGCTGCAGAACACCACCGCGACGGGGAACTATTATGTGACGGGCAACCCCACCCTGCTGCCCAATAACATCCTGGTGAACTGCCAGGCCGTGGCCTACTCCGACGACTGGGTCTATGTCTCGGCGACGGGGGTGCCGGCGTATCCCACCGGGCCGTTTCAGGACGGCAACCCTTCGCAGGCCACGAACCAGTCCCGGATCAACCGGTTCCCCCGCAGCCCGCAACCGGCCTCGGGTACGCCCCAGGCGACCAACCCGGGCAACATAGGCCTGTTCATCAACGGCGTGGCCCTGTTCGACTACCGGGACGGCGTCGCCTGGAACCCCAACACCCAGTCCCTGTGCGGGGGCCCCGGGAACCCCCCTTGTCCCGGCGGGCCGCAGGCGACCATGGCCTGGAACCGAGATGCTGTGCCGGCGGAAAGACACGGCTTCGACTGCGCCAAGGGCCATCCGGCGATGGGCAATTACCACCATCACCAGAACCCGAGTGCTTTTGATTTGGACTACGTGGTGATCAGCGACATCTGCAACCTGTACGACGCGGACGGGCTGTATGTGATGGAGGAGGGGACGCACGCGCCGCTCATCGGCTGGGCGTACGACGGATTCCCGATTTACGGGGCGTACGGGTACCGGGAGGTGGATGGGACGGGCGGCATCGTGCGGATGGAGTCGGGGTATGCGCTGCGGGACATCACAGTGCGGACGCACCACGCCGACGGGACGGACGTGCCCGATGGGCCGCCGGTGGGGGCGACCTACCCCCTGGGCTACTTCCGGGAGGACTATGCGTTCGAGGCGGCGCCCGGGGTTCCGGAGCGGCTGGACGCCTTCAACGGCCGGTTCTGCGTCACGCCGGAGTTTCCGCAGGGCACCTACGCCTACTTCACGACGGCGGATGCGAACCACAACTCCGCCTACCCGTACGCCGTGGGGCCGCAGTTTTACGGGCAGGTGACCGGCGGCGCGGTGAACGCCATCACGGAGGCGACGACGACCTACACGGGGGCGAACGGCATCGCCGCGCAGGGCACGGTGCCGCTGGCTCCGAAGGTTTTCCCCAATCCGGCCTCGGATTTTTGCGCAGTCCAAATCCCCCTCCTCCCCCACCCCATCCGCCTGACGGTCTGCGACGCGCTCGGCGCCACGGTCCACTCGGGGTCCATGGCCGCGGGTTCCACCCTCTTCCCGGTCGATGTCCAAACCCTCCCCACCGGGCTCTACGCCATCGAGTTGGTCACGCCCGAGGGGCAACGGCTGGCGACGGTCAGGCTGGTGGTGGAACGGTGAGGGACGGTGGAGCGGTGAGGGGCGTTGGAACGGTGAGGGATGGTGGAACGGTGAGGGGGTTGTGCCGTAACTTGTAGGCATGGAGCGTGATACAAGGGTCGGCGGGTGCCGAAAGGTGACGGTGGTGACGGTGGTGTACAATGGCGTGGCGACGGTGGGCGAGGCGTGCCGGTCGGTGCTGGCGCAGCGGGCGCCGCTCGGGGCCCTCGGGGTCGAGCTGGAGTACATCGTGGTGGACGGGGGTTCCCGGGACGGGACGGTGGAGCTGTTGCAGGCGCTGGCCGCCCAACCGGGGGGCATCGATCGCTGGGTGTCGGAGCCCGACCGTGGGCTGTACGACGCCATGAACAAGGGCTTGGCGATGGCCACCGGGGACTTCGTGGGCTTCCTCAACAGCGATGACGTCTATGCCCACGGGGGGGTACTCGCCGGGGCCGTGGCGCGGGTGCTGGCGGCCGACGTCGGCCCGGGCGCAGCCGCCCCCACCCGGACCGCCGGTGCTGGAGGGGGCGAGGTTGGGGCTTGGTTTGGGGACCTCGATTACGTGGACTCGGCGGGGAGGGTGGTGCGGCAGTGGCGCTCCGGCGACTACCGGCACGGCGCCTTCCTCCGCGGCTGGATGCCGCCGCACCCCACTTTCTTCGTCCGCCGCGAGCGGGTGGCGGAGCTGGGCGGCGGCTTCAGGCTCACCCTGCGCTCCGCCGCCGACTACGAATTCATGCTCCGAATGCTCCACGTGGGCCAGCTCACCCCCATCTACCACCCCGAAACCATGGTGCGCATGCAGGTCGGCGGCATGAGCAACGCCAGCTGGCGCAACCGGCTCCGCGCCCACCGCGAAGACTGGCTCGCCTGGTCTCTCAACGGCTTGCGGCCCTACCCTTGGACCTTGGCGATGAAGCCGCTGCGGAAGGTGGGGCAGTTCATGAGCCGGGTGCGTTGAGAAGGGAGAAGCGCGCGGGGGAGTAGGGAGAAGCGCGCGCGGGAGAAGGGAGTGCCAAGAAGCGTTCGAGACCCCCAATCCTCGGCCCTTCCCCCCTTTCTGCTTAGCTTGCAAAACCACCAGATCCGTATAACCACACACCCGCAAAACCCGCAAAACCCGCAAAACCCGCAAAACCCGCAAAACCCGCAAAACCCGCAAAAATCGAAAAACCTCCATCCATGAAGCTGAAAAACCATCCCTTCCTCCTGCTGAGCGCCGTAGCCATCGTCATTTTCTCAACGGGTTGCCCGTATGAATCCCCCGTGCCCCTGTCAGAGCAAGGGGCTCAGGTCCCGGCGAATATCTTGGGGGTTTGGATCGATTCCTCCGAACTGGATGAGCCCGTGGAGCAGCAAACCACCTACACCGTAACCGTCGAAGCCGGAAACCAAATCCTCATCACCAAGTCGGAAACCGATGGCGCTGGCGACGTGAGCCTAACTACTTACCGGGGCCATTTGACCCTGGTGGGAGACGATTACTTTTTGAATGTCAAGGATTTGGCCTCCGCAGAAATGGGTTGGATGGAGGACGAGGAAAATGCAGAGGAAGACCCCGAGCAAGACGCAGAGGTGTTGTACAGCCTCTTCAAGCTGGAGATTTCCGGGAAACGGATGCGCGTCCGGAGCGTGACCTCCAACATGGAAGAGATGTTTGCGACGCCCGCGGAACTCTATGGGTTTGTGGAGCGGCACAAGGATTTGAGCTTCTTCTACACGAAAGATGACGATCTGGTGCTCATCCACAGTTCTGTTTTCAGAGATTGACCCCCTAACGCGAGAAAAGAGGAGGTGCGCGGGCGGGCGGAGCGTTTTACCTTTGAGGAAAACACAGCAACGTGGCAAACCCGACATCGGACAAGGAAGCGCTCGACGCGCTCAAAGTGAAACACGCCGCCCTGGTGGCAGAGGTGGGGAAGGTGATCGTGGGGCAGGACCACGTGATTCGGGAGGTGACCACGGCCATTTTGGCGGGGGGGCACGTGCTGTTGGTGGGGGTGCCGGGTTTGGCCAAAACCTTGCTGGTCAACACCATCGCCCGCACATTGGGGCTGAGTTTCAACCGCATCCAGTTCACGCCGGACCTCATGCCGAGCGACATCGTGGGCAGCGAAATTCTGGACGATTCGCGGCAATTTAAGTTCGTGAAGGGGCCCATTTTCGCCAACATTCTGCTGGCGGATGAGATCAACCGGACGCCGCCCAAGACGCAGTCCGCGCTGCTCGAGGCGATGCAGGAGCGCATCGTGACGGCGGCTGGGCAACGCTATCCGCTGCCCGGGCCGTTCTTCGTGCTGGCCACCCAGAACCCCATCGAGCAGGAGGGTACGTATCCGCTGCCCGAGGCGCAGCTCGACCGTTTCATGTTCAACACCTGGGTCGACTATCCGACGTACGCGGAGGAGTTGAGCATCGTGCGGGCGACGACGAGCGACCACACGGTGCCCGTGGCCACGGTGCTGACCGGGGAGGAAATTCTGATGTACCAGCAGCTCATCCGGCGGATGCCGGTGGCGGAGAACGTGCTGGAGTACGCGGTGGGGCTGGTGGGCAAGACGCGCCCGGGCCGCGAGCGGGCGACGGCGGAGGTGAACGCCTACCTGAGCTGGGGCGCGGGTCCGCGGGCTTCGCAGTACCTCATCATGGGGGCGAAGGTGAATGCGGCCTTGCGCGGGCAGTACAGCCCGGACATCGCCGACGTGAAGGCGGTGGCCGAGCCCATCTTGCGCCACCGGATTGTCCGAAACTACAAGGCTGAGGCAGAAGGCATTACCGTAGAACAAATCATCGCCAACCTCCTGTGAGCACCGCCGCCGCTCTCCCTGCGAACGACCCGACCCTGCGGTCCTGGGTGCCGGTCGCTCCGGACTCGGATTTTCCCATCCAGAACTTGCCGCTGGGCATTTTCAGCGGGCCAGCCGCCGGGGACGGTCCTCGGGTGGGGGTGGCCATCGGGGAGCAGGTGCTGGACTGCGCCCGCCTCTTCGACCACGGCTACCTGGCGGGCCTCCCCTTCACCCGGGAAGACCTCGCGGCCCCGTCCCTCAACCGGCTCCTGGCCCACGGCAAGGCCGGCACCCGGAGCCTGCGCCACCGGCTCAGCGAGCTCCTGCGCGCCGACCGCGCCGAGCTCCGCGATACCCCAGACCACCACGACGCCCTCGTCCCGCAGCGCAGCGTGCGCATGCACCTGCCCGTCGAAATCGGCGACTACACCGACTTCTACTCCAGCGAGGACCACGCCCGCAACGTGGGCATGATGTTCCGCGACCCGGATAACGCCCTGCTCCCCAACTGGAAGCACCTGCCTGTGGGCTACCACGGCCGGGCCTCCTCCATCGTGGTGAGTGGCACCCCCATCCACCGCCCCCACGGCCAAACCCGCCCCGACCCCGCCCTCCCTCCCGTCTTCGGGCCCACCCGCCTGCTGGACTTCGAGCTGGAGATGGCCTTCGTCACCTACCCCGGCAAGCCGCTCGGACAGCAGATCACCACGGCCGAGGCGGACGAGTACATCGTGGGGCTGGCGCTGTTCAACGATTGGTCTGCGCGCGACATCCAGGCCTGGGAGTATGTGCCGCTGGGGCCGTTCCTGGCGAAAAACTTCGCCTCGACCCTGTCGCCGTGGATCGTGCTGCTCGACGCCCTGGAGCCGTTCCGGGTGGCCGGCCCCGTTCAGGATCCGCCGGTGTTGCCCTACCTCGAGACGCCGCCCATGGGCCATTACGACATCCCGCTGGAGGTGTCCATCGTCACTGCCGCGGGGGTAGGCCAAACCATTTCCCGCTCCAACTTCCGCTACCTGTACTGGAACATGCGGCAGCAGCTCGCCCACCACACGGTCGGGGGCTGCAACATCCGCGGGGGCGACCTGATGGCCTCCGGGACCATTTCCGGGCCGGACGCCGGGAGCTTGGGGTCGATGTTGGAGCTCACTTGGCGCGGCACCCGGCCCATCGCCATGCCAGACGGCACCGAGCGGAAGTTCGTCCAGGACGGCGACACGGTGGTCATCCGCGGCGCAGCCGTCGGGGCGGGCTACCGGGTCGGGTTTGGGGAGTGCCGGGGGCAGGT
>JBEEPJ010000097.1:0-7355 GCA_041191165.1 Bacteroidota bacterium | reverse complement strand
GATGAATATCCCCAAACAGCCAATACATGATGTCCACGAAGTGGCTGAACTGGGTAAACAAGGTACCCCCATCCAAATCCAAAGTTCCCTTCCAGGGAATCACGCCATAATAGCGATCATCTCGGTTCCAGAAACACTGCACATGGACCATCCGGATGGCCCCCAAACGACCTGAATCCACCATCTCCTTGAGCCACACGCTAGGCGGAGAGTATCGATTCTGCATGACGCAAAAAACCTGTTTTCCCTGGCTCAATGCCTCGTACAGCACGGATTCACATTCTTGGCGATTGAGGGCCATGGGTTTTTCGATCACCACATGCTTGCCTGCCTTCAGTGCCTCGAGCGCCTGGGCCCCATGGAGTCCATTGGGGGTGCAAATGCAGACCACATCCAATCGATCGCCCTGGGCAGCGAGCATGTCGGTGATGCTCGAATAAAAAGGCACATCCCCCTGAACGCTGCAAGCTTCAGCAGACCGCACATCGGCCATGGCCACGAGCTCACAGCCCGGTTGCCTCCGGATCATCTCAGCATGGCGCTTGCCGATATGTCCTGCTCCTACAACACCAAATCGAAAATTCATGGCCCAAAAGTACACCAACCCCGAGCTCCAGCATCCTGCTCAGAGTTGCAATCCCATTCGTTCGGATGGGCGAAAAATGCGATATCCAAGCGAAAATTCCCAGATCCAAGGATCCTCCTCTCCCCAGAAGTGCTCCACGCCCAGGGTGACCAGCCCCACAGGGGATTGCAAGGCAATCCAGCTCCCCGCTATGCCGCCCGGGGCGGGCGACAAGTCCAGTGCCACCCCGCCAGAAGCGGGGGCCACACGATCGAATGGCCTGAAAACATGGCCCTCCACTCGCCAGCGAAGGTCGCCTTGAATGCGCCAATCCAAAATCGCCCCGAAGGCGGCAAAGTTGTAGGCTCGGTATCGGTCGGAGAACCGCATCCGACTTCCCAACGTGGGTTGAAACGCCGTCGCTTGGATGAGGCTGCCGCGATACGTAGACCGCAGCGGCTCGTCAGAAGCCACCAGCCAACCCGTTCCTCCAAGGCTGAATCGCCCTTCATCGAACTGCCAATACTGTTCCCCGCGCAGCACCAACCTCGCCCAGTTGGCCACTTGGCTGAGGGTGTCCATCCGCGCCGGGCCGCCCCCTGCTTCGCGCAAGTAAGACTCGACCGTTCCCGTGAAGCGCTGCGCATGCACTGCGATAGATCGCCCCTCCCGATTGAGCCATTTTTCCGGCATGTCTGCGTGCTTGAAACCCCAGGCCACCACCCACCCGGCAAAGGTGGTCCGATCGGTGGTATCGGAGGGCAGAAAATCCTGATTCGCGTAATAGTCATCCAGGGTTCGAAGATGGGTCCCCCGCAACGTCAATTGACCATCCGGCCCCAGCGGTGCACGCAGAGAAATTCCCAATTGACGCTCCGAAAGGACCATGTAGCTGGGGCGGACATCCTGGTAGAAAGTCGCAAAACTGCGCACGTAATTCCAGCGGTGCAACAAGAACTCCGGCTGTATGGCGAGCGGAATGGGACCATGGGTATCCAGCCGGAGCGAACTTTGAATGGCGCTGTAGAAGTTTCCGAAAGCGCTGTTCACCTCCCACACCCAAGGGACCCGGCTGAAACGGTTGTAGGAAACCCCGGCGTAACCAAAGCTCACTGGGGAGGAAGAAAAACTCCCCCCCGCCCGGAAGCGAAAGTCCCGCTCGGACTTCACCGAAATCCGGATGTCAAACCGCTCGGCCTCCGGACGATACAGCGCAACGGGTCGCGCACTGGCGATGTGCTCGTCCGCGAGCAGGAAATGCAAGTTACGCTCGAGTTGGGCCACGCGTTTCGGGCGGCCGATGATGCGCTCTGCGTAGTGGGTTTGGCCTGGTGTCAAACCCTCCAAGCTCACCTGGCCCATCACGAAAGGCGGCAGCGAGTCACGGTACTGCAAGCGGCGCTGATGCAGGGCCTCCGGAGCGAATGAGCGAAACGCATTCGTGTCTGGCTGCTGAGCAAGCAGGATAGACCAAACACTGTCCACCCAGGCCCGAGTAGCCACTGCGCCTGCCTCTACCGCCTCCCCCACACGATCGAAGTCGAAAGTGCCCATGGGCGTCTCCGGGCGGACGATCAACATCTCTGGGCAGATGGGCTCGAAGTTGGATGGTCGGGTGATTATGGCCTCGATTTGGACGGCCAGGTTGTCCGAGGTAGGTGCGACGTTGGGACTGCTCACGAGCGAGCCCAGAAGGACATCGGGCATGAAGGTCTGGTAAGCCACGTCGCTCGGAAAGTTGTTGTAAAGTCCTCCGTCGTAGAGGTAGTTTCCATCGACGGCAATGGGCTCGAGGTAAAAGGGGAAGGTCATGGAGGCCCGGACGGCGGTGGCGAGGTCCCCGGAGGCGAAGACGACGTCGGACTTGGTGGTGACGTCGGCGGCGACGCACCGGAAGGGGACGAAGAGGGAGTCGAAGTTCCCGCGCGCGGCGGCGGCAGCCGGACCCAGCTCGGACATCAAGGCCCAGTCCGTGGGCAGGGAGGACACCCAGTAACCCCGCGAAAACCCGCCGATGGAGGAGAAGCGCAGGTCCACCAGCGATGCGTCCTGTGGCCCACTGGCAAAGCCAAACCGCCAAGGCGACTCCCCCGCCACGCGCATCGCGAAGGCCTCGGTCGCGAGCAGTGAATCCATCTCCTCCGGGGACCAGCCCGCCGCGTAGTAGGCGGCGACCAGCGCCCCCATCGAGGTGCCGGTCACGAAGTCGATGGGGATGCCGGCGGCCTCGATCTCCTTGAGGAAGCCGATGTGGGCCGCCCCTTTTGCACCGCCCCCGCTGAGCACGACGCCCACGGTGGGGCGGGTGGGCGGACCCTGGGCCGAGGTCGGAAAGGCGAGACCGGTGAGGCAGCCCCACGTCCACAGGAGCCAACCCCATCGCAGGGGGGCACTGAAGGGGCGGCGGGAGGGCATTCCGTCCATGGAAGGGCGAAGTTAGGGCGGGGCGGGGACGCCGTGGTACATTTGGGTCATGCGGATTGTGAGCTTGGTGCCCAGTTGGACGGAATGGCTGTTCGACCTCGGTTGCGGAGACGACGTCGTGGGGCTGACGAAGTTCTGCGTGCACCCGCGCGATCGCTTCGAGCGCACGCCGCGCGTGGGCGGTACCAAGCGGGTGGACATAGAGCGGGTGCGCGCCCTCGCCCCCGACTTGATCGTGGCGAACCGGGAAGAAAACGTTCGGGAACAGGTGGAAGCGCTCGCGGAGTTCGCGCCGGTGCTGGTGACGGACGTGCCCGATGTAACGATGGCCTGGCGGGAGATGGAGCGGGTGGCGGAAGCTGTCGGGCGGGCCGCCGCAGGCCGGGAATGGGTGGCACGCATTCAAGAATCGTGGGGCCCGCCGCGGCCCGTGGCACGGGAAGTCGCCTACCTCATCTGGGCCCAGCCTTGGATGACCGTCGGCGGCGACACCTACATCTCCTCGGTCCTGGGCTGGTGGGGGGCACGCAACGTCTTTGCGGACCAGACCCGCTACCCCACCGTCGACGGCACAGAGCCCGCCTGGAACCACCGGCCGGAGGTCCTGCTGTCCTCCGAGCCGTTCCCCTTCGCCGAACGGCATGCAGAGACTTGGCGCGCCCGCGGCTTTCGTGCGACCTTCGTGGACGGCGAGGCCTTCAGCTGGTATGGCTCCCGGATGGCCCACGCGGTGGAAACCCTGCGCCATTGGGCGGAGACCTGACACGATTTTCGGACAAGGTGTCAGGATTTGGCCTGCATTCTAGGCCAAACAAGCGAAACTGTCAGCCCGCCTCCCCCACTTCCAGCGCGGCACGGGGATTGCGTTCACCCGGTTACACAACGAAAATCAATCCCATGAGCAAAATCATCGGCATCGACCTCGGTACGACGAACAGTTGCGTCGCGGTCATGGAGGGCAACGAGCCCGTCGTCATCACCAACGCGGAAGGCAAGCGCACCACGCCTTCCATCATCGGCTTCATCGCTGGCGGAGAGCGCAAAGTGGGTGAGCCGGCCAAGCGCCAGGCCATCACCAACCCGGAGAAGACCATCTACTCCATCAAGCGTTTCATGGGCACCGACTTCCATCAGGTGACTGAGGAAATCAAGCGCGTGCCCTACAAGGTCGTCAAGGGCGACAACAACACCCCGCGTGTGGACATCGACGGCCGCCTCTACACCCCACAGGAAATCAGTGCCATGGTGCTTCAGAAGATGAAGAAGACCGCGGAGGATTATCTCGGTCAGGAGGTCACGGCTGCCGTCATCACCGTGCCCGCCTACTTTAACGACGCACAGCGCCAAGCCACCAAAGAGGCGGGAGAAATCGCCGGTCTCGAGGTGAAACGCATCATCAACGAGCCCACGGCAGCCGCGCTGGCATACGGTCTCGACAAGAAGCACAAAGACCAGAAAATCGTGGTCTTCGACCTGGGCGGCGGTACGCATGACGTGAGCATCCTCGAACTGGGCGACGGCGTCTTCGAAGTGCTTTCCACGGACGGAGACACCCACCTCGGCGGTGACGACTTCGACCAAATCATCATCGACTGGCTTGTGGCTGAGTTCAAGTCGGACAACGGCGGAATCGACCTCTCCCGCGAGCCCATGGCCCTTCAACGGCTCAAGGAAGCTGCGGAAAAGGCGAAGATCGAGCTCTCCAGCACGACCTCGACGGAAATCAATCTCCCCTACATCATGCCGGTGGACGGGGTGCCCAAGCACTTGGTCCGCACGCTCAACCGGGCGAAGTTCGAGCAGCTCGCCGACGCGCTCATCAAGCGCACCATCGAGCCCTGCGTCTCGGCCATGAAAGCAGCGGGCTTGGACAAGTCCGACATCGACGAGGTCATCTTGGTCGGCGGATCTACGCGCATCCCGGCGGTCCAAGATGCCGTGAAGAACTTCTTCGGCAAGGAGCCTTCCAAGGGCGTCAACCCGGATGAAGTGGTCGCGGTGGGCGCCGCTATCCAAGGCGGTGTCCTCACAGGGGACGTAAAAGATGTGCTCTTGCTCGACGTGACGCCGCTCTCCTTGGGCATCGAGACGATGGGCGGTGTCTTCACGAAACTCATCGAGGCAAACACGACCATCCCCACCAAGAAATCCGAGGTGTTCTCTACCGCTTCCGACAACCAGCCTTCGGTTCAAATCAAGGTGCTCCAGGGCGAGCGGGCCATGGCGCGGGACAACCGCCTCATCGGAGAATTCAACTTGGACAACATCCCCCCTGCCCCGCGCGGCGTTCCGCAGATCGAGGTGACCTTCGATATCGACGCGAACGGCATCATCTCGGTATCGGCGAAAGACAAGGCCACCGGCAAGGAGCAGAAGACCCGCATCGAAGCGAGCAGCGGCTTGAGCGCTGAGGAAATCGAGCGGATGAAGGCGGACGCGCAAGCGAATGCCGATGCGGACAAGCAAGCCCGGGAGCGCGCAGACGTGCTCAACCAGGCGGATGCGCTGTTGTTCCAAACCGAGAAGCAGTTGGGCGAGTTTGGGGATAAGATTCCCGCGGACAAGCGCAAGGCCATCGACGATGCCATCCTCGATCTCAAGACGGCGCACACCGCACAAGATGTAGATGGCTGCAAGGCGGGCATGGAACGGCTCAACGCCGCCTTCCAAGCTGCCAGCCAAGACATGTACAGTGGCGGCACCGGAGACGGGGGACCCACGGGCGGCAACGCGGGCGGCAATGCCCAGTCCACTGCGGACACGGAGGTGACCGACGTGGATTTCGAGGAGGTGAAATAATCCCCAGCGCCATTGAATTTCAAGAGGGCAGTCCTTGCGGTCTGCCCTCTTTTTTCTTTCCGGATGCGGCGAACGGAAGCCAGAGGTGCCCCAAATTTGGCCTGCACACCGCAAAAAGAAAGTTGTCCGTTTCGCGTGAACAACTCATTTCCCGCATTGTTCGTAATCCCATGACGCTCAAATCCATGCTCCAGGTCCTTCGCCGAGAACATCCCCCCCGGCGCGTGGCCCGTGGCGTCTTGATTGGAGTAGGCGTCATGAGCGCCTTTTTTCTGTGGCGTTTGTCCCATTTGGGGTTCAATTACGATTTCGAACAGTTTTTCCCCCAAGGCGATGACGAAACCGCTTTTTACGCGCAGTTCAGAGAAGCTTTTGGATCCGATAATGATTTCATCTTGCTGGGATTGGAAGCGCCTGAGGGCATCTACAATCCCGACTTGCTCGGTCGGGTAGATTCCTGGGTGGAAGAATTGGAGTCCCTGCCGTACGTAGAGGAAGTGCTTTCCCCAACCCGCATCCGGGAACCCATTGGCGCAGGGGGCAATTTGTTTCTCAGGCCATTGCTGCGCTGGGATTCGGGTGAAGCGGGCGATTTGAAACGGGATTCCGCCCGGGTTTCCCACCGGGATGAGTACATCGGAACCCTGCTCGCTCCAGATGGCAAAGCCATCGCCATCACCCTGAGGCACAAGGATGGATTGTCCAAGTCGGGATGTGATACGCTTTCCAAGGCCATCCTGGACTGGGTGGCCCAGCAGCCCCAGCCCGAGCGCATCCATCTCGCAGGGCGTGCGGTAGCCCAAACCTATTACGTCCAACTCATGCAGCGCGAGGTGTTGACTTTCACCGCCATCGCTCTCGTATTGATTGTCATTTTCCTGTGGCTTTCCTTCCGCTCTTGGTGGGGGGTAGCCGTTCCGCTGTTGGTCGTCTTGCTGTCGGGACTGTGGACGTTGGGCATCATGGAACTTACTGGCAAGGCGATTGATGTGATGACCGTGGTCTTGCCCACGACCATCTTCGTGGTGGGCATGAGCGATGTGGTTCATATCCTCTCGCGTTATTTTGACGGACTCCGCGCGGGCAGCAACAGCTGGGATGCGCTGCGCCAATCCTGCTTGCAAGTGGGCACCGCCACGTTTCTTACTTCCCTCACTACCGCCATAGGTTTCCTGACCTTGCTCACATCGAGCATCACTCCCATCCGGGACTTTGGCATCTATGCCACCGTGGGGGTGGTGGTTTCCTACCTCCTGGCTTTCAGTTTGCTTCCAGCCGTTCTCGTGCTCTCCCCTCCTCCCGCTTCCATCGCCCAAAGTAGCGGAATGCACTGGTCGCCTTTTCTGGAACGTTTT
This sequence comes from Bacteroidota bacterium, assembly GCA_041191165.1. GTDB lineage: Bacteria > Bacteroidota > Bacteroidia > Flavobacteriales_D > Sanyastnellaceae > CAMCYM01. Next base: position 212 of record JBEEPJ010000097.1, on the reverse strand, counting down.
TACAAGTTCATCGTGGGCCACCGCAAGTCGATTGCATGGATGACCACTTTGTTGGTTTTGGTAGGCATCGCGGGCATTACCCGCATGCAGGTAAACAACCGACTTCTCGAAGATCTGGGACCCGAAGACCCGTTGCGCAAGTCATTCGAGTTCTTCGAGCACAACTTCGCCGGGGTCAGACCGTTTGAATTGGCGGTCGAGGTGCAGGCGCG
>JBEEPJ010000096.1:0-7380 GCA_041191165.1 Bacteroidota bacterium | reverse complement strand
CACCAACTACCTCTGGCACTTCGGCGATGGCAGCACCTCGCCCGCCGCAAACCCCACGCACGTGTACGAGTTCAGCGGGGACTTCACGGTGACCCTCGAGATGAATACGGGGGGATATTGCGCGCAATCGCTCGTGCTGGCGCGCCCGGATTGGGTGGAAGTCGAGGCCGTGCCCCAGGCTGGATTCGACATCGAGCCCAACCAGGTGGACATCCTCAACCCCACGGTCTCCATCCTCGACCTCAGCGAAGGCGCTGCTTCTTGTTACTATTACTTCGACGACGGGGGAAGCTTGGAAGGATTCAACGGCACGTACACCTTCTCGGATGGAGGCTTATTCGAAGTCGTGCAAACCGTAGTCAACGAAGCCGGTTGTACCTCCACAGCCCAGGGTCAAGTAGCCGTGAGCGGTTCGGTTTTCTATGCGCCCAACGCGTTTTCACCCAACAACGATGGGATGAATGACGTCTGGCTTCCCGTGGCGCTCGGGGTTACTTCCTACCGCTTGCAGATTTTCGATCGGTGGGGCGAAGTCGTTTGGGACACGGACGATCCCGATGAGCCTTGGTTGGGTCAGGTAGGAGGAGGAGACCACTACGTGCCCGATGGCGTTTTCTTGTATGAGGTTTGGATGGAAGACCAAATCCGTTTCCCAAAGACGTATTCAGGTCACATTCAAGTAATTAGGTAATGAATAAGCGACGTACCTTCTTTCCGAAAAGGCCTGCGAAAGGATGTTTTCAGGGAAGTGATGCAAAGCGGGCGCAATGTTCTATCTTCGCGACGAAGCGTTTGACAGATGAGTGATTTTAACAACAACGACGAGATTTACTCCCGGCCGGTGCGCGCGGGGAAGCGGACTTACTTCTTCGACGTGAAGGAGACCCGCGGAAGGGATTTGTACATGACCATCACCGAGAGCAAGCGGAGTTTTGATGACGGTGGTGGCGTGCACTATGAGAAGCACAAAATCTTCCTCTACCGGGAGGACTTTCAGAAATTCGAAGAGGGTTTTCTCGATGCCGTGGACAAAATCCACGAATTGATGAGCACGGGTGACTACCGCGATCCCATTGCGGAGCGAGAGGCGGAAATCGAAGGAGGCGAAAGCGCCACGGACACCCGGGGATCCAAGGAGGATGTCTCCTTTGACGACCTGTAATCGGGATTGGTGAACGTTTAAAACTTTTGGGGAGAAGGTGCTCTTCCCGGGGGTATCTTTGGGAATAATGCGCGCCCCCATCTCGATTATTTATCACGGCCACGCCTGTGTCGAAATTCGCACAGATGAGGTGACTCTGCTCGTCGATCCTTTCTTCCGGGGACCCGGACAGGCAGGCATTGCGCCTTCGGAAATTTCCCCTCAGGTGGTGTTGATCACCCATGGACACGAGGACCACATTGCTGATGCGCTCACCTACGCTGCTCGTCCCGGCGTGGAGACGATTGCAAATTTCGAAGTGGGCAACTGGCTCAAGGAACGCGGTGCGAGCGAAGTGGTGGGCATGAACATCGGCGGGGTATTGCGTCGTTCCTTCGGGGAGATTCGCATGGTCGCAGCCCAGCATTCCTCCACCCTTCCGGATGGAACACCCGGAGGTCTCGCCGCTGGATTTGTCGTGGATTTGGGGCATTGGAGCTGCTATCATGCGGGGGATACTGGTCTCACAGTGGAGATGGAATTGATCGGCCGCCATTGGAAGCCGGACTTGGCGCTCCTTCCGGTGGGAGATTGCTTCACCATGGGGCCCGAAGACGCCTTGATCGCAGCGGGAATGGTCGGAAGTCCTGAGGTCATCGCCCTGCATTACGACACGTTTCCGCCCATCGTCCTCGCGGAGGAGCGCAAGGAAAAAGCAATGGCGGCGTTTGTAAAGTCGGGCCGGAAGTTGCACTTCTTGCCCGTCGGGGGCCGTTGGTCCCAGGAGCAGAGAAAATAGGTGCGGAGGTTACATTTGAGTTGAATACGGAGAACCGAAACATGGGCAAAATCATCGCCATCGCCAATCAAAAAGGGGGAGTGGGAAAAACCACCACCGCAATCAACCTCAGCGCCTCGTTGGGGGTGTTGGAGTTCAAGACCTTGCTCGTGGATGCCGACCCACAAGCGAACGCGACCAGCGGGGTGGGCATCTCGCCGGAAGGCATAGCCGGGGGGACCTACGAGGCCCTTTTGGGTGAGGCTGACCTGCGTTCGCTGATCGTGCCGACGAAAACCCCTCACCTCGATCTGTTGCCGGCCCACATCGACTTGGTGGGAGCCGAAATCGAGCTCATTTCCGCCGAATCCCGGGAGCATCGACTGGCACAATCCCTCGCCCAAGTGCAGGATGACTACGACTTTATTCTCATCGATTGTTCTCCCAGTTTGGGGTTAATCACGGTCAATGCGCTCACGGCGGCCCACTCGGTTCTCATTCCCGTGCAGTGCGAGTATTTTGCGCTCGAAGGTTTGGGCAAACTGTTGAATACCATCCAGATCGTGCAGAGCCAGCTCAATCCTGAACTGGGCATTGAAGGCATCCTGCTGACCATGTACGACACGCGTTTGCGCCTGGCAAATCAGGTGGTGGACGAGGTTCGGACCCACTTTCAAGACCTGGTGCTCAACACCATCATTCACCGGAATACCCGACTGGGAGAGGCTCCGAGCTTTGGTGAGTCGATCATCATGCATGATGCCACGAATAAAGCATCGGTGAATTATCTCAATCTCGCCCGTGAGGTGTTGCAGCGGAATCAATTGACCCAGGTCAAGAACGAAGACCGCTTTCTCCCATTGGATGATTTCCCCCGTTGAATCTCTCGGCCGATTCCATGTCTAAAAAACCCGCATTGGGGCGCGGATTGGGCGCCTTGCTCCATCCCAACACGACACCGGGAGCCCCGTTGAGGCCAGCTCCGACCGGTGCGGCATCTGGCGCCTCCTCTCCTCCCCTTTCTAACCCATCGGCAGCCGTTCCTGCGTCAGAGGAAACCTTGGTCATCGGACAGATGGCTGGCGCCATCGCACTCATCCCCATTTCCGATATCGAGGCAAATCCGGATCAACCCCGCCGCCAATTCGAAGAAGCCGCACTGGAGGAGTTGGCGCGGAGCATCAAGGAGCTGGGAATCATTCAGCCCATTACGGTGCGGAGAATCCGGGCGAACCGGTACCAGATTATCTCGGGGGAGCGGAGGTTTAGGGCCTCTCAGCTCGCCGGAATGGATGCCGTGCCGGTATACATCCGTGAAGCGGATGACCAGACCCTCCTGGAGATGGCCCTCGTGGAAAACATCCAGCGGGAGGATCTGCATGCCATCGAAATCGCAGTTTCGCTGAAGCGGTTGATGGAAGAATGCAACTTGACCCAAGATGCGTTGGGAAGCCGGATTGGAAAAGATCGCAGCACCATCGCGAACTACATTCGTCTCCTCAAGTTGCCTGCTGAAATGCAGCTTGCTGTCTCGGAGAAGAAGATTTCCATGGGGCATGCACGTGCCCTGTTGGGCATTGACTCCTTGGCTTGGCAGGAGGAAGTTTTTGCCCGCATTCTCAAGGAAGGTTTAAGCGTACGGCAAACCGAATCCCTCGCTTCAGAGGGAGGCAAGAAGGCCTCGACCTCATCCCCGGCAACCGTAATTCTGGGATTCAACGAACAGAAGGTGCTCGCAGATTTGCAAGATCGGTTTGGGAAAAAAGCGGCTTTGCGTCCGCAGGCAGGTGGAGGGGGCAAGATTGAGCTCCGGTACGACAGCGCGGAAGATCTGGACCGAATCCTCTCCCTTATGGACCTCTGATGGGGAAGTCGCGTTGGGCACATTCCCGTCTGCGTCGCCTCGCCTTACTCCTGGCACTGGTCGGAACCCTGGAGGGGAATGCTTCTTCCGCCTGGGAAACGCACGGTCAAGGGTGTACCGAGGATTCCCTCGCGCAGGAGACCCAGGACAGGGTGAGACGCATTACGCGATCCGCTGCCATCTTTCCAGGGGCTGGCGCTTGGATGAATGGCAAGTATTGGAAAGTCCCGCTGATATGGTCCGCAGTGGGACTGGGCGTCTGGAACATCCAGCGCTCGACGGAATCATTTCGGAGCTACCGGGAAGCGTTCATCGCCGAGACAGACGGAGATCCCGCCACCCAACAGACTTTGGGACTGAGCGCCGGGCAACTGAATGACCAGACTTTGCTCTACCGACGGCGGCGGGATTTGGCCTGGATGGCCCTGGCTGGCGTTCATGTCCTCTCCATCCTGGACGCCCATGTCGATGCCCAACTCGCCCAGTTCGATGTGGGTCCCAATCTCAAGGCCTGGTGGCAAGTGGCTCCCGGGGCTGTAATTCTCGACCCCCACGCGCATCTGAACCCCGGAACAGGTTGGGTGGCACAGGTGGGCGTTCGTTGGACCTTGCCGGATTTGCCGCAAATTTGGACTGTAGAGAATCTCGAATCGAAAACGCGCTAGCACATTGACACTTCTTCCTTGGATCTTGTTTCTGCTCCTGGTGTTGGAGCATGCCCTTTTCCTTCCCCGCATCCTCGCGAAGGCGGGACTGCCCCGTTGGGTCGGCGCCGTACCCGGCCTGAATTATTGGGGCGTGCTGCGGGCCATCGGCCGGCCATGGTATTGGCTTCTCGTCCTGCCCGTCCCCGGAATCAACTTGATCATGTTCACCGTGATGCATGTGGAATTGGGATCCGCATTGGGCTTCAAGTCGCCTGCACAACGTTGGTTCTCAGCGCTGCTTCCCTGGTTGTCCCTCCCGAAATGGGCCGGTAAAGAAGGCCTGTATCAAGCGCCCACCGCGGCATCCAAGAAACCCACGACCGCTTGGGGGGAATGGCGGGAGTCCATCATTTGGGCGGTCGTGGTGGCCAGCATGGTGCGGATGTTGCTTTTCGAGGCCTTTACGATTCCCACCGGCTCGATGGAAGGCAGCATGCTCGTGGGGGATTACTTGTACGTCAGCAAAACCGCTTATGGCCCCAAGGTCCCCCAAACCCCCATCTCGGTGCCTTTCGTACACAACGTCATTCCCGGCACGATGTGGAAAAGCTACACCGACTGGTTCTCCCTGCCGTACCTGCGTTTGCCCGGGTGGCGAGGCGTGGAGCGAATGGATGCCGTCGTGTTCAACTTCCCCCATGGCGATACCATTGTGGTCGACCCAGAACTGGCAGGGCACGACTATTACGCCATTCTCCGGCGGGAGGGTATGCAGCTGGCAAATAATGACTTGGGTCTGTTTTTAGAAAACCAAGAATCGTATTTGGCCCAGGCGAGGGAGAAAATCAGCCGAGAAAAAGGCATCTCCGGACGTCCCATCGACAAGGAGGAGAACTATGTCAAGCGCTGCGTGGGCTTGCCTGGTGATCTCATTGAGATTCGCAACCGACAGGTGTTCATCAACGACGCCCCCTTGGAGCAACCCGAGGGAATCCAATACGATTATGTCATCCGCTTTGCCAAGCCATCGGATGCCCAACGGGCGTACAAGGCCATGGGCTTGACCCAGGTGGATGTGGGTTTCATGCAGCCCGACGGGGAGGGCCTCGTGGTGGACTTTGCTCTGACCGAATCCGAACGAAAGCGGTTGGAAGAAAGCGGTTTGGCCTTGGAAATCAAACCGCTCGACCATCTGGATCGGAGGGGAACGCTGGAGATGTTTCCCAACGTGAGCAGCCCGGAATTCGATCAATGGGACCCGGACAACGTGGGCCCTATCCGCATTCCCAAGCGCGGGTTGGAGGTCGAACTTACCGAGCGCAACCTGGCCCTCTACGACCGCGTCATCCGGGTGTATGAAGGTCGAAAACTGGAGCGAAAAGAAGGGGCGGTATACATCGACGGCGAAGTCGCTCGCACGTATACTTTCCAGCAGGACTACTACTGGATGATGGGGGACAATCGGCATCGTTCGGCCGATTCGCGCATGTGGGGCTTCGTGCCCGAGACCCATCTCGTGGGACGGGCGTCCTTCATCTGGTTTTCTCGACAAAATGCGGCCCAGCACGGGGAATCCAAGATCCGCTGGGACCGGGTGTTCACCACGGTCAAGTGAGCGGGGTGGGTGCGGTCCTTCCGCTTTGTCCCTTTCCTGCGTTGCACTGGTGGTGGGCTGCTCAGCAGCCGGGAGCGGTTTGGGATGGTCATGAGCACTTTGTGAAGCAGACCCCACGCGCCCGTCTCAAGTTGGCCGGGGCGCGCGGGGTGGAATGGGTCAATCTGTCCGTGGGTCATGCGGCGGGGAAGCGACCTGCTCGAGAGATGCGAATGTCTTCCCACATTCCCGCGCGGCAGGTTTGGGGGGCCATCCAGACGATGTATGGTAAGGCGCCGTACTTCGAGCACTTCGCACCGGAGCTGAAACCCCTCATCTTTCACTTGGAGACCGAGCCCCTTCTCATGGAATTCTGCGTTAGGAGCTGGACTTGGGTGCAGGAGTGGACCGGTTGGGAATTGCCTGTGGCCGCCGAGGGATTCGTCCGACCCGAGGAGGTCAACCCGACAGGTTGGGATCTCAGGGATAAGGCAAAATTGGCCGGTGCGGGATGGGAGTGGACGCCCTACCCTCAAGTGTTTTCCGATCGGACTGCTTTCGTGCCGGGATGCTCCGTGTTGGACGCCCTATTGGTGTGGGGACCCGAAGTGGGAACCCAGCTCCCGGCATGGGTTCGTCCGGTGAACACGCGTACTTCGTAAATTTGCGCCACGTCCCCAACCCAGGACACTCCCGCTATGGAAACCTCTACCCTGCTCCGCACGCCGCTTCATGCCGCCCACACCGCGCTCCATGCGCGCATCGTCCCTTTCGCCGGATATGAAATGCCAGTGAGCTACGCGGGCTTGACGGAGGAACACCTCGCGGTACGAAACCGAGCGGGAATGTTCGATGTGAGCCACATGGCGGAGTTCGAATTGCGGGGACCCGATGCCCTGGCATTGATTCAGTGGATGACCACCAATGATGCCGCACGGCTGGAGGATGGTCAGGTGCAGTACAGCTGCATGCCCAACGGTCTAGGCGGGATTGTGGACGACTTATTGGTGTACCGGTTCCATTCAGAAAAGTGGATGCTGGTGGTCAATGCCTCGAATCACGAGAAGGACTGGAACTGGATCATGCAGCAGATCGAGTCGCATCCATGGGATGTGCAGATCTTCGACCGCTCGGCGGATTGGGCATTGATTGCAGTGCAAGGACCTGAAGCGGCGGGATTGGTAGGCCAAATCAGCGATGCACCATCGCCCGCGCAACTCGCCTACTACACATTCCGGGAGGGCGAAGTGGCCGGGGTTCCGGCGATCATCTCTGCGACGGGATACACGGGTGCCGGTGGCGTAGAACTCTACGTGCCTGCGGAGGGCGCTGAAGCGGTTTGGAACGCCCTCTTGG
>JBEEPJ010000095.1:0-7386 GCA_041191165.1 Bacteroidota bacterium | reverse complement strand
AGAAGGCCGCCGTGGAAATCATCACGGGCCAGCCGGTGGCTGGGAGGTTGCGATAGACGGGTTGGCCCCAAGTGCTCACCCCGGACCCCAGCGTCGGACCGCCAACGAGCAGGGCGCCGCGGGAGTGGGCCAGCCAGGCGGCCAGCGTGGTGGCGGCGGAGGCCGTGCTGCCATCGATGAGCACGGCGAGGGCACCGGTGAAGGGACGTCGGGCCGGCAGGAGGGGCGCGTCGAAGGTTTGGCGCCAGACGGAGTCCACCGGGGTGCTACCCAGCCCCAGGGTAAAGGCAGCCCAGTCATCCGATTCCGCTCTGTGCGCGAGCTTCAGGGCGTTTCGGGGCCTGCGCACCCAGGCGTTGGAGTCCCGACTTTCCGGTGTGGAGCGGACTTGCAACTGGCGAGGCCAAACCCGTTCATCCCCCCCCCACCAGCTCCGGACCTGCTGCATCGTGCGCACCGATCCTCCGGGATTGTCGCGCAAATCGAGCACCACACCGGGGACGGAGCGGCGTTCACATCCGCTGAAAAATCGGCGGAGTTGCCGGTCGAAGGTGCGGGACGCGTAGGGGAATCGTGTGATATGGAGGTAGGCGGGAGCCCCGTCGGCGCCCCATTCCCACGCCACGGCGTCCCGGTGGGATTTCCGGGCCTGGGCCGAGGTTCGTCGGGCAGGGGAGGGGGAGACGGGAAGCGCCGCTTCGACGCGGTTGCCCTGCCATTCGGCGACGACTTGGGCTTTCGAGCCGGGTTCGAGTCCGTAGGCCCAGCCTGCGAAGGCGGGCCAAGCGCGGTCCGCCCTCACCGCAGCCACCTCGCTGGCCGCGTGGCCTTCCCCCTCGACAGGGACCAACGAGAGCGCCCACTGCCAGGCCACCGTGGCCCCGCGGCCATCGATGGAACGCAAGACCGCTCCCGGCGGCAGGTGGCCCGAAGGATTGGATTGGATCAGGGTTTGGCCTGCAACGGTCTGCACTTCCAAGGGCAAGTTGCCTCGAACCGGCGCCATCTGATCCAGCCATTCCATCGTGCGAAGGCCGGTGTGGCTGTCCTGGAATGCGCGGCAAATGCGCGTCAAGCCTTGCGCCCCCGTCAATGCGGAGACGCTGTCACCGCGCCAGGATTGGCTCACCTCGGCGCTCATCTGCAGCACCTCGTCCCGGGTGACATGGGCAAAGGGCTCGGGATGAACCCGTTCGATCCAGGCCAGGAGGGTGTCCAAGTCGGCGCGAAGCTGGGCCGTGGAGACCCGTTGCGAGGATGGATCCCCCTGTGCGATCGCGTTGCGCTGTCCCCAAGTGAGACAGCATCCCATGAACAGCAGGGTCAGACCCCTTCCGACTTCGTGTACCCGTCTTCCCGATGACCGTTTCATGCGACGGGGTGGCGCATGCGCACCATGGTGAGGATGGTGGCCACGGCGACGGATTCGCCGGTTTCGTCCGTGACGTCCACATAGAACTTGACGATGCCTTTCGGAACGTCCTGTTCATCGCGCTGCTCTTGGGTGATTTTCTCCTTGACGGTCAGCTGGACGCCGATGGTCATGCCCGGGTAAACGGGCTTGGTGAAGCGCGCTTCTTCGATGCCGTAGTTGAGCAGAACCGGGCCTTTGCGGGGATCCACGAACATGCCCGCCGCCTTGCTCAGGATGTAATAACCGTGCGCCACGCGGCGCTCGAATAACGTTCCCTCAAGGGAGGTCTCGTCCACGTGGGCGTAAAAATGATCCCCGCTGACATTGGCGAAGTTCACGATATCGGCTTCTGTGACGGTGTGTCGGTGGGTGGTGATGGTCTCGCCGATGACCAGGTCTTCAAACTCCTTGCGGAACAGATGGACCTGAGATTCGGGACGGGCGCCACCGGGTTGGTATTGGTGCAGGATTTGGCCTAAAACGGTCGGAGATCCTTGAATGGCAGTCCGTTGCATATAATGTTTCACCCCGCGCATGCCCCCCATTTCCTCGCCGCCGCCCGCCCGCCCGGGGCCTCCATGCACGAGCGAGGGGAGGGGAGAGCCATGGCCCGTCGACTCCCGCGCGCAATCCCGGTCCAGCACCAAGATGCGCCCGTGCATCGAGGCAGCACCGTGCACAAAACGCACGACCTCTTGCGCGTCATGGCTCGTGATCGAGCACACCAAGGAACCCCGGCCCCGCTTGGCCAATTCGATGGCCTCCTCCGTCTCACGGTAGGGCATCAGGGTGCAGACCGGCCCGAAGGCCTCCACTTCGTGGCAAGCACTGGCGGCAAACGGGTCGTCCACCCGGAAGAGCTGAGGCGCCATGAACGCGCCTGCCTCCGGTACGTCCGCCTCGAATCGCTCGGGCGCGCGGTAACTCCAATTCGCCTCCCCCGCCAAGCGCTGAATCTGGGCTTCGACCTCTGCGCGATGGGCGGTACTGACCAGCGCCCCCATCCGCACCCCTTCCTTGCGGGGATCGCCCACCACCGTCTGTTCGAGTGCTGCTACAAGTGCGGACTGTACAGCATCTATGAGATGATGCGGCACCATCGCCCGCCGGACCGCGGTGCATTTTTGGCCGGATTTGATGGTGATTTCACGACGCAGCTCTTTGACGAAAAGGTCAAACTCCGCATCGCCCACTTGCACATGGGTTCCCAGGACTGCCGCATTGAGGCTGTCCGCTTCCATATTGAAAGGGACCGAACCTGAGAGAATGTGCGGGTGGTTGCGCAAAGCCCTGCCCGTAGCGGCGCTACCCGTGAAGGTCACCACATCCCTTTCATCCACATGGTCCAACAAGTCGCGCGCATTTCCGCAAATCCACTGCAGTGCCCCCTCCGGAAGGATACCGCTCTCGATGATGGCCCGGGCGACCCCTTCTGTGAGATAGCTCGTGGCGGTAGCGGGTTTGACGATGGCGGGCACGCCAGCCAGCCAATTCACCGCGACCTTTTCAAGCATTCCCCAGACCGGAAAATTGAATGCATTAATATGTACGGCCACGCCCTCCTTGGGCACCAGCAGGTGATGTCCCGAGAAAGTGCCGGCCTTTCCCAGCGGGATGGGCTCTCCTTCCCAAGCGAAGGGCGCATCGGGAAACTTGCGCCGCAGGCTCGCATAGCTGAAGAGATTTCCGATTCCGCCCTCGATGTCGATCCAGGCATCTGTCCGCGTGGCGCCGGTGGCCCAACTCGCTTCATAAAATTCTTCCTTCCGGGCCTGAAGGTAGAGGGCCAGTGCCTTGAGCCTGCGTCCGCGTTCCTGAAAAGTCAGTTTCCGAAGCGCGGGATTTCCCACTTCTCTCGCATGTTGGAACAGGCAGGCCAAATCCACACCAGCCGTAGAGGCAAAGGCCACCGGGGCACCCGTCGATGCGTCCAGGAGTTCGGTGGCCTGGGTGTCGGGAGATTGGACCCATTCTCCTCCTATATAATGTAGGAGTGGGCGAGGGGGGGGGGCGGAAAGCGTCATGCTGCGAATTTAGGCAGGCCCAGCCTTAGGCAAGGACCCTTCGACGCTATTCACAGCGCTTCGGTGAACAACTGTTGACGGGGGCTTGTGAACCTTGGAATTGTTGGCTATATTGAGCAGACCAAACCACCACTTCCATTGAACCCGTTCACCCCACTTCTGACGCATGTTACGGAATTCCTCCGGGCGCTTATCGCTCCCACAGTCGGAGGCTCCGTATTGTATTGGGAGGTTGCTTCAGGTGACTGGTCGGATGGATATCTACATCCGTCTATGAATTTTTTGTTAACTTCGATGAAGAATTCTTGGGAATTTCGATCGAAGCGTATTATCTTTATCGGCGTATGTTCAAACAGAGTTTAATCAGAAACATCAAACAACACCATCATGAAGAACCTTTTCACACTGGCAGCTGCCTTGTTCCTCGGATTTGGAGCAAGCGCCAGCAACGTTGAGCTGGTCGTCGAAGCCGTAAACAACGGCGGCCAAGTTGCAGGAAACACGTACCGCGTTTACGCCGTGCTTCCTTCATCTGAGCACTCACTCCACGCTGTATTCGCCGACGGATCGCACGTGCTCAGCATTGCGACCACGACGAACTTTTTCCAACACCAATACGGAAGCTTCTCCTCCTTGGATGTGAACGAGAACATCGTCGCATTGGACGGATCTTTGGCTTACGACTCTTGGGTGACCATCGGCGCTGAGAGCAGCACCAACAACAACCTCTGGACCGTGGGTATCGATTACAACAACTTCCTCAACGGAAGCGAGTTGACCGTCACCGATGGTGCTTGGTTCGTGGTTCCTACGGACGTTCAAGCTGTAGCAGAAGCTGGCAACCGCGTTCTGTTGATGCAATTGACGACCACGGGTACCGCTACCGGCGTTCTGAACCTCCAGGGATGGGACGCAGAAGGTGCTGCATGGCGCGCCTATGACTTGACGTTCACCACGACGAACGCTCAGGTCTTCGGTTGCACCAATGCTACCGCTGCCAACTTCAACCCCGCTGCCACCTACAATGATGGCTCTTGCGCAGGTCAGAGCAACAACGGTCCTTCCGCTGGCTTGACCAACGTAGATGCCACCACCGAGTGGAGCGTATTCCCCAACCCCGTGTTCGAAACGACCTTCAGCCTGAAGTTCGACCGCGAGTTGATGTTGGGCGGTGAGAACATCGTTCTCGAAGCTACGGACATGTCTGGAAAGGTGGTTCTGGCCCGCGAAATCGCTCAGGAGAACATCGTCGGTGGAAACCGCATCGTTGTTGAGCATGGTTTGGCTGCTGGAAACTACACGGTATCTGTGAAGCACAAGAACTTCTCGGATGCTCGTAACATTGTTGTAACCCGCTAATAGGGCTCGTTTCTGACGATTCTCTGTTCAGCTGAACATCACAAAAGAGGAACCTTCGGGTTCCTCTTTTTTTTTGCATCCGGTAAGTATCCAATGAACTGCACCCGCGAAATTCGCAACATGAACGACATCGAGAACCGAAGCAGATTTTTCACCCCTTCTGGGTGGCTCATCGCCATGGGAGTGGTCCTGCTCTCGGGTTGCAGGATACACGGTCCTCAATCTTACCCTGCGCAAGGGGCCAACCGTCCCGTCCCACTCACCGCTTCGCCTATGTTGGGGCCCACCGAATTGCGGTCAGCGAGAATTTGGGCCCAATCTGTTTCTGGCCCAACGGAGTACGAGGTGGTATATGGAGCTTCGAAAGGCCCGTCCCTCGGCGCGCTCTCCGTTACGAGCGATCCCCATCGATTCAACACCTTGCACATCGAGATCCCCCAGCTCGAACCGGGAACCGCTTATTGGGCGATCCTGCATTCCGCGGGTGAACCGGTGTGCGACACGTTGTTTTTCGAAACCCAAGTCCTGTGGGATTTTCGCATGGATCCTCCCCCCTTCAAACTGATGACTGGGAGTTGTGCCTACGTCAATGAAACGGCCTATGACCGACCGGGCAAAGCGTATGGTGGGGAGTATCAGATCTTTGAGACCATGGCCGCTGAAAACGCGGACTTGATGTTGTGGCTCGGGGACAATGTTTACTTGAGGGAAGTAGATTTCGGCAGTTTGTCCGCCTATGGCCACCGTTACGGGCACATGCGTTCCTTGCCCGAGTTGCAAAACCTTCTCACTTCCTGCCCGCACATCGCGGTGTGGGATGATCATGACTTTGGGCCCAATGACTGCGATGGATCTTGGATTCATCGGGATTGGGCGCAGACTGCATTTGAGTCTTTTTGGTTCAATCCCAGCTACGGCATCCCAGGTGCTGCGGAGGGAATCGCCACCCAATATCGATTCAACGACATCGATTTCTTCCTGCTGGACAATCGAACGTTTCGGATCAACCACGATGTGAAGACCCTGTCTCCCCAAATCTTGGGGGAGGAGCAGATGGACTGGCTAATTGCATCTTTGAAGAACAGCCGGGCACCTTTTAAATTGGTTGCCATCGGAGGTCAAATGCTTTCCGACGCAGCCATTTATGAGAATTTTGCACAGTTTCCAGCGGAGCGAAAAGCGCTCCTGGATCGCATCGAAGCGGAGGGAATCAAAGGCGTGGTTTTCATCACAGGCGACCGCCACAACTCCGAGTTGACCGCGCTGCAGCTCCCCAACGGCAGGTGGCTTTATGACCTGACGGCTAGTCCGTTGACCAGCTCAGCATACGATCACACCGACGAGCCTAACACCCTGCGGGTTCCGGAAACCATGGTCGGTGAGCGGAACTATGCCACCCTGGAGTTTTCCGGTCCGCGCAAGGACCGTTCCATGCGCATTCGCATTCACGATGTGAATGGGGCTGTGCTTTGGGAAAAGTCGATCTCGGCGACTTCCCTGTGATAGACGATGGCGGAGTCAGATCACCAATCCTCGTCCAACAAGTAGTCGGTGTGCTTGTGCCATTGGTCCAATTTGATGACGTAGTTCACGCCTTCAATTGAAACCCGGATGGCCTTGCAGATCATTTTTTTCTGAGGAATCTCAAATTCAAACGCTTCATCTTCGTATCCGTTGGGATACATTTTTTGAAGGGTTTCCCGGATTTGCTCAGGTAGGCGCTTGTAGCTCACAATCAAGTTTCTCATCACCTTTGATTTACGGTTCAAGCGCGGTTACGCAATTGGTGTTTTTTTGTTGCGAAATGGAGTGGAGTTCGTCAGACCTTATTTCTTGATCATGAATAACTTGATTTCCCAACTGGCCTCTGGAAGAAAAGACTATGCGAAGGATCAACTCAGCAGAGCGCATCTGACGGAGCACCCGTCGGAATTGCTGGCGTTGTGGTTGGAGGATGCTGCCCAGCAAGAGGGGGACGACTACCAAGCGATGGTGTTATCTACGTTGGACGATGCGGGCTTTCCCGTGGGCAGGGTAGTGCTTGCCCGCGGCATTGAACGTGAGGGGGTGAACTTTTTCACCAACTATCTGTCCGAAAAGGGGAGGAACCTGGAAGCCTGTCCCCGTGCTGGCGCTACCTTTTTCTGGAAAGGATTGGAGCGGCAGGTGCGCATCCGGGGCACGGTAGAGCGGTTGTCCCCAGAAGAGAGTGACCGCTACTTTGCCAGCAGACCGGTGGACAGTCAGCTCGGTGCCTGGATGTCGATGCAGAGCGAAATCTTGCCAGATGTTGTGGATTGGGATGCCCGTCGAAAATCCTGGATTCAAAAATTTGAAAATTCCAACGGTGTCATTCCCAGACCTCCGCATTGGGGAGGCTACCAGCTCCGTTGGTCTGAAGTGGAGTTTTGGCAAGGAAGACCCAGTCGTTTGCACGACCGTTGGCAGTATCGAATCGACGCTACGGGCGGTTGGTCAGCGGTCAGACTCTCTCCGTGAATTCCCGCAATAGGAGGCAGGAAGGACCTCGTCCATCGAGGGGTGTACGTCTTTCTAGTCGATTCCCAGAATGAGTCCTTTCAGGTAGGA
>JBEEPJ010000094.1:0-7415 GCA_041191165.1 Bacteroidota bacterium | reverse complement strand
AACGCAAGAACCGGGGTTCTGCTGCGTGGCATTGGGGTCGTAGTTGGCTGCCGTAGCGTCCATACATCCGACGCAAGAGTAGTCGCAAGAGCCGTCGTTGTAGGTAGCCTCGGGATCGAGGTTACAAGCGAGCGGGTCGTTGCAACCGAGGACCTCACAAGAGATGTCCCAAACAAACGGGAAGTAGCTGAAAGAGCTGGTCTCGCAAGAAACCGATCCGTCCGAAGAGATGGTCGCGATGAAATTACCCGTGGGAGAAATCAACGTCAGACCTGCAATGTTCAGGTTGCCCAAGAAAGCGGTACCCGAGTCGAAAATGCGGTTGTCCGCCGTGAGCGGGTACGCGGTGTAAATCTGCAAACGGTCCCAACCACGCTCGACGTTTCCTTGCGAGAAGGTCAACACCGCTTCGTTGCCGGCGATGGAGGTGTGGTCGATGAACGCCAATGGACTCGCGGCAGGAATGCCGTTGCCATAGCAGAAGGTTCCCGAAGATGCGCAAGTCGGATAGAGGCAAGAGCCGTTGTCCTCCGTGGCAGCGGGGTTGTAATTGAGTGCGCCGGGATCGGTGCAACCGGGAACAGCGAAGGAGGCAGAGCCCGTGGTCGTGCTCGTGCAGCCCGAGTTGAACGTGAAGCCGTTCATCACGGTGTTTCCGTTCCAAACCAGGGTCGCCGTCGCGCCATTCCAACCGTCGCAGTATGCGTCCGTTCCGGTGAAGGTAAAGGCCCCCGTGGCGAAGTTGCAGAGGGTGATGGTGGCCGGCGCACCGCCTGTCCACACCGTACCTGCAGCGTCCGTGAGGGTCCAAGACACTTCACTCGCCCAAGAACCTGCGGTAACCGTCAAAACGGCTACGTTGCCCGTGTTCAACGTGGCGGTGGCCTCGAGACCGGAGGTGAACGTCCATGCGTTCAGGATGACCGCTCCGTCAGAAACGCGCGTGACGGTAGCCGTAGCTCCGTTCCAGCCGTCTCCAAAAGAATCCTCTCCCAAGAAGGTCAGCTGACCCGGAGGCAACTGGACCGTTTGGGTTCCGGGGACACCTGAGGCCAGCGTGCTATTCCCATTGAGAATCGCCCAGGAAACCTCGGAGCCCCAACTGCCCGGGGTCACGTTGACGGTATACGCCTCCGTCGCACATTGCGCCGACGCCGTACCCATCGCAAAGTAGAGCATGAACACCGCTAGCGCAGTGCCACAACACTTTTTGAAAAAGTTGAACATGGTTTGAATTGGTTTTGGTTAGAAATCCGACTTGATGAAGAACGAAAACCCTCCTGCCCTCCGCTTCTCAACTCCCCGCGCCGGACAACCGGCAGAAGGAAGTCGTAACGCAGGCGGTTGGGTTGCCTCTCACAATCTGTGTGAACAGAACATGGTCAGCGCGTTAAATGTAGCAAAGAGTATCGAGGATTCCAACGTTTTTTGGCAAAATCAGCGGAACATGGATTTTTTTTCGTGGGCAGAATATGTCTGTCCGTCTTTTTTATCGATGCGATTACAACCGAGCGCTCGGGCATTCAAGTCGGAAGTACGTCAGATACAGAAGATTAGAAAAAAGCGCTCACCACATGCGGGCGTGCCAGCTGGAGGCAAAAGGTTCCGCGGGTTGGGCGCGCCACGTGCCCAGATCGGGGGCGTGGGTGGCGAGGACCGCGGTGTCGTCTTGGACCCGGCCGGCCTTGCGCAGGGCCCAGAAGGCATGGAGCTGGGCGTGGGACCAAGTGGGGTCGTGGGCCAGGCGATACATAATATGGTGTCGGTTGAACCAGTCGCAGCCGAGGGTCTCGCCCAGCGTGCGCAGGGCGGCGACGGAGGAGTCGATGGAGCAGCCCGTGGGCGGTTGGACGGCGGGGTCGGCGGCGAGGAGGAGCACCCGGTCGAGGTAAAGCGCCCAACCGCCCCTGACCGGCTTTCCGTGGGCCAGCCATTGGTTTATAAACGCGTCCATATGGGACTGTACGACAACGCCTTCCTCGGCCGTCAAGGGCCGGTCTGCCGTGTAAATCCACAACTTCGAGGCCGGGGACAGGTCATTCCAGGAGGCGGACGAGCGATTGCATTCCATAAACGGAAGGTAAGGGGGAAATGGATTTGGCCTGAAACACAAGCCGAGTGCAGAAAATCGCAAAAACCGAGCGAAATTGCAGCGCCATGTCGGATACCCCCAAGCGCAGCAAGGAACTCATCAACCTGAGCGATCTCAGGCCCTACCTCAAGTTATTGGGGCGCAACTGGTGGCTCATCGTGCTTTTCGCCGGCCTGGGCAACATCATCGGGCGGCTGACCACGCACCGCCAGCTGGACATCCACAGCGCCACGGCGGAGCTGCTGCTCGAGAGCAAGGAAACCTTTGATTATCAAGCCCAGATGCTCGGGGCCATCGGCGCCCAGAGCCTCAGCAATGACGTCCAGAACCAGCAGCGCATCCTGCAATCCTACGACCTCATCGGACGGGCGGTGGACCTGCTGGACCAGCCCTTGGACTACTTCTTCGTGGGCCGAATCCGGACCACGCAGGTGCCGGGCTTTGGCAACCTTCGCATCGATGTCGAACCGGAATTGTTCCTGCCGGAGATGCTGGGCATGCCCATCGACCTCTTCATCCAGGACGACCAGCATTATCGATTGGAATACATGCTTCCGGACGGGAGTGAAGTGAGCGAGGTCCGGGAGTTTGGGGAGCGCATCGAAGGGCCGCACCTGGCCATGACCGTGTTCCTCACGGACCCCGCGCTCATCACCGCGCGTTCCAACCGCGGCAAGCCTGTGCCGGCCGCATGGGGTGAAGCGCCCATCACGCCCCGCCGCGAGGCCCCGAGCGAAGATGCACTGGATCAGGCCCGCAAGCAGCACTTCCGCGTCCACTGCTACAACCGCAACCTCCGCATCGAGCAGTTCCGGCAGAACCTGCAGGTGAACAACGTGGAGCGCACCAGCATCTTGACCTTGGCCGTCACGAGCACCCTTGCCGGCCGGAGCAAGCAGTTCCTGGACACCTTGGCCTCCACGTACATTGACTACACGAAGGAGTCTCGGCTGGCGGCGAGCTTGCGCACCGAGGCCTTCATCGACCTCCAGCTCGAGGAACTCGTGGCCATCATGGACAGCCTCGAGCGGATGGTCGACCGGTTCAAGGAGACCAACAAGGTGCTGGATCTCAGCCGGGAGCAGAACGAGTTCTTCAACTCGCTCGTGGCCTTGGAGACCAGCCAGCGCCAGCTGGACCTGCGCCTCGAGGCCATGAAGTCCTTGCAGCGCTACCTGCTCTCGGGCGATGACGGCCAGGGCCTGCCGCCGACGACCTACCTGTTCGAGGAGGACCAGTTGCTCATCCAGCAGGTGAACTCCCTCTTCACCCTGCGGACCACCCGGGCCGGCATGTTGCTCGACGTCACCGAGGACAACTTCGCCATCCGCCGCATCGATTCGACCATCAGCAACGTGCGTTTCAGCATTTCGCGGTACATCGAGGATACCCGTCAGGCGCTCGCGGGCCAGCGGAACGATTTGGCAGGCCAAATCCGCGACCTCGAAGCCCGGCTCGGCGACATCCCCGCCACCCAGCGGGACATCCTGAGCATGGAGCGCAAGTTGCAGGTCAACGAGGAACTGTACGTCTTCCTGCTCAACTCCAAGGCCTCCACCATCATCGCCCGGGCCGGCATCGCCCCCGAAGCCTCGCTCATCGAAAAAGCCCGGTACGGCGGCATCGTCGGGCCCGACAAGTCCCGCACCATCCTGACTTACACCGGCATCGGGCTGCTCATCGCCCTGGCCATCGCCCTGGTGCGCATGCTGTTCTTCGAACGCATCGAGAGCACGAGCGAGCTGCGGGAACTCTCCGACCTCCCGGTCATCGGCGGCATCCCGCACTACCCGGACATCGAAACCCAGCCCATCTCCATCCTGGCGGACAGCCGGTCGCAGGTCACCGAGGCGTTCCGCGCCATCCGGACAAACCTGCAGTACATGCTCACGCAGTCCGGCTCGAAGACCATCCTCATCAGCTCCCTGCACCCGAGCGAGGGCAAGACCTTTACTTCGACGAACCTCAGCACCGTCCTCGCCCGCGCCGGCAAGCGCGTCGTGCTGTGCGACTTCGACATGCACAAACCCAAGGTGCACAAGAACTTCCAGCTGACGAATACGCAAGGCCTGTCCTCCGTGCTCATCGGACGCTGCAAGCTCGAGGATGCCCTGCGCCCCGGACCCGTTGAAAATCTGCAGGTGCTCACTGCCGGCCCCGTGCCGCCCAACGCGTCCGAATTGGTGCTGAGCGATGCCACACGGGACCTCCTCTTTCAGCTCCGGGAGCAGTTCGACTACGTCATCCTCGACACCCCGCCCATCCTGCTCATCAGCGACGCCCTCGTGCTGATGGCCCAGGCGGACACCGGCCTGCTCGTCACCAACACCGAGAAGTCCTCCAAGCGCAGCATCCGCCACCTCGAGGAGGTGCTGCAGCAGAACAACCTGCGCGCCTCCTTCATCCTGAACAACATCCGGATGCGCCGCTGGCAGTACTACTACGCGAAGTACGCCTACAAGTACGGGTACGGCTACGGGTACGGCTATGGCTACGGATACGGTTACGGCGGCCCGGGCTACCGCTACGGCGACGACGAGAAGTAACCCGCCGCCCGCTGCGTCCCGCTTCAACCCGCTACGCCCCGCGCATTTCGGCCAGGTACCGGTCCGCCCGCGCGACCAGCGCCTCTGAGCCCTCCATCAGGGCGATGGCGCGAAGCTGTTCGAGGTGGTGCGACCGCGCCGCACCCCGGGGCAAGTAGATGCCCGGCGCGATGAAGTACTTCACCGGGTTCATCGACAGCAAGTCCATTTGGTCTGCCAAAACGAACTGGTGCTGCGCATAGCGCTCGGCCCAAATCCAGCCCGGCTGCGGGGTGAGCGCGGCATGCCCTTCCGGCACATCACGGCTTGCACCGGGCAGGACCCCGATGATATAGCGTTGGTAATTCATGACTTCCTTTTTTCGACCCAGAGGATGTTGTCTTCAAAACGGGGACAGTTTCGGATGCACTCTCCGCCGGGCTCGTGGATTTCTTCGATCAAGTGGAACGAGCTGCACTCCGGGGGCAAGGCCTCGAACACCAGGCTGTACCAGCCCGCTTCCGTGAACTTCTGCCAGTACGGGTAGATGCCCACGTTGTACACCGCGATCAAGTTCCGGCGGACGCCCGTGGCTGCACACTCGATGTAGGTGGTAGGCCAAATCCGATACGACACCCCCTCCATGCCCCGCACATGGACGACCTGCGTAAAGCCCACCCGCCCTTGCGGCCTCCCCCACTCCAGGGCCAGGGTCACCAACGGGCGCTCGTAGCCCGGCACGACTTGCTTTGATTTCTTGGACATATATTGAAATTGGTTTTTTTTGAGATGCTCAGGCGCCACATCGTGGGTCCACCGTGCCCTTGGCGGGGGTAGGTAAGCACGTCCTGTCAGACGGTCCGGGCTGCTTGCGGGAGGGATAACGCACGGGGTCGTCGCCTTCGTATATCCCGCCGGTAAAACACCCGCTCAGGCAACATTTTCGGGGAGAAACGCGTTGTGTGAAAAGGCATTCGGGGGTCTGAAACCTCGATGTACCTTTGGAACATGGCGAAATGGTGGTCCTCCGTCCGACGGTCTGCGTCCCTCGGCCCTTTTTCGGGCCTGGCCTTGCTGCTCTTCCTGGCGGCGGGCGGGGTGGCGCGGGGCCAGGCCGGGTCGCTGACGTGCATCGAGGTCAACGCCGCGGGCAATGTGAGCCTGGGGTGGGAGCAGCCCGCGGATCCGGCAGGGTTGTTCTTGCAGTATGTCTACCATGACTTCCAGCCTGGGAACCCGGCGAACGCCAGCTCGACGAACATCCCCAACTACGGCACGACGAGCATCGTGGCGCCGGGCATCGACGGGAATTCGACGGCGCGCTGCTTTTACGTGCAATCCATGTTCACGGACGGCACGGTCACCTCGACCGACACCCTCTGCAACATCCATCTCTCGGTGGCCCCGAGTGTGGTGCCCGGGTTTGCGGACCTGACGTGGAATAGCCCGCGCATCGCCGCGCTCGGCGGGGGGTCGGGCGGGGCCGTGGGCGGGGAGGCCTTCGAAGTCCAGAAGTGGATGCCGGGGAGCGGGGGGAGCGGGGTTTGGACTACCCTGGCCACGGTGACGGACAACGGCGGCATCCTGTCCTATGCTTACGAGGTTACGGATTGCGCGGAAGACCTGCAATTCCGCATCCTGCAAGACGTTCCGGCGCTGGGCTGCGCGCACCAGTCGAACACGTCAGGCGACAGCTTCAACGACGAGCTCGACCCCGACGCCCCGGTCATCACCCACGTGGATGTAAATCCGGCGCTGTCGGACGCGGAGATCCACTGGACGCCCAGCCCGGCCGCGGACCTCGCAGGCTACATCATCTACCTCTGCACGGCCGGGTTTCAGACGCCCATCGACACGATTTTTGACCCGACGGCGACGTCCTACCTCAACCTGCAGTCGAATGCCGGCTCCATCATCGAGAGCTACAACGTCGCGGCCTTCGATTCGTGCTACGTGAACGGCCAGCCGGATCCGGGGGCGGCGAGCCAGCAGTGCGCCACGACCATCACCCTCTCGGTCTCGCGCGAGGCATGCTCGGACGAGGCCCTGCTCAACTGGATGGGGGCTTACGGATGGGCGGGGACGATTCTCGAAGGCCAAATCCACGGCGCCCAGGAACTGCCGCCCGGCTCTGGCACCTGGACGCCCCCCACCCTCCTCGGGACGGTCGGGCCCGGGGTCACCTCCTGGGTGCACACCGGCGTCCCCCTCGGCTCCACCTGGCGCTACCACGTCGCCCTGGTCACCTCCACGGGGGCCACGGGGCTGTCCCAGCGCCGGACGCTGAGCTTCAACTACCCCGAGGCCCCAGCGGGCACGCGCATCCGGCGCGCCACGGTCGACGAGGTCACGGGCGGCGTGGAGGTCGTGGTGGACCTCGACCCGGCTTCGAGCGATCCCCACCGGTACATCCTCGAGCGCAAACGCGGCGGGGATGACGACTCCTTCTATGCCGAGATCGCCGTCCAGGACGCCGTCGGAGCGCTCGGCGCTGCCCCCCTGATCTTCCTGGACTCCGCCGTCCAAACCGCGTCCAAAATCTACACATACCGGGTTCGCATCGTCAACGGCTGCGGGGACGCCGTCGGGGAAACCCCCTCTGCCACCACCATGCTCCTCTCGGGCATCCCCGACGCCGAGCTCATGCGCAACACCCTGACCTGGTCCCCCTACCTGGGTTTCCCGGGCTCGGTCGCGGGCTACCGCGTTTACCGGCGCGCCCAGCGCGACGGCACCCCCACCCTGGTGGCCTCCCTCCCCCCCAATCTGACCACCCACGAGGACGACGTGAGCGCCCT
>JBEEPJ010000093.1:0-7492 GCA_041191165.1 Bacteroidota bacterium | reverse complement strand
TGCCCGCTCTCAGCCAGCGGCTGGATGTTCTCGGCCAGGAAGGAGGCCTTCTCGCGGGCGTTCGGTTGCGTGGCCCACTCCCAGTGCCGGGCGCAGCTGTGGAACCGGGCGCGCGGGAAGGACGGAACCAGCATGCCGTCCGGCCGCCGCATCACCGCCCCGCCCACGTGGTCGAAGTGGAGGTGCGTGAGCAGTACGTCCGTGACGTCTGCGCGCGTGAGGCCCAGCCGCGCCAGCTCGCTGTCGAGCGTCGTGTCGCCGTGCAAGTGGTAGTGGCTGAAGAACTTGGCATCCTGCTTGTCCCCGATGCCGGCGTCGATGAGCAGGACGTGTTCGCCGTTCACCACCAGCAGCGAACGCATGGCCCAGGTGCACAGGTTGTTCGCGTCGGGCGGGTTGACCGTTTGCCAGAGCGATTTGGGCACCACGCCAAACATGGCGCCACCGTCGAGCTTGAAATAACCGGTCAGGATGCTGTGAAATTCCATCGGGGGGGAGGTTAGGGGCGCGCTGGTGAGGTCGCGGAGTTTGCAGGCCAAATTTACATCCCCCAATCCCCCGGCCGTGCGTAGTTTTGCCGGCACATGGAATCGAATGTTTGGACGGCTTTG
Source organism: Bacteroidota bacterium (assembly GCA_041191165.1). GTDB lineage: Bacteria > Bacteroidota > Bacteroidia > Flavobacteriales_D > Sanyastnellaceae > CAMCYM01. Next base: position 6,881 of record JBEEPJ010000093.1, on the reverse strand, counting down.
GGCCCGGTAGATGGGCGGTATCGGAGTGCGACGGAGGCGTTGGCGCCCCTGCTCTCGGAGTGGGGGCTCATGCGGCACCGGGTGGAGGTGGAGGTGGCGTACTTGATCGCGCTGGCGGACTGGGGTGTGCCGGAGCTCGCGGGGATGACGGCGGATCACCGGGCGCAGATGCAGGGCTGGGTAGCGAATTTCGATGACGTGGCCATGGCCCGCATCAAGGAGCTGGAGCGCACCACCAACCACGACGTCAAGGCGGTGGAGTACTGGCTCAAGGAGCAGATGGCGGCGGCGGGGATGGGCGAATGGGCGGAGTTTGTGCACTTCGGGTTGACGTCGCAGGACGTGAACAACACGGCGGTGCCGCTGTCGCTGAAGCGGGCGACGTCGGAGGTCCTGCGGCCCCGGCTGGCGGCGGTACGGGACGCCCTCGCGCAGGGTGCGGTCCGCTGGAAGGCGGTGCCCATGCTCGCCCGGACGCACGGCCAGCCGGCCAGCCCCGTCACGATGGGCAAGGAGTGGGCCGTGTTCGTCGAGCGGCTCGACGCCCAGCTCGCCGCCCTGGACACCGCGGTCTACGCCGCCAAGCTGGGCGGGGCCACGGGCGGCTTCAACGCCCACCGGGTCGCCTACCCCGACATCGACTGGCAGGCCTTCGCCCAGGACCTCGTCGAGCACCGCCTGGGCCTGCACCGCAGCCGGGTCACGACCCAAATCGAGCACTACGACCACCTGGCGGCCTGGTGCGACGCGCTGGCGCGGATCCACCGGGTGTGTTTGGACTTCTGCCGCGATGTTTGGACTTACATCTCGCTGGAGTACTTCACGCAGACCACGCGCGCCGGGGAGGTGGGGTCGTCGGCCATGCCGCACAAGGTGAATCCCATCGACTTCGAAAACGCGGAGGGCAACCTGGGCTGGGCAAATGCCATGCTCGCGCACCTCGCGGACAAGTTGCCGGTCAGCCGGTTGCAGCGCGACCTGACGGACTCCACGGTGCTGCGCAACGTGGGGGTGCCGCTGGGGCATTCGCTTATCGCCCTGCGCTCGATGGAGCGGGGGCTGGCGAAGCTCCAACTCAACGAACCCGCCCTGGCCGCCGACCTCGAGCGCAACTGGGCGGTCGTGGCGGAGGGCATCCAGACGATCTTGCGGCGGGCGGGCTACCCGGCCCCGTACGAGGCGTTGAAGGCCTTGACCCGCGGCCAGCAGGGCATCGACGCGGCGGCCATCGCGGCCTTCATCGCCGGGCTCGACGTGTCGGAGGCCGTGCGCGCGGAGCTCGCCGCCCTGACGCCGTCGTCGTACATCGGCGACTCGGTGCAACTCGTGGACCAGCTGCTCGGATGAGCCGGGTCCGCGCGCTCTGGGTGCTGCTGTCCCGATACCGGGGCCCGCTGGCGGCGAACGTCGCCTTCAACCTGCTGGGCGCCATCCTCTCGCTGTTCACCTTCCTGGCGGTCGTGCCGTTCTTGCGCATCCTGTTCCGTTCGCCGTCCGCCGCGCCCGCCGCGCCCGCCGGGGCCGGGGCCGCCGAAGCAGGGGGGGGCGGTGGGTCGGGCGGCGCCGGGACCACGGCCGAGCCCGAGGCCCTGCTCGAACGGGTGAACCAGGCCTTCGACGCCTTCGTGGCCGACGTCGGCGCCCCGCAAGCCCTGGTGGTGCTGTGCGTGGCCATCGTGGTGCTGGCCGTGGTGAAGAACGCGGTGCAGTATTTGGCCTTGTTCAGCCTGGCCACCATCCGAACAGGGGTCTCGCGCGACTTGCGCAATATGCTGTACGATAAGCTCTTAGAACTTCCCGTCGGCTGGTTCACCGATGCGCGCAAGGGCGATACCCTCAGCCGCATGACCAACGACCTACAGGAGGTGGAGTTCAGCGTCATCGGGACGATTGAGGTGCTTTTCAAGTCGCCCATCATCTTGCTGGTGTCGCTGGCGACGCTCTTCGCGATGAGCTGGGAGCTCACGCTGTTTGCGCTGATTTTTCTGCCGGTGAGCGGTTATCTGATCAGCCGCATCGCCAAGTCGCTCAAAAACGCGGCGCGCCGGGGCAAGGAGTCGCTCGGGGAGTTGATGTCGCTGGTGGAGGAGACGCTTGGCGGTATTCGCGTGCTCAAGGCCTTTCATGCGGAGGAGGCTTTTCGCTCGCGTTTCCGCAAGACGAACGGGGACTACTTCCGGCTCATGCGCCGGCTCTACAAGCGGGAGTACCTGGCCTCGCCCATGAGCGAGACGATCAGCTTGACGGTGATGGCGGTGCTGCTGTGGTTTGGCGGGCGGTTGGTGTTGCGGGGAGAGGGTGGGTTGAGCGGTGAGTGGTTTATCGGTTACTTGGTGGTGTTTTCGCAGATCATCCCGCCCGCCCGGGCTTTCAGCGATGGGTGGTTCAAGATCCAAAAGGGGGCGGCGTCGCTCGATCGGCTCGATGCGATTTTGGAGGAGACGTGGCGGATTCCGGAGCCGGAGGTGCCGGTGGAGTGGGAGGGGTTCAAGGAGGGCATCCGGTTCGAGGGGGTGGGGTTTCACTTTGAGCCGGGGCGGCCGGTGTTGCGGGGGGTCGATTTGGTGGTGCCGCGGGGGTCCACGGTGGCGCTGGTGGGGCCTTCGGGGTCGGGGAAGACGACGTTGGCGGCGTTGCTCGCCCGGTTTCACGACGTGACGGAGGGGCGCATCACAGTCGATGGGGTGGACATTCGGTCGCTGCGGGCGGGGGACCTGCGCGCGAAGCTGGGCATGGTCACGCAGGATGCCTGGTTGTTTCATGGGTCGGTGGCGGAGAACATCGCGCTGGGGGAGGCGCAGGGGGGGGAGGAGGCCCGGCTTCGGGCGGCCGCCGCAGCGGCGAACGCGCTGGAGTTCATCGAGCGGATGCCGGGGGGCATGGGGGCGCAGGTGGGAGAGGGCGGCGGTCTGCTGAGCGGCGGCCAGCGCCAGCGGCTCTCCATCGCGCGGGCGTTGTACAAGGACCCGCCCATTCTGATTCTGGACGAGGCGACCTCGGCGCTGGATGCGGAGTCGGAGCAGCTGGTGCAGCAGGCCATCGATCGGCTTATGGCGGACCGGACGGTGCTCGTCATCGCGCACCGGCTGAGCACGGTGCGCCACGCGGACTGCATCGCGGTCTTGGACGGTGGCGTCATCGTGCAATCCGGAACCCACGACGAATTGATGGCCCAGGGGGGGATGTACCGGCGGTTGGTGGAGATGCAGGCGCTGGTTTGACCTACATCTGATGCTTGCATCCGCAACGTGACCCAGGTTGCATCTCCAGACCCTATGCATGCATAGCTTCGCACCCATGTCGAAAAAAGCCCGCACAGCCCTCGGGGCCATCGTCCGCAACAAATGCCCGCAATGCCGGGAAGGCGATATTTTTCCGGAACCCAACAGCTACAAATTCAAACAGACCACGGTCATCCATCCCAGGTGCCCGGTGTGTGGCGCGGATTTTCAGCGGGAGCCGGGTTTTTACTTCGGGGCAGCTTATGTCTCTTATGCCCTCACCGTCGCGCTGTGGGTGTCGGTGCTGGTTGCGCTTTATACTTTCGACGCGCTGGGTTGGATCACCTTCGGATTTTTCTCCCACGTGACCCTGTTTTTGGGGACGGGCGTGACCTTGTTGGTGTTGCTGCTGCCGCCGCTCTATCGACTGAGCCGGTCGATTTGGCTACACATGATGACCCGGCGGACGGAGGAGGCGACCCCGGACGAATGACCCCGGACGAATGACCCCGGACGAATGACCCCGGACGAATGACCCCGGACGAATGACCCCAGGCGGGGATGAAGCCTGTTAAAAAATCAAAGGGGCCCCTCCGTTGAGAGGCCCCTTTTCACCAAATCGCCTGATTCTAAATCTCTTTCGAGATTGGCAAAACCAAAACCGACTCCCTTTACGCCACGCGTTCGGGAAAGGTTACAGGGGAGTCGAAAAAAAATGAAGGCCCCGCTAAGAATGTCGGGGAGCGGGCAAGCGAAAGGCCTCAGTCGAGCGGTGAGGGACGCATGCCCTCCGTCTGCACCCGGATGCTTTCGTTGTGGATTTGTTCCAACACCGAGAGAATGAACTCCTCGCCCAGGCCCCGGTCCGCGGCCCACTGGCTTCGGGTGGCAAATACCTCACGCCAGCGCTCGAGCTGCAGCACCGTCAGTCCGTTCTGCTTCTTGAAGTCGCCCATTTTGCGGGCCAAATCCATCCGCGCCCCCAACAACTCCACCCACTGCTCGTCCAGGGAATCCATCTGGAGCCGCATGGCGGTGAGACCGCTGGTTCTGTCGGCATCGAGGGTTTCCTCGCGCACGATGAGCCGACGCAGCAGGGCATCGAGTGCGGCGGGCGTGATTTGCTGTTCGGCGTCGCTCCAGGCCTGATCGGGGGTCGGGTGCACTTCCAGCATGAGCCCGCGCATGCCCAGGTCCAGCGCTTTCTGGGCGACTTGTTCGAGCAGGTTGCGCCGGCCCGCGATGTGGCTCGGGTCACAGATGAGTGGCACTTCCGGTTTCTCGGAACGGAACCCGATGGGAATTTCCCACATGGGGGCGTTGCGGTATTCCTTGAGGCCGTAGCGGCTGAATCCCCGGTGGATGGCCATGACCTCGCCGCCCGTGGTCGCTTGCACCCGCTCCACGGCTCCGATCCAGAGTTTGAGATCGGCGTGCATCGGGTTCTTGACCATTACGGGGATGCGTGTGCCGCGCAGGGCTTCCGCAATGTCCTGCACGGCGAAGGGGCTTACGGTCGTCCGCGCTCCGATCCAGAGGACATCGACCCCGGCGGCCAGGCACTCCTCGACGTGGGCGGGCGTGGCCACCTCCGTCGAAATGGGCAGTCCGGTGCGCGCTTTCGCCTCCACCAGCCAAGGCAGCGCCTCCGCGCCCTTCCCCTCGAACGACTGCGGCTTGGTGCGCGGCTTCCACAACCCCGCCCGCAGCAGCTGAACCCGCCCCGTGGCCGCCAGCCCCTCCGCGGTCTCCAGCACCTGTTCCCGGCTCTCCGCACTGCACGGCCCGGCGACCACAAAGGGGCTGGGCTGGGACCCCCCAGCTACGGCCGGGGACAGGGAAAGGGGCAGGTGTGTAACCACGGTGCAAAGATAACCACACAGAGAACAACCGCGCCCTTCCCAAGTTCATCCGGGTCCCGCCCGACCCGCGCTTCTCCCGCGCTCATTCTGAGCCCGAGCCAATAAAAAAAGGGCCGTCCCAACGGAACGACCCTTTCAGTACCCGGAACTGGACTCGAACCAGCACGCCCGAAGGCACAGCCGCCTGAAGACTGCGCGTCTACCAATTTCGCCACCCGGGTGGATGGTGGACCGGCGAAACAACCTCCGGTCCCAATCAATCAAACAACACCTACCTGTTTTCGTGCCCAGGGCGGGAATCGAACCCGCACGTCCTAAACGAACACATGCCCCTCAAACATGCCTGTCTACCAATTTCAGCACCTGGGCGGTGCCCGCTGCGATCTCGGTGGGGACGCATGCGGCCTGAAGAAAAAAACTGTGATTCCGCTGGGACTCGAACCCAGGACCCTCTCATTAAAAGTGAGATGCTCTAACCGGCTGAGCTACGGAATCGAACAGGTTCCCCTCGTTTGGGGGGGCAAAGATATACAGAAATCCGGATGGGCAAGGGGGGCGTAATTTTTTTTCTGTTGGGTCGGGGTTTGAGATAAATTTGGCCTTTGCAAGCAACTATGCGGTCCTGCAGGAAGTTACTTTTATAATCATGAAGAAGTTGTTCACCCTCATCGGATTGGGGCTGATGGCTGTCGCGGGCTTGACGCCGCAACAGGTCGCAGGCCAAACCCATTCCGCCCCTGTCCCCGCCAGCCACACCACCTCCTGGGACCAATGGCAGTCCGACGCGGCCCGCAAGGCATTCTGGCTGGAGCGGGGTGCGACGTTGACGGAACCTGCCGACGTCAGCGAGAAAGCCGCTTTCAGTGCGTCGCTGAGCTTTGCGAACCTGGCAGAAGCACAGGGTGCGGTCATTCCCGAAGCGGACCGCCACACGGTCTGTCGGTTGAACGATGGGACAGTGGTGACTTTTTGGAGTTTGGCCCGCATGGAAACCCTCTGGCAGCGCCACATGAAAGCCGCACACAGCCGATCAGAAGCTGACGGCGCGCCGCAATCCACAACCCCAGCATCGAAGAAATCATGATGTCAACGCTTTTTACCCAGCGCCTGAGCGGGCTGGCTTCCGTTGTGGGGGGAGGCGCCCTTGGTTTCCTTCTGGGCGCGACGCCCGTCCTCGCCCAAGAGGTTCCGATTTCCAACACCACGCTGACCACCTGCGGGGGATTTTTGGTAGATACCGGGCTGAGCGCCGGGGATTATGGCCCCAATCAGAACATCACCATGACGGTGTGTCCGGAGGCTCCGGAGACGATCATCACGTTGTACTTTGCCCTGGCCGCGCTCGGTACAGGGGATGTCCTGGAGATTTATGACGGACCCAACATGGGGTCACCTCTTATCGGCAGCTTTGAGCTTTACGAGGCTCAGGGCCAGGAATTCTTCGCCTCGCTCGCGAACCCGGGCGGCTGTCTCACCCTTCATTTTACTTCGGACGCCAATGGCAACGGAAGCTTTGGGGCCGAAATGACCTGCGGTTATCCGTGTCAGCGCCCGTTCGCCATCGTGCAGACGGACGAGGCCGTGCCTTTGATGGTCTGCCCGGGTGAGGAAATTGTGTTCGACGCCACCGCCTCGACGGTCGCGGAGGGATTTGAGATCGTGACTTGGGAGTGGACTTTCGACGACGGGAACACGGCGACGGGCGAGCCGGTGGTCACCCACTCCTTCGCGGAGCCGGGCGCGTACAAGGTGCAGTTGAGCATCGCCGACAACAACATCACGGAAAACGATCCGGAGG
>JBEEPJ010000092.1:0-7540 GCA_041191165.1 Bacteroidota bacterium | reverse complement strand
CCGATGCGCAAACGCCGGCCCCGGCTGAATTGGAAGCTTGGCCCAATCCGACCTCCGATCAGATCCAGGTGACGGGCATCCAACCGGGACAAAAATGGCATGTGGTGGATGCCACGGGCCGAGCGGTCGACCAGGGGCTGCACGCGGCAGGGGGGCTTGGGTTGGACGTATCCCGCTGGGAATCGGGCATCTACTTGCTTCGAACGCCGACCAGCCAGATTCGCTTCATCGTGAATTGAGTCCTGAAGGTGAGCGGGTTTGCGTCCCCGGTGCTCCGGTGAGCAAGGGCCGGCCCTGAATTTCTTTTCTCGCTGCATCTACCTTTTTATGCGCACCCTGTTCCTCTTCCTCTTCGCCCTTCTCATCGGCTCCGATGCGCACGCGGACCCGGATTTACAAGCCCTCATGGCCACGGCATCCGATTCCAGCCTTCCCCTGCGGGAGCGGGCGGCCGCGGTGGATGCGCTGTACGAGGAATTCCACATGGCGTTCCCGGATACCGTGCTCCACTTTCTGGAATGCCAAACCCGTTGGGCACAGGAAGCCGGCGATGCCCTCGGAGGGTTCGAAGCAGAGAAGCGCAAGGGCAACATCCTCCGGATGCAAGGAGATTACGACGGGGCGCTCGCGGCATACGCCCGTGCGGAGCAAGTAGCCCAGAACCTGAATCTGCCGGAGTTGCGCGCCCAACTGGCGAACAATCGGGGAAATGTCTCCGTCTCCCGGCAAGAGTACGTCGAGGCCACCCGGCAGTTTTCAGCGGCACTGCACTTGTACGATTCGTTGGATGATGGCGAAGGGCGGCGGCGTGTGCTGACGAGTTTGGGGAGTGTTTTTGTGTTGATTGACCAATTCGATTTGGGCTTGAAATACTACAACCAAGTCTGGGAAGAATTGCAGTCTACCCGCACGGCTGACCGCTCCCTCGGCATCGTCTCCCTCAACCTGGGCTGGTGTCATTTTCAGCTGGGAAATGAGGACAAGGCGGAAGCCTATTATCGACAAGCGCTCGACATCCTGACGGCCCACAACGCGCATTTTTTTGTGGCGGCCGTGCACGCAAACTGGGCGCTGCTCGACGAACGCATGGGTCGGTATCTCTCGGCGAGAACGCACGCGTCCACCAGCCTGCGGATCAACCGCGAACTCGGTGCGGAGCAAGAAGCCTTGGAGGCGCAACTGCACCTGGCCACCCTCTCCTACCACCTCGAACCCCATGTGGCATTGGACCGGGCGTCAGCGCTGGTCGAACCCGTGATGCGGACGGGAACCCACGCGATGAAGCGGGACTTGTACGGGCTGCTCTACCGCTTGTACAAAGACCGGGGACAGGCTGAGCAGGCCCTGGCGATGCACGAACAATTCCAAGCCTTTGAAGACAGTGTCGCCCGCGAGAAGCAACACCACTCCGTCTTGCGGATGGCCTACGAGAAGGAGGTTGAACAACAATTGGCCGCCTTGGACCTGGCCCATGGGCATCGGGAAGCGGCGCTTCGGAATCGCCAGGGGCGCATCCTGCTCGGGCTCGGGTTGGCTTTCGTGGCTGCCATCGGAGGTCTGGCGCTGTTCCTGAGGCGCATTCAGCGCGCACACCGCATCCGCCGTCAGGCATTGCTCACAGAAATCGAGTCGCTTCGGCAGACCTCCGCGCCCGCCCTCCTCCCCAACGCGGGCCAGCTGGGACTCGACCGGGAGCGCATTGAGCGGTTCCTCGACCGTCGCCTCAACGAAACGGATTGGAAGGTGCTGAATTTATTGCTGGAAAATCCGACCATCACGAACGGCGAAATGGCCGAGCGGGCCTTTTTGAGCGTGGACGGCATCGGTTCCTCGCTGCGCCGGATGTACAGCTACTTCGACATTCAGGAGACGAAATACAAGAAAATTGCCTTGTTGCTGGCGGCGATGCAGCATTCACGCGGGTAGTGAGGCATTCCTCGGAGCTCAGGGCGCTGGGCGGAGCCGGAAGGCGGGGTCGCCTGCATAGGCCAAATCGTATTCCCGAAATCTCGGCACGGTTCGCCTTCTTTCCCGTCCATTCTCCCAAGTGAAGATGGTAACGGTGCCCGGCTTGTGATGGGTTGAGATGACCAAGTGATAAGCGGGGACGTAAGTGGAGGTGCCGCGGTAGGCGATTTCATTCCACATCGTGGCCTCGGCTTCGTAGGCTTCTGAGAGGGTTGCGCCTGCGAGCAAGCGCTCCAGCATGGCGGCCACACCCATGACGTAATTGTTCGCGCAATAGGCCGCCGCACCCATCGTGAAAAAGACACGGCTGTACGATTCCACCCGCCGCACCGCCTCCTCGATGCCGATATCCGACCCGTCCGAGGCCGAGGAACCCGCCCCCCGGCAGACGGATTGAAAGAGCACGATCGCGCCGGGGGCCAGCCGGATGGCGGCTTCCAGGTCGGTGGAGGGGATGATGTCGTAGTCCGGGTCGCTGGCGGTGTAACCCGGGCCGCTCAGGCACAAGCCGCCCGTGCCGTCATAGCCTTGATTGGACCCGTGACCCGCGTAGACGAAGACGTGAACGCCCTGGGCCTGGCGCTTCACCTGCGCCCAGCTCGCCTCGCGGCCCTCGAGGAAAGTGACGCGGTAGCCGTGCCCCCGCAGGAGATCCGTGAGGCGCCGGGCATCCTCCCCCGTCAGATCACCGTCCGGCGCATTGACGATGAGCGCGCGCGGAGCCTGGGCCTCAATGGCCTCCGGGGAGAATCCGGCCGCTCCGATCCACAGGAGCACAATCCCAATTTTCTGTCGCATGGCTTTCTCGTTTCTCCTCCAACGAAGCCGGTGGCCGCGCAATTGTGCTGGGAGGGCATCTCTTTGCGCACGGGCTCAAGAGCGCGGGTTCAGGAACGCGGGTTCAGGAACGCGGGCCCGCGGCGCGGTGAAACCGGTGCATGGCCACCACGTGTGGAAAACTGATGCACGACAAGAACACGAAAAAGGCGGCCTCAACATCCTGCTGGAAAGCCGCCAACCAACCCCAGTGCAACCCGGCCACCGCCAATCCAAGGAACCCGAACGCCGCCGCAGAAAAAGGCAGGGCCCTCCGGTAGAGTTGTGCGTCACTCGCTGAAAGTCCCCGGCGGAGGGACCACCACCCGTGCAGGCTGTGCTGACCGATGAAGTACAGTCCGAAGGCCGCCAGCAGCGGCAACTGGACCGTGACCGCCAACGTCGCCGCGGCCAACACCACCGCAAGCCGCCGCTCCCACAGCCCCCAGAGCGCCGCACATCCCGCCCAGGCCCAGGCCACCCCCTGTCCCATGGCCGGGGACAACGCCGGAAGGGCGACCCCCAGTTTTTCGATGATGGCGGCGCTTTCCTGCGGGTGGCCCAGCAGCAAGATGGACAGGACGGTGAGGCCCCATGTGGCGGATTTGGCCTGACGCCTGCCGCGTATGCCCCAGTGCTCCACGTCCCCCTGACCGAAGTGCCATGCGGAATAGAGCAGGAAGAAGGCGAGTGCCGGGCCCGGTGCCACCAACCACACCGCCAGCAAGGCGAGGGAAGCGGCGAGGTAGCGCGCGATGAAGGCCAGGTTCCACGGAGCCTCCAGCCGCCGGTGGGCCAACAAGTGGTCCAGAGCCCCATGCGGGATGCCCACCGCCAACAATCCCAACATCAGCCCGCCCGCCTCCATCATCGGGTAGCCCGCAGGCCACTTCGCATGCGCCATCCAGAGCCCGCACGCCACGGTCGCCAGCCCCAGCGGCGGCTGGTGAGGGCGCAATCGCACCCAGGCGTCCCGCATCCAGGCGGCGAGGAAGGGGGCCAACGGCAGACTCAGCAGGATGCGCAGGTCCTGGGAAAAGGTGGTTTTTTCATCGAGAAACCGAAGGACATTCGCCGTGGGGTTGCGCCGAAAGAGGGTGCTGAAAATGGGCTTCCCCCACGCCGGGCTGCGGCGCAGAATATCCAGCAGCAACCGGTCGTAGAGCCGGAACCGTCCCGGGGAGGTGGGGGGCGGCGTGGGCGGCGTACCCGCCGGGGCGCGGGCGGCGTCGGCGAGCCACTGGGCCTGGGCGAACATGGTTTTGAAGGCGTAACCCGTGCTGGGTTTGATGGCTCCGCCCCGCCCGCCGATGCAGATGACCCCGGGGACCGTCTCGACGGCCAAGGGCGCGGAACTCATCGGGATGCAGCCGGCCTCCTCCCCCACCTGCCGGTAAGTACCGAAGCGCTCCTGGATGTAGGCGTGGAGCAGGGGGTAGGCCGCTTCTTGGGCCAAACCCGTCTCCCCAAACCGCGTGAGTTCCACCAGCAACGACCTCGGACCCAAGGGCAGGACATAGACGAATTGGGTGGAATGGGTTTGGTCTACGGAAAAATCCATCAGTTCGATGCAATCCGGATCCGGCACCGGGTGGTCCGTCTCGATGACCCAACCGATGAAGGACTGCAGCAGATGGGCCTGGTTGTCGACGGCCGCCTGGAACTGAGGAGGCCGGCTGTCGAAGACCTGGCGCGCCCGCAACCCGCCGCCCGGCCAGCGCACCTCAACCCCGGCCTCGGTGGCCTCCAAGGACTGCACCGCCGCGCGAACCGAGTGGATGCCGTGTGCCGCCACCATGCGGTGCAGCTCCGCATAGACCGCCGTGGAGGGAATGTGGTGGTACACCCAGGGCTCCAATTGCTCCCGCGGCTGCTGATTCATCCGCACCGCACTCCAACGGTGGCTCACGAGCGGGGCGCAATGTTCCGCCACCGCATCCGAGGGTCTCGCCCAGAAACAAAAGGTCTTGTCGTTGCGGGCCTTGGCGTCGGGGTCCACGATGGCCACCTGCCGGCCCGCCAGGGCACCGCGGCGCTCCAGGGCCAGCAGCAGCAGCGTGGCCGCCGCGCCCGACCCGACAAAAACCCAGTCGTACAGACCGTCATCAGGAACGGAAGCGGGGGGAGGAGGGGGTTTCAGGATGGCGTTTTGGGGCAAGTTAACGTCAATCGGCCACTGCTGGTGCTGCATCTCCCCGGCCGGCTGGACGCGCCCTGTGTCCCTCGCCGGGGGTTTCAGCGCCCTCGCTTGGGGACAAGGCACCCCGCTCGCTATCTTCGACGCGATTCGATTCTCATGCAACACTCCTTTTCCACGGCCTTTCTGGCCATCGTCCTGCTGAGCGTCGGGCTCTGGAGTTGCTCCGGGCCGGGCGAAGCACACACCTACCGTGCTGAAAACGTAGAAGTTGTGCTGACCGGCCCGCTGTTGGAGGGGCCCAATACAGGCCAAATCGCGCTCGAAATCGACCTCGCCTCAGCGCTCGGAGCGGCGTACACCCCCGACACGAAGGTCACCGGGGCGCAGCTGCTCCAGGCCGAGGTCTTGGCCGGCGACTCCGTGGGATTTGATTCCGTGCGGTCGCTGGTGCTCTCGTTCGCCAGCGACAACGCCGACGTGCCCATGCAGGAGGCCGCGTTCCTGAACCCCGTCCCGGCCGGAAGCGACCGGGTGGCCCTGGAGGTCGCCCCGGAAGCCCAACTGGGCAAGCTCGTCGCCGAGGGAAAACTCTACCTGGTGCTCGACGCCGACTTCGCCGCCGATTATTGGGACGGCGACCGCCGCTTCCTCGTGAACTTCGAACTTTCCATCACTGCCAAATGAAAAACCTCATCCACCACCTGGGACTGGGGGCCGCGTGGGTCCTGGTCGCTATGAGCCTGTTGAGCTTCTCTCCCCTGGACCAAGATGCCGCCGGGGATCAACTGTTGGGCGTCTGGGAACCCAGCAACGGGCGGGCGCGGGTCAAGGTCGAGCGCATCGGCAACAAGTATTACGGGCGCATTGTTTGGCTTATCGAGCCCAACGACCCCGAAACGGGCAAGCCCAAGACCGACAAAAACAACCCGGACCCCGCGCTGCAAAATGTGCCGCTCAAGGGCTACCGAATGCTCAAGGACTTTGTCTATCAAGAAGATGGCACCTGGTCCGGCGGCACCATCTACGATCCGCTCAACGGCAGCACGTACAGCTGCGTCATCAAGATGAAGGACAAGAACACCCTCGACATCCGCGGGTACATCGGCGTGCAGGCGCTCGGCCGCACGGATGTCTGGAAACGACTGGCCGTTCCGGGGAAATGAGCAGGGTTTTATGGCGCTTCCCGGCGCTGATGCTGGGCGCGGTGCTCACCGGGGCCGTGGCCTCGGCGCAGGTGGATACCACGGGGACCGGCGAGGAGGACATCGACTTCGACCTCTACGACAACTTGGGCTTCGCCGACGAGGGGGCCAAGCGCTTCTGCAGTCCCAAGATCGAGGGCCTGAGCCCGGCGAAGCTCATCTCCGTGGGCTACGACTTCCAAGGGGGGTATGCGCTTTCTGCAGGCCAAATCCTCGCAGCCGACGGCTCCTCGCTCGCAGCCGCGGGCGAAGGCACGGTCAATGCCACGTCGGGTCTGCGGGTCGGATGCAACATCCCGGTGGTCTCCAAGACGAGCGTGGTTTGGCAAATGGGGGCAAACTACTGGAACACGAACTACCGGTTCGATGAGGCGCCCACCGCTGCCGACAACCCGCTGCTCCAATCGCTCGCCGAGCACGGCTTGCGGACGGCAGGCATCAACACGACGGTCTTCAAGCCCCTGGACAGCAAGCAGTTCTTGCTCTTCCAAGGCTCGGCTGACCTGAGCGGCACGTACGGCATCGACCTCATGCCGCTGGACTACCTCAAGTACTCCGCTGCGCTGGTCTATGGCCGCCGGCCCACCGAGAAGAAGCAGTGGGGCGTGGGCGTCGCCCGGACCTACCGGGTCGGGGAAATCAACTACATCCCCGTGGTCCTCTACAATGCCACCGATGCCCGCAACAGGTGGGGGACGGAGATCCTCTTCCCCGCCCGGGCCCATGTGCGCCGCACCCTCAATCCCCGCAACATGGTCTTCTTCGGCTACGAACTCGAAGGGCAGTCCTACCGCCTGTGGCGCGACCCGGAAAGCGGCGCGGACCTGCGCTCGCAGGACCTGGAAATCCGCCGCGGTGAGGCGCGGATTCGGGCGGTGTACGAGTTTTCGCTGAAGGACTTTGTTTGGCTTTCCCTGCAAGCGGGCTACCGGTACAACTACCGATTCGACGTGGACCGCCTCACCGACGGCGATGAAATCTACCGGGCCTTCGGGCTGCTGCGCGACGACCCATACGCCCAAATCAACAGCTTGGGCAACCCCTTCTACTTCAACGTCAGCCTCAACTTGGTCAGCCCGTAAGGCGCCGCTCACCGCTCAGTCGGGCGAGATTGCGCCGGCGCGGAGGTCTCCCCCTGCGGGGTGGCGCAGCTGTCGGTCGTGGTCGGTTGCGGGGGAACCGCCCTTCGTTCAGCGGCTCCTCCTCTCAGATGGACACCCCTTGCAAGAACACCAGCTAAAGAAACGGGCTTTCGAAAATTACACCTCCCGAGCCGAAGCTCGGGAGGCCTTGTTTTCTCAATTCATCCGTCAATCGCATGAGGTTCCGAATGCAGGCAACAAAATCAACAAATCGGTGATGCCAACGCCACCGTTTTGGTCCAAGTCGGCAATGCATCCCTCACCTTCTGAAC
>JBEEPJ010000091.1:0-7749 GCA_041191165.1 Bacteroidota bacterium | reverse complement strand
CCTACGGTGGAGCTGTGGGGTACGGGAAGTCCCATGCGGGAGTTTTTGCATGTGGACGATTTGGCCTCCGCCTGCTTGCACCTCATGCACCACTATGAAGGCCGCGAATGGCTCAACATCGGCACGGGCGAGGACCTGAGCATCCGGGCGCTGGCGGAGATGGTTTGCGAGGTGGTGGGCTACACAGGCGCGCTGGTCTGGGATACGAGCAAGCCGGATGGAACACCCCGCAAGTTGCTGGATGTCAGCAACATCAATGCGCTGGGCTGGAAGGCGAGCATCGGGTTGCGCGCGGGCATCGAAAGCGTGTATGCGTCGGTTCGTCACGCATTTTAAGGCGGGCGTGCGGGTACGGGCGCGGGTGCTGATGCTGATGCTGGCGCGGGCGCTGATGCTGATGCTGGCGCGGGCGCGGGTGCGATTGCGGGCGCTGATGCTGATGCTGGCGCGGGCGCGGGTGCGATTGCGGGCGCTGATGCTGGCGGCTGGCGGCTGGATGGCAGCAGGTTGGGGAATGACTTTTTCAGGCCAAATCCCCCTCCACTCCCCTTCCTCGGAGCGCGATTCCACGGGCTGGACGCCGATCGACCGCGGCATGTTCGCCCGCTGGCACCTGCAGTACGGGGACAGCCTTCCTTCCCACGGGCCCTTCCGAAGCCGCTGGAGAGAGGGGCCTTGGCTGGATTTTTCCTCGGACCGGGCGGTGCTGCGGGTGGTTCCGATCATCGATGTGGCCTGGGGAAGGTCATTGGGCGACGGGGGCCCTGACACGGCTCCGGCATCGGAGAATGGGCCTTATTGGAACAACACCCGCGGAGCCCGATTCGAGGGGTGGGTGGATGGCCGATGGATTCTCGGGGGTGAACTCATGGAACGCCAAGCGGTGGCAATGCCGTTCTGGCAGGAGGGATTGGAAGGGGCGCGCAGCCTGCCGGGTTGGGGGCGAATCAAGTGGCGACCGGTGGAGGATGCCTCCGGCGCGGACACGGGACTCCGAATGCTCGATGTAGGCCGAACCCGCGGCTGGATCGGATGGATGCAACAGCCAGACGGGACGGGTTGGGGGTTCGATGCGGGCATCGATGTCCTGAGCCGCCACCTGGGGGAGAACGGGTACCTGGGGTGCGTCCAGGAGGCACCCGCCCCCTACTTCCGGGTCGTCTGGGGCGGCCGGGCGGCCGGGCCCGCGGACGGCCAGGGTGCAGCGCCCGCCGACAGCCAGGGTGCCGAGCCCGACGGCGGCGGTCGGGCTGGAGCTTGGCACTGGGAGGGGGTGGCAGCGAGGACCACGGGGCTGCGTCGGCAGGTGCTGGGGGCCACCACGGAACCGCTTTACACCCCACAGGGCCGTTATGGTTTGCACGGGACTTGGCGTCCCGGGGGAGGTTGGGTGGTGCGGGTGGGGGCGGGTCATCTGCGGATGTTTCGGGGGCGGGATGGGGAGCGGGGGTTGCACCGGAGCTGGGGGGGGGCGGAGGTGCAGTGGCACCGAGGGGGTTGGCGGTTCTTCGGGCAAGGGGGGGTCAACATCGACCCGGTGCTGAACGGGATCCGGGCGAGCTGGCGTCCCGAGGCGAGCGGGTTGGGACGGGACGGGGAGGGCGAGGGGGAGCCGGTGGCGGTCGCCTTGGGGGGCGGAGCGGGATTCGAATGGAGCGGCCGAGATTACCGGTTCCGGGCGGAGTGGAATGTCCAACCCCGCGACGCCACCCGGGAAGGGCCCGACTGGCTCGCCTGGAGCCACGCCGGCCTCCCCCTCGGGCCCTTCCCCGGAGATGGGCGGCAGACCCTCCGGGCCTCGGCCGATGCGCAGTGGCTCCGGGAGACCCGGCTGCCCCTCCGGCTCCACCTCGCCCATCTCCGGCTCCTCCCGCTCCCCGGGTCCGCCCCGGGCGAGCCCGCCCCCGCCCCGGAGCCCCTCCCCGTGCCCGGCCTCGCCCTGACGGGCCACCTGACCGAGGCGACCCTCTCCCTGCACCCCAGCGGGCGGGGCTTCGGCGGGCGAGACTCCCAACGGCCCGGGCGAGACTCCGAACGGCCCGGGCGAGACTCCGAACGGCCCGGGCGGGGCACCTTCGCCCCCTGGGGTAGCCCCTCCTTCACCCTCTGGGCGATGGGCGGCCAGCCCGACGCGCCCGGCAACCCAGCGACCGGAAGCCCTGTAACCCTGGGTTGGCAAGTTGCGTTTCAGTTGTATGTGCCCCTTCCCTGAAGATGCGATAGACCCGGTGGAAAAAAAGTTAAATTGTGGGGTTATAAAGCCACAGTACAATCATCCTTTTATATCGAATCTATATATACTTTTATAAGCATGAATGCGCTGCTAGTCGGATTGGGAATGGAAATGGCACTCGCCTTTGCCCTGGTTTTCATGGGCATGCCCTCCCTGATTCAAGTGGCGCGGATGAAGAATCTGATGGATGAGCCCGGCGATGACCGGAAGGTGCATCGGAAAAGCGTGCCTACCGTGGGGGGGTTGATGGTTTTTGCGGGTTTGGCCTTCAGTATACTTGTAATTCTGCCTGAATTTCAAGCCCAACACCCGCTCGATTTCCGCTGGTCCTACGTACTTGCAGCCCTCGTGGCGCTCTTTTTTATCGGTCTCAAGGATGATATTGTCGGGCTGAGTCCCAGCAAAAAGCTCGCCATGCATGTGGTGCTCGGGCTGATGCTGATCATGGCCGGCGACTTCCGCATCGGACACTTCGGAGGGCTCTTCGGATTGGAAGCCCTGCCCTATGCCGTCTCTGTCGGTTTTTCTTTGTTTGTTTATATCGTGGTGGTCAATGCGATTAATCTCATCGATGGGGTGGATGGCTTGGCGGGGGGGTATGGCTTTTTGAGCATGTTGGCCATGGCGGTTTGGTTTGCCGTGACGGGACAGGGGGCTTTTATGTTGCTGGCAGCCGGATTGGCAGGGGCGTTGTTGGGTTTTTTGGCCTACAACTTCCAACCTGCAAAAATCTTCCTGGGGGACTGCGGCTCACTGCCCATCGGAATGGTCGCCTATGTCATGGCTACGGGCATCATCGGCACGCCGGTGGAATCGCTCCCCGATTGGTATGCCGGCGGCTCCACCGTGGTGCTGGCGATGTGCGTGCTAGCCTACCCGCTCGTGGATACTTTGCGGGTCTTCATCCTGCGGGCCTTGCGCGGTCAATCTCCCTTCAATCCCGACCGCAACCACATCCACCACAGGCTCATGATGCTGGGTTGGAATCATGCACGGGTCAGTGTCGCGCTCTATTTTTACACGGCCCTCTTCCTCGCGCTTCCGGTTGTACTGGTGCGATGGACTGAACTTTCCGCGCAATGGATTTTCTTCCTCCTGCTTCCCTTGGCTTTTTTCATCTTCCAGCCCGCGCTGGGGGCGACCCGCCGCAGAGCGCTTCGCGATCGGGCGATGCGCGAAAGGGGGCAGCAGTTGAACACGGGGGGTTCGCCAGTCCCGTCCTCCGCGACCCCTCCCATAGCACCCTCTGCCAAGGATGCAGCCGGCGTCGTGCGGGAGTTCAAAGCGCCTTCACCGGTGCGTCCGGCCACCCAAGAAGAGCTTCAGTCCGCCTTGGCGACGAGCGGCGCCCACGGGCACCACGAAGGTTGATCGCCGCCCTGCCCCGGCTGGGAGGCGTCTGGGGAATCGCACTACTCGCGCTCATCCTGCCCCAAGTCCATCTCGCACAAGAACTTCGAACCCATCGCTGGCCCGATGTGCATCATCGCGTGGCCCTGGGAGGCATTTTGCCCCAGCCCCACTTTCTCCAGGCAGACACCGCTGGGGTCGCAACCGAGGGGGATGAGGCGAGCGAAGGGAGCGAAGGGAGTGCGGCGGGCCTCCGGCCGGATGCAGGAACGGATGCCGCGCAAGGGGCGGAACTGGGCCCAGCCCATGGCGCCTCGTTGACCGTGCCCCTCGGGGTGAGCTGGTCGCCGGGGTCGTTGCAGGCCCTGGGCCGGGGCATGGACGGCATCGGCGGATGGGGGGGGGTGGTGGCCTTGTCGGCACAGTGGACTTCGAAAAACAAGCGGTGGGCCGCGGAGACGGATTTGAGCCACTGGCGCGTGGCAGGGGCTACGCCGGGCTGGCTGGAGTGGACGCGGCTTTGGGGTTGGGCGGATGGCATCGGCCGCGGGGGCATGACGGGCAGGGGGCACCTGTCGGCGAACCGGTGGACCGGGTCGCTGGCGTTTCAGGTTTCGCCTTCGGTGGAGCTGGAGGTGGGCCACGGCGCGCATCACTGGGGCAACGGATGGCGGTCGCTTTGGTGGGATCGACAGGCCGCTCCCCTGCCCTATTTGCGGCTCCATGCCGACGTGGGAAGGGCGCAATACACCCATACGGTGGCCCGGACGCGGCACTGGCGAGCGGGGGGACCGCCCAACGTCCCCGGTTGGAATCCCCAGGACTGGGAGCCCTGGCAAACGGCCCAGGTCGATGCCGGCTGGCTGGCGGCCCATCAGGTCACGGTGGATCTCGGGCGCGGCTTTCAGGGCACCCTCTTCGGGGCGGTCAAGTGGCTGGGGGCGGACACGGCGCACCGGATGCGCCTCGAGCCGGCGTACTGGATTCCCGTGACGGCCTTTAGGCCCACGGAGTATGCGCTGGGTTCGGCGGACAATGCGTTGGTGGGGGCGGCGGGAAAGTGGGCGATCGACCTGGGGCCGGCGCTGGGGGGAGGCGGTTTTTCGCTGGCAGGCCAAATCCTTCTCGACGAATGGGTCACCTCCCAGATCCGCGCCCGCACGGGCTGGTGGGCGAACAAGTGGGGCGCCCTGGCGACGGCGCGGTGGTGGGACGGCCGCGGGCGGCATGCGGTGGTGGCGGAGTGGGCGCAGGTCCGCCCGTACACTTACAGCCACGGGGCGCCCGGGCAGGCCTGGACGCACGACCGCACGCCGCTGGGGCATCCGGCGGGGGCGAACTTCGTGGAGGGGCGGATCCAAGCCGCCGGACTGGGGCTGCCCGCGGGCGCCAAGGGGGGGACGTGGAGCTGGCGCCTGGGGGGGACCTGGATGTGGCAAGGGGTAGACGACTGGGCGCGGGGGGTCGAGGACGGCCGGGCCGGGGTGTGGCTCGCGGCGGAGGCCGCGGCGGGGGAAAACCGGGGGACGGTGGGGTCGGTTCCGTGGGTGAGCTACCTGGGGCGGCCGGAGGATTACGGGGTGGACGATGTGTATGGGGGGGACGGCCGGGTTCCCGGGGCGGGGACGGTGAAGACTTGGCGGGTCTGGGCCGAAGGGGCGTGGGCGGCGCCCCGGTTGTCCGGCGGGGAGGTCTTCGTGCGGGCCGCGGGGAGGTGGGCGGCAGCCACCCCCGCCGGAGGGGAGGTCGGGCCGGAACCGCAGGGTTCAGCGACGGGCAGGACGGCCTGGAAGCGATTCGAGATCGGGATTCGCTTCTGCCGTACCCTTGAGGAACGGGATTGGTGACCCCGGGGCGGTGAACCCCGATGCGGCGACGTAACTTCGCACCGATGCGCGACCTCGCCACCCTCTTCAAGCTGCGACTGGGATTCTTCGTGGTCCTCTCCGCCGTGCTCGGCTGGTTCATGGCCGTGGACAGCATCGACTTCGACTCCCTGCTGCGCATCATCATCGGCGGCTACCTCCTGACGGGCGCCTCGAACGGCCTCAACCAGCTCATCGAGCACCGCATCGACGGCCTCATGGAGCGCACCCGCAACCGCCCCCTGCCCACAGGCCGAATGGGACGTCGGGCCGCACTGACCTACAGTTTGGGGGCTGCTGGGGTGGGTTTGGCCTGCCTGTTCTCCCTCAATCCCCTCAGCGGCTGGCTCGGCGTGGCGGCCATCGTCTCCTACGCGTTCATCTACACGCCACTCAAGGCCCGCACGTCGCTCAGTGTTTTCGTCGGCGCCTTCCCCGGCGCGCTGCCTCCGATGATCGGCTACGTGGCGGCCACGGGCGACTTCGGCATCGAGCCCGGCACCTTGTTCGCCGTGCAGTTCATGTGGCAGTTCCCGCACTTCTGGGCCATCGCCTGGCTCGCCCACGATGACTACCAACGGGCGGGATATCAGATGCTGCCGTTCCCCGCCGGCCGATCCCGCGAATCCGCCTTCCAAATCCTGACCTACACGGCCTTTTGCATCCCGGCCTCCCTCCTGCCCTGGGCCCTGCCCAGCGGCCAGCCCATGGTGGGCAATGGGGCGCTCATCGTGGCGCTCGCGGCGGGTCTGGGCTTCCTGTGGCTGGCCATCCGCCTCTACCGGACGCTGGAAATGGCGGATGCGCGCCGGCTGATGTTTGGCTCGTTTCTCTACTTGCCTGTAGTCCAAATCGCTTACGTCCTCGACAAACTTCCCTCCCATGTCTGACGCCAATACCCCTCCGCTCACCTCGCCCCGGGGCGACGTTTTCCAAGGATTGGACCCCGCGGTGCGCGCCCGCACCAAGAAGATGTTGATGTACTTCATCGTCTTCGCGGTGGTGATGTTGTTCGCGGCTTTTACCAGCGCGTACATCGTCTCCCACACCGGCCAATACTGGGTCCGGGTGCAACCGCCCACCGCGCTCCTGGTGTCCAACGGGCTCATCGTGCTGTCGTCGATTTCGCTCTGGTGGTCGCTGCGATCTATGCGGGCGGGCCAGCGCGGCCTCGCTCAGGTGGCGCTGTTGCTGACCCTGGCGCTGGGCATCGGGTTCACCCTGAGCCAGCGGGCGGGCTGGTCCCAGCTGGCGGACCTGGGCATGGGCTACACCGTCACGGAGATGGAAGGGGGGCTCAAGGCGTACAAGTGGAACAACCTCGACGCGATGCGCCAGGGCCCCGGCGTCTACGGCCGGGACTACGAGATCGAATGGAATGGACGCCCCCTGCTCTTCGAGCCAGAGAAGCGCGACTTCTTCCTCCCGGACGACACGGGATACCTGGAACCCATCACCCTGGAGGTCTCCCGCACGAACAACTCCGGCGGGGGCTACCTGTGGGTGTTGATCGTGGTGCACATTGTTCACTTGGTGCTGGGTTTGGCCTACCTCGTGATCAATTTCATTCGCATGCGCACGGGCGCGATTCATCCGGGAGATGTCGTGCGGCTGCAATCGCTGAGCATTTACTGGCACGCGCTGGGCCTGCTCTGGCTGTACCTCTACGGATTTCTGTTCCTCGCGTGAGGTCCGCGGTTGTTTAGAACCATTCTCGATTATCGCGCCGACCGGCGGCCGTTGGCATCGGTTTTAGTAAGTTTGCACCCAAATTCCCACCATGGGCGGAGAAGCAACTAAAGCGATTTCGAAAGAGGTCCTCTGGGGCGGAGGTCGTTCCCCCTTCAGCGTGAGCTACGGCAAAATGATGATGTGGTACTTCCTGGTTTCGGACGCATTGACGTTCGGCGGGTTGTTGACCGCATATGGGTTCGCGCGGGCGGGCAGCACGGAGGCTTGGCCCATCGGCGAACAGGTCTTCCGGGCACTTCCTGGGGTGGAAGGCGAGTATCCGCTGATGTACGTGGCGCTCATGACCTTCATCCTCATCATTTCCTCGGTCACGATGGTGTTGGCCGTGGAAGCGGGACACCGAAATGACAAGCGCGGGGTGATCAACTGGCTGGCGGCCACGGTGGTGGGCGGATTGATCTTCTTGGGTTCGCAGGCGTGGGAGTGGTCGCACTTCATCCACGGCTCGGGAGGGGCTTTCCTGACGGCGCAGGAGGTGACGGTGAACGACGAATCGGGCAATGCCATCGTGGTTCCGGCCGGCACACCGGTCTATATGGACCACCACTT
>JBEEPJ010000090.1:0-7862 GCA_041191165.1 Bacteroidota bacterium | reverse complement strand
TCCCCGCATTTCGATTTCTTTCGCCAAGGCATCGACCATGGCTTCCATTCCCTGCAGCGAGGTCGAAAAGTGGAAGTCGCAATAGTGACAGGCTTTTCTGCAGAACGGAATGTGGATATAGAGGCCTGACACAGCCGCAATTTCGGAAGGATTGCCGTTAAATTGCGGCATGCAATGGGAAGTTCGGTGGCCGGATGGCCGCAAGGTGGCTGTGGGTCCGGACGATGGCGCACAGGGAGAGTGGCGGCCCTGCGGCCCCGCTGCTTATGATGTTCGGCTGGAAGACCGTACGGTCCGCGTGGTCCTTCTCGAGGGGCCGGATGCTGCAGGACATCTGCGCATGCGGGTCGACGGCGTCGAAGTTGCCCTCCAAGCGGTCGATGCGCGGTCGCAGTTGCTCGAACGGATGGGCATGTCGGAGTCGGGTGCCGTCCAGGATCGCGATGTGCGCGCCCCCATGCCGGGCAAGGTCCTTTCAGTGGGCGTGGCGCCCGGGGATGTGGTGGAGGAAGGCGGAGCCCTATTGATCCTCGAAGCCATGAAGATGGAGAACGTGATTCGTTCGCCTCGGGCGGGAAGGATTGCCCAAGTGGGTGTGGTGGCCGGAAAGGCCGTGGAAAAGGGCGAAACCCTGGTGACATACGAAATGGAAAACGCAGACGTTTGATGCCCATGACTGCCTCTTCCCTCAGGCCGTTGATTTCCGGGCTCCTCGGGGCCGCGGGACTGTTCGTCATGGGCTTCCCCGAGCCGGTTCGCGCCCAGAATTGCGATGATCCCGTGACGCTATGTGGCGACAATCCCCAGCAAGTGGTGCTCGACTGGGCGCAGCCCACGAGCTTCGCTTGCCTCGATGCGCCGTATGTCTCCGTGTTTTCGTTCACCACGAACTCGCAGACCGATTACACCGGGCCGGTTTCCGTGGAGCTGTTTCAAGTGAGTTGCCAAACCAGTGGCGCCCCCGACGTCATCCAGGCGGTGGTGGTGCGGCCGGATCCCCAATCCACCTGCGACGAATCCGCTTATGAGGTGGTCGGAACCTGTCAGGACCTCGTGGGACCTTCGGTTTTGACGACGGTGGATTTGGAGCCCAACACGCTTTACTTGGTGTTGCTGGGCACTTCGCATGACCCGGCCATCGGTCCGTGTGCCATGGGCCTCAACCTCTCGGGACCGGGCGTGGGCATTGACGTCTGCTGTACAGCGCTTTTGGCGCCGGGCCAGTCGACCGAGCTGACGGTCTCCGGCGGAAATGCCGCGTTGGGCTACACGTGGTTTCCGGAAACGGGATTGTCCTCGGTTCAGGGCACTTCCGTCACGGCCTCGCCAGACGTGACGGTGACGTATTCCGTGACCGGATTCATCGGCGCCTGCGCTTACACGGATGCGGTCACGGTTTCGGTTGGCAATCCGCTGGACTTGCCCAACGGTTTCACGCCCAACGGCGATGAGGTCAATGATTTCTGGACGGTTCCGGACCTGGTGCCATATGAGCGTGCGCGGGTGATGATTTTTGACCGCTGGGGCCAGGTGGTTTTCCGGAGCATCGGTTATCCGCAGCCTTGGGATGGCACGCGGGAGGGTACACCGGTGCCCGCGGGAACGTACTATTATACCATCGAATTGAACGACCCCCAAGTTCAACTCGAGGCAATCACGGGGTACATCAGCGTGGTGCGATGAGCAGGAGCATGCGACGAATCTTGCAAGCCGGCTGGATGCTGGTCGGAGTGATGGTCAGCCCAGTTGTTGCTTGGGGCCAAATGTTCCCCCAGCGGAGCCTGGGCATGCTCAATCCATTCCAGGACCATCCGGCTGCGGCGGGAACCCGGGAGTGTTTGGATCTCCATGTGGGATTCAGGAACCAATGGTCGGGGATGGAGGGGGCACCTACGAACGCCTACGCCAACCTGCACGGGGCGTGGATGGCGAGCCAGGATGCTTTTCACGGGGTCGGAGGTCGGGTGGAGACGGATGAGGCAGGGGCCTGGCAATCCACCTCTCTGGGATTTGCCTACGCATACAATTTGCCGCTGGATAAAGGGTCGAGGTTGGCAGCGGGAATCGGCGCGGGATTTTATCAGCAGCGGCTGAATTGGGGAATGTTGGACCTGCCGGAAGTGGGAGCGGGTCAGGATCCGGGGGTGTTGGGCAGCGCGCAGACGGTTTTTCCGTTGTTGGATTTGGGGTTGTGGTATCAGAATCGGCGGACTTTTGCGGGTTTGACCTGGGGCAATGTGACCCAACCCGCGTTGGATCAAATCGGAATCCAATCCATGCTGCATCGGAGATGGGTGATGCTGGCGGGTACGCGTGTGCCGCTGGAGGGCAAATGGGATTTTATGCCCACGGCCACCCTTCGCGCCGCCAAGGGCTTGCGTCCCTCTTTCGACGCGGTGGCCGTCCTGGATTACGACGGGAAGGTCTCCATGGGGGCGGGCTATCGGACGGGCGGAGCGCTGGTGTTGCTCTTCCAGGTGGACATCGCGGACTACATCTCCCTAGCCTATGCCTATGATGCGAATTTCTCCGCCTTGCGGCCAGGTGCGCCGGGCGGGCATGAGTTGGTGCTGGGCATCAATGCATGTGATGCGCGTTCCAAGGGGGGGCTGCCTTGTCCGGCGTACAACTGATTTTTCATCGAAGCGTTGAGCCTCTACACGAACAAGCAGCGTTGGAAGCGGGTTTTGCTGGGTGTGGCGGGATTGATTGTCGTGGCCACATTGGGTTATTCCAATCACATCGCGGAGCGAATCCGGCAGGAGGAGAAGCGCAAGGTGGCCATGTGGTCGAAGGCGATTCAGCAGCGTGCGGCCCTGGTGAGTTACACCCAAACGTTGTTCGAGGAATTGGAGGCGGAGGAACGGATGAAGGCGGATCGGTTGGCGCAGGCGTATCAGATTTTGACCCATCCGGAAGGATATGAGGATTTGTCTTTTGTGACGGGGTTTGTTTGGTCTAACACGTCCATTCCCGTCGTCGTGTACAATGGCAAGGGAGATTATCAGTTCCGGGTGAACGTGCCGGAGGAGTGGGACTCCGACTCGCTGCGGCTGGCGATGGCTCGCGCACACAAACCCATTGTTTTTGAGGGAGAGGGGACGACGGTGTATTGGAGCGAGAGTGTCAGGTTGAGCGAACTCAAGCGGGTGATGGGTGATTTGATTGGGTCTTTCATTTCGGAGACGGTGATCAACAGTGCCTCGGTTCCGGTGATTCTCATGGACAGTACGCAGTCGCGTGCGGTGCGTTTTCAGGGCGTGGATTCCTCCGTGGTGGCTGATGCGGTGCGCTTGCGGCAACGGTTGGAGTTGATGGAGTCGCAGAATGAGCCCATAGTCGTGGATTTGCCTCTGGAGGGCAAGCATTTCGTGTATTACGAGGATTCTGTGGTCCTGAAGCAGCTGCGGTATTTCCCCTTGGTGCAATTGATCTTGATCGGGGTGTTTTTGGTGGTGGCCTATTTGATTTTTAACAGCTACCGGCGAGCGGAGCAGAATCAGGTTTGGGTGGGAATGGCCAAGGAAACCGCGCATCAACTCGGCACGCCGATGAGTTCTTTGATGGCATGGGTGGGTTTGCTGGAGCAGGAGGGGGTGAATCCGGAGTACCTGCGGGAGATGAACAAGGACGTGGAGCGGCTCAATACGGTGGTGGATCGTTTCAGCAAAATCGGATCGGATCCCAAGCTGACGCAAGAGGAGTTGGGGGCGGTGGTGGCATCGACCGTGGACTACATGCGCCCGCGCATCGGAGGACGGGTGCGATTGTCGTTTGTCGACCGGTCAGAAGGTTGTCGGGTGGCTCTGTCGTTGCCGCTGATCAGTTGGGTCCTGGAGAACTTGATTCGCAATGCGGTGGATGCGATGGAGGGAGAGGGGGAAGTAGCCGTGCTGCTGCATCGGGTGCCGGAGGGATGGGCGGTGGATGTACGGGACACGGGGAAGGGTATACCGCGTGCGCAATGGTCGGAGGTGTTTCAGCCGGGCTTCACCACGAAGGCGCGGGGCTGGGGGCTGGGGTTGTCGCTCACCAAGCGGATTATCGAGGGCGTGCACAAGGGAAAAATCTTCGTGTTGGATTCGGAGGTGGGCAGCCACACGGTCTTTCGGGTACTGATGAAGTAAAATGAGCTTGAGCGGCTTGGTCGCGAATTGTTAAATTTGCGACAATGCAAGCTTTTTTAAGGCGAAATTTGAGCATCCAGACCTGGAGGGGTCGGGTGGAGCGCATGTACTTGAGGGAAAGGGTGCTATACCCTTTGCTCGCGAGGATCAAGGGCAAGGAATTGGTGTACTACATGCACATCAACAAAGCGGGAGGGACGAGTGTGCTGGAGGCGATGAAACGCTTAGGGATTGAATCATCTACTTCATTTCTGGTGCCGATGCCGCATCTGTTTGGGTTGAAGAAGATTCCCTGGGGGGCAAAAGTGGCGTGCATCATTCGTCGGCCGGAAACCCGGTTTGCATCTGGTTTTGAGCACATGTACCGGAAGGGATTTCCCAGTTACCTGGTGGAATGGACCGAGGAGGAGGCTGCGGTATTTCAGCGATTTGGCACATTCGATCAGTTGGTAGACGCCACCCTTTCGTCAGAGGGGACGGGGCAGGAAGCGGCGCAATATGCTTGGCGCCACATTTTTCATCTCAAGCTGTCGTATGCCCATTACTTCGGGGATGTGGAGTACCTGAGATCCCAGCGTCACCGCATCGTGTTTGTGGGAGAAGTTGAGACGATGGAGGCGGATTGGGAAAGAATGTTCTCGCGATTTTATGGCAAGGCGGTGCCCATGCAACGGCAGAATGCCTTGCAATCCCAACGTTCAGTGGAGGGAAGGGTCAGCGAAGCCATCGCCCGTATTTACCCGGAAGAGGAGGCGTTGTACCGTGAATTGCTCCGCATCAAGGCGGAGCTCAACGAGCGACCTTCGTAGGGATTACTTGGGGATTTTGCGGACCCGCAAAGCCTTGGGGGTGACCTCCAAGTACTCGTCGTCCGCGATGAATTCCATGAATTCCTCGAGCGACATCTTCTTGGCTGGTGCGATGCGAAGGCCTTTGTCCGAGCCGCTGGCCCGCATGTTGGTGAGCTTCTTGCCGCGGATGAGGTTGAGCTCCATGTCGTTGTCGCGGGCGCATTCGCCGACCACTTGGCCTTTGTAGATGTCTTCGCCTGGATCGATGAAAAAGGTTCCGCGGTCCTGGAGGCGGTCGATTTCGTAGGCACGGGCTTGGCCGGTTTCGGCGCTGGTGAGCGAACCGGAGTGGCGTGTGGCGAGTTCGCCGCAGTGTACGTCGTAGCCGTCCAGCCGGTGCGTCATCACGGCTTCCCCCGCGGTGGCCGTCAAGACCTGGTTCCGCAACCCGATGAGGCCGCGGGAGGGGATGCGGAATTCGAGGTGTTGGAGGTCGCCTTTCGCTTGCATGACCTGCATTTGGCCTTTGCGCATCATCACCAATTCCGTGGCTTTGCCCGCCACTTCCTGGGGGACATCGATGACGAGATGCTCGTAGGGCTCGTGCAGCGCGCCGTCGATTTCCTTGAAGAGCACGCGCGGCTTGCCGATTTGCATCTCGTATCCCTCGCGGCGCATGGTCTCGATGAGGACGGACAGGTGCAGAATGCCGCGCCCGAAGACGGTCCACTTGTCCTCGCTGTCGGTGGGCTCCACACGCAAGGCCAAATTCTTTTGCAACTCCGCATCCAACCGTTCCCGGATGTGGCGACTGGTCAGGAACTCGCCATCACGGCCCAGGAAGGGCGAGGTGTTGATGGTGAAGAGCAGGCTCATCGTAGGCTCATCCACCGCGATGCGGGGCATGGCTTCGGGATTCTCCAGGTCGGCCACCGTGTCGCCGATCTCAAATCCCTCCATCCCCGTGATGGCGCAGAGGTCGCCGCTGCGGACATGGTCCACTTTTTCCCGCCCGAGTCCGCTGAACACGTACAACTCCTTGATGCGCACCTTGCGGTTGCCGCTTGCTGTGCAGAGCGAATAATCCTTGTTCGCGTGAAGGTCGCCCCGGAACAACCGTCCGATCGCGATCCTGCCGGTGTAGCGGCTGTAGTCGAGCGAGGTGATTTGCAATTGGGGTGTGCCTTCCACGTAAGGTGCGGCGGGCACGTGCTCCAAAACCACATCGAGGAGATAGGTGATGTCACCGGTCGGTGTCCGCCAATCCGGCCCCATCCAATTCTGCTTCGCCGAGCCGTAAACGGTCGGAAAATCCAGCTGTTCCTCCGTGGCGCCCAAGGTGAACATCAGGTCGAAAACCTGCTCCTGAACCAAGTCCGGCGTGCAGTTTTCCTTGTCCACCTTGTTGATGACGACGATGGGCTTGAGCCCCAGCTCCAGCGCCTTGCCCAGCACGAATCGCGTCTGGGGCATGGGTCCCTCGAAAGCATCCACCACCAGCAATACGGCGTCGGCCATCTTGAGCACCCGCTCCACTTCGCCACCGAAGTCCGCGTGACCTGGCGTGTCCAAGATGTTGATTTTCACTCCCTTCCAATTCGCAGACACGTTCTTGGCCAGAATCGTGATGCCCCGCTCGCGCTCGAGATCGTTGTTGTCGAGGATCAATTCGCCGGTTTCCTTGCGCGCATCCACCACCTGACATTGGTGAATGATTTTATCCACCAAAGTGGTTTTTCCATGGTCAACGTGGGCGATGATGGCCACATTTCGAATTTCGCTCATGTCGAAGAGGTGCAGGGATGAGATAGCTATAATATTGAAAGCCAAACAGATAACGCCACGCTGTCCCCCAGGGTCAACTTCCGGAATCTGCGGAATTTCGCGGCGCGAAGAACGGAAATGTTTTCTTGTGGATTGCAACGCTCTCTGTTGTATTTTTGCCGTCCTGTCCACAAGACCTGCCCGGATGGCGGAACAGGTAGACGCGCACGACTCAAACTCGTGTTCCGAAAGGAGTGTGGGTTCGATTCCCACTCCGGGTACTCCAGCCTCGAATCGCCAAGGTTCGGGGCTGTTTTTTTTCTGGTACCTTCGAAGGCATGAATCGCATTCTTCTCTTGGCCTGTTGCGGGTGTTTGCCGCTCGGCTCGATTGCCCAGCTCCAGGCGCCCGACGTTTCGGCCGTGGGTTCGTATGTGCTGCGTGCGGGGGCCTACACGGCGCCGGGCTTTCAGGGTGCAGGCGCGACCTGGGATTTTTCCGAGCTCCAGCCCCAAGGTGCGGCCGTTACACGAACCCTCCAGCCGGTGGCACAACACCCGTTGGCCAAATCCTTCGGCGGAGCGCAGTGGTGGATTGTTGAGAATGGCACGGACCTGTTTTACAGCTGGGACGGGGCCTTCGTCTACCACGGGGGCTTGCAGGGCAACATGGTGGTGGCGTATTCGGATCCCGAAACCTATCATCCATACCCGTTCGCCCTCGGGGATGTCCATTCCGATGCCCTGGCTTGTACATATGGCGCTGGAGGCGTGACGGTGGTGCGTTCCGGTACGGTATCGTCGGCGTGTGTGGGCCAAGGAACCCTGACGCTGCCTGGGGGGTCTGTTTGGGAAAACGTTTACCGGGTGGACATGCAGGAGGAGATTGTGGATCACACCTCGGTCGGCGATTATGAGATCATGATAGATGGCAGCTATTTCTACCATGCAGATCATTCTTCGCCGTTGGTTGGCTTGGTGCTGGTCACGACCATCGATGATACGGCTGGGGGAGGGGAACCGGTGGTGACGGAGCAGGCGTTTGCAGTTTGGGTGCAGTCGTTTGCGCTGGACGTGGAAGAAGGGGGGGTATCCGATGCGTCCGCGCAACGCGGCGTGGTCATGCCCAATCCGACCCGGGCAGGGGGGCAGGTGATGGTGGTTTGGCCGGCAGGCGGGGC
>JBEEPJ010000089.1:0-7883 GCA_041191165.1 Bacteroidota bacterium | reverse complement strand
GAAGATCAGCACGATGCCGCGCTCGCTGCAGACCTCATCTTGTTCAATTCTGCCCACCACCGCGACCTGTTCTTTGCGGCCCTTCCCCAACTCTTTGAGCCTTTGCCCAAGCCCCACCCAGAGCTCCAATGGGAAACGCTGAAGAAGAAGTCGGTGGTGCTCCCCATAGGCATGGATTGGGAAGGGCTCGAGGAGCCCCGGTTGGAGAACGCGTCTCAAAGGGAAGCCCCCCCGCTGATTCTCTGGAATCACCGCTGGGAATGGGACAAGGCGCCGGACCGATTCTTCGAGGTAATCGAGGCCTTCGACCGCGAAGGTTGGGATTTTCAATGCGCGGTATTGGGCCCTCGATTTCGAAGGATGCCTCAGGTATTCGAAGCGGCTTACCGGCGCTGGCCCCACCGGTGGGCGCGTTGGGGAGGTGCCGAGGATCGCGCAATCTACGCAAGCTGGCTGTCACGAGCGGATTTGCTCATCCATGCGCCCCGTCAGGAGAACTTTGGAATCAGCATGGTGGAGGCCATGTACTGCGGCACCGTGCCCTGGCTGGCTCCGGGAACGGCCGGAACCGAGATTGCACAGGGCTTCCCCACATGGGAGAATCCACAGGCCTGTTGTGCCCATTTCGAGCATTGGGTCGGAAGTAGCCCAGCGTCCAGGCAGGCCCAAAAAGAAAGGGCGCACGCGCTCGCCGTCCCATTTGGTTGGCAATTCGTGGCCCCCCTTTACGCCGAGGCCCTTGAACGCGCTCGGCCCTAGACGATCACGAAGGAAGTTAAGGCCTGAAGCAGGTCGGAAGGCGGCCGGCGGGGCAAGCCCGATTCCGCGTGGATAAAGGCCAAATCCGTTTTCGCCCCCCCCACCCTTTCCCCTTCCACCACCAAGTCGTAGGCAAACCTCAGCCGGATACCGGGCGGCTCGACGAGCCAAGTATGTACGTAGACCTGCGCATCGTATGGGATGGGCCTGTGAAAATCCACCTCCAAACGGAGTACCGGAAGCATCCAACCCGCCTCTTCCAGCTCCCGGTAATTCCATCCCAACGACCGCAGCATTTCAACCCGAGATTCCTCTAAATAGGCTGCTATATTGCCGTGATAAACCCTGCCCATACGATCGGTTTCCGCATAACGAACGCGAATGATCCACTGAAATCCCTTAGCCATGACCGCGAAAGGTAATGCGTGAATGAGTCTTTTGATAATCAATCAAACCAATGGATAAGCATTCGACGAAACCCTGAGTTGCATCGATGATAAAACCCAACAACTGCGCGGGTTTCGCAAAAAAATCGGTAGTCGGAAAAAGTCAAAAATCAAGGTGCGACAGGTTTTTTTTTTCAGGAGTTTATCAGAACCTTGCGGTCTCATTCAAGGATGCTTCATCGGGTTGCGGAGGGGCGAAATTGAATGAACGCAAGTAAACTTCTCGTCACCTTACAGACTGCCATTGCCATGATCCAAGACCACCAACGCGTTTGGGAAAACTGCCTTGCCGTCATCCAAGACAATGTAAGCGCCCAGGCGTTCAAAACGTGGTTTACCCCCATCAAGCCGCTGAAACTCGCCGATCAAGTTCTGACCCTCCAAGTTCCTTCACAGTTCTTCTACGAGTGGTTGGAAGAGCACTACATCCAATTGCTGAAGAAAACCATCCGCAAGGAAATTGGCTCCGAAGCGCGCTTGGAGTACAGCATCATCATGGAGAACGCAGCCACGCAGCGCACGGGAAACGGGTCGGTATCTCCCTACACGGTTACGCTGCCCGGCAATCAGTCTGCACATACCCGCAACGCGCCGGTCTCTGTCCCCTCCGCTGCCCTCGAGGGGATCAAGAATCCCTTCGTGATTCCCGGGCTCCGCAAACTCAACATCGACTCCAACCTCAACCCCAATTATGCCTTCGACCGTTTCATAGAAGGGGATTGCAACCGGCTCGCCCGTTCTGCGGGTTATGCCGTCGCCAACAAGCCCGGCGGAACGGCATTCAATCCTCTCCTGATCTATGGCGGGACCGGACTGGGCAAAACCCACCTCGCACATGCCATCGGATTGGAGATCAAATCCCGGCAGCCAGAACTCACGGTTCTCTATGTGGGATCGGAAAAATTCACCCATCAGTTCATCGATGCGGTGCGGAATAACTCCGTGAATGATTTCAGCCACTTCTATCAGATGATTGATGTCCTCATCATCGATGACGTCCAATTTTTTAGTGGCAAGGAGAAAACCCAGGATGTTTTCTTCCACATTTTCAACCATCTCCACCAAACGGGCAAGCAAATCATCCTCACCTCGGACAAGCCCCCGGTGGAGATGCAGGGCATGGAGCAACGTTTGCTCAGCCGATTCAAGTGGGGTCTGAGTGCGGATTTGCAGGTGCCCTCGCTCGAGACGCGGATGGCCATCCTCGACCGGATGTTGTATTCCGATGGCATTGAACTGCCTCGCGAGGTAGTGGAGTATTTGGCTTACAGTGTCAACACGAACATCCGAGAACTGCAAGGCGCCCTCATTTCGCTCATCGCACAAGGCAGCATGAACAAGAAGGTCATCACGCTGGAGCTGGCCAAGCAGATGATCGATAAGTTCGTGAAGAACACGGCCCGTGAGGTCAGCATCGATTACATCCAAAAGATCGTGTGCGATTACTTCGACCTGCCCATCGAATTGCTCAAGTCGAAAACCCGCAAACGCGAAATCGTTCAAGCCCGCCAGATTGCGATGTACTTCTCCAAGAAGATGACGAAGAGCTCGCTGGCCAACATCGGATTGCATTGTGGTGGAAAGGACCATGCCACGGTCTTGCATGCCTGTCGAACCGTGACCAATCTGCAAGAGACGGACAAGCATTTCCGGCGCTATCTCGACGATTTGGAGAAGAAACTCGCTATCCACTGAGCCGCATGCGCATCTTAGTGGTCTGTTTGGGCAACATTTGCCGTTCGCCCATGGGCCAAGGGGTATTGCAGTCGGCAGCAGATGCTGCAGGGTTGAAGTGGGAATTGGACTCTGCTGGAACGTATGGAGGACACTCGGGAGAAGCACCGGATGTTCGCGCCAGGCAAGTCATGCGCGAGCACGGAATGAACATCGATGATTTGAGGGCGAGACAGGTAGTCGTTGAGGATTTCGAAAGGTTTGACCTCATCCTGGCCATGGATGACAACAACTATCGGGATTTGGTGGCGTTGCAGGGGGCGAAATGGGATAAAGTGCGCATGTTTTTACCCGATGGCACTTCCGTTCCTGACCCCTACTATGGGGATAGGACGGACTTCGAAAATGTGCTCTATCTGCTGCGGGGATCCGTGGATCATTGGACGAATCAATCATTCTCATCCTTTTGAAAACGTTGCACTTAATCCCCAACACCTTGGGTTCTCGAACGCCCTTGTTGGAGTTGAGCGCCGGAGCATTAGAGGCGTTGCGGAGTTGCCCTCGGTTCGTGGTGGAGAGCGTGCCCGCTTGGGGGAGGTTGATGCGGGACGCATGCCCGGAAGTACTACACCACCAACGGGAGACCTTTCTCCTCAATGAACATACGGATGCGCGGGATTTATTGGATTTGTCCCGGTGGCTGCAGCAAACGGACGACATCGGATGTGTGACCGATGCAGGTTGCCCCGGAGTGGCTGACCCCGGTGCGCAATTGGTAAGGATGGCCCACCATGCAGGTTGGCGGGTGATTCCGCACATCGGTCCATCCTCCATTTTGCTGGCGATGATGGCCAGCGGGATGAATGGTCAATCCTTTGCTTTCAAAGGTTATCTGCCACGCGATCCCAAGCATCGAGATGTGCGTTGGCGCGAAATGCGCGAAGGCCTTCAACGCCGTCGAGAAACCCAGATCTTTATGGAGCCCCCGTATCGCAACGATTCGGCCTTTCGAGAGTGTTTGGAGCGGCTCGATGGTGAGGTGCAATTGGCGGTGGCGGTGGACCTGACGCTCGAGACGGAGTGGATTCGCTCCCACCCGGTGGCGGCATGGAAGGCCGGGGTAGAAAAGGATATGCCCGTTTTGAACAAGCGGCCCTGCTTGTTTCTTGTGGGGATGTAAGGGCCTTAGAGCTGGGGAACCCGGGACAGCTTCACTCCCGTGGCGAGGGGGCTTGGGAAGGGGGGATCAGTGCGCTATCCCTGCGCACTTCGATGCGATAAAAGCCCGGCATATCAGGCGTGTGGCCAGCGAGGGGGGTGCCATCTTCCCCACGCGCGGCTGAAGCGGGTGCGACCCACCAATAAATGCCGGGGATTCCGCGTCTTTGCAAAAAATCGCGGAGGGCGGGAAGGGTTTGGCCTTCATCCCCCCAACGAAAAGTCCACTGGATTGCGGGAAATGAGGTGGTATCTTGCTGGGAAAGCGGCCATTCCGTCCGTTCCAAGCTCGCCGATCGAATGTCGAGCCAAATGCCATCTCCCGGCCGTAACGTATCCGAATTGTCTGATTGGGTTATCGTGGAAAACCAACTGGGGTCTTGTGGCTCCCTTTGCCATATTAGCTCAGGAAAGGCGCGAGAATGTTGACGTACAGCGGCTTCCAACCACTCTTGCTCGCGGATGCTTCCTTCCACCATGCGTTGAGCAAGGGCCAAAGGATCTCCCGGAAAAACCCGTTCTACACGAATCCACCAGCGTCCTCCCATCCCTGCGGGTCCCTGATGGGGCTCCCAACGGTCAGCACCGGGCCATTGGGCCCATCCCGCATCTCCTTCTCGCAAATCGAGCGCCCAAGTGCGCCACTCAGAAAAACCAGGGACATCCCCCCAAATCGTATCCCGATGCCATTCCCCATCGGGTTCCTTCGCGCCGATGAGAACCCATGCACAGGCCTCCCCTACCCGCTGGGCTTCCCACTCGCCCAGCTCGGTGAACGTCACAGGACCTTTCGGGCGAGGCGATTCGCAACCCCAACACAATCCGACGCAAAAAAGCACGGCGATGCTCCTGCCCATTATTGCGGCGACTGGGGTCCAACCTGGGGCATGAGGGCCGGAGTCATACTCCGCGCACGCAACCGCAGAAAAACAACGGCATCCTGTGGAACCTTGCCAGGCCATCCTGTCAATCCCCAGCCTTCATGGGAAGGGATCAAAGCCTCGATGGAGTCCCCGGGTTGCGCCCATCCCGCCAGGGCGTGGAACCCGCGGGGAACTTCGTCCCTCAGCCGGCGAAACCGAAGGGGTTGATCGCCCTCCCAGCGCATGAACACCGTGGAATCCGCTAGCCGGGCCTCCATGTCCCAAACCACCCACTCCCCCTCCGCACATACAATGCTGTCCGTTCCGATGCCCTCTACCCGTCGCCACAACAACCCCGCCTCAGAGCGGTAGAAGTCCTGCCAGCCCCAGCGGTTCACGACGGAATCCATCCAGCGCGATTGGGCCTCCACCTGTTGCTTTTGAAAAGCCATGAGCTCCTCCTGAGATACTGACTTTCGAGGGGGGATCTCTTCTTGGGGCGCAAAATGCCGTTTCCAAACCACAAACGCCGCACCTGCCACCAATAAAGTGCCCCAAGCCCATGCCAACCCCTTTCGCTGAATGCGTCTCGCCATGGCTTACCAACCCAATTCGTAGGTGAGATCTTCCGCCCACTTAGGCAACAAGGCTTCCAATCGCTCCACCACTTGCGCGAGCGGCACCCCCTCCACCATTCCTCCTGCAGCGTTGTGATGCCCCCCTCCTGAAAAATGGGCGTGGGCGATGGCTTGCACGCTGAACTTGCCCCGCGACCGGAAGGACATTTTCACCTTGCCCGTGGCGTCTTCATGCATCAGCACGGCGAGGTTGACGCCTTCGATCGCCAACGCCTGATTCACAAGGCCTTCTGTATCTCCGGATCGGTATTGGAACCGCTGTAAATCCGCTTGTGAAAGGGCGATGATGGCGGCGTGGTATTCAGGCCAAACCCGGAGCCGCTCACCCAACGCAAACCCCACCAACCGCATGCGCTCAACAGGATTGGTGTCGTAGACCAAGCTCTGAATCGAAGCGTGTTGGATGCCACTTTCCATCAACCGGGCTGCGATGTGGAGGGTTTGGGGGGTGACCGCAGGGTATCGAAAGGATCCCGTGTCGGTGATCATCCCGACATACAAACAGGCAGCGACCGGACGAGAAGGCATCGGGGAACCTTGGGCCTCCATCCAACCGTACACCAATTCGCAGGTGGAACTGGCAGTTACATCGGAAAAGGAGACGTCTGCAAAGTCCTTTGGGAACGGATGGTGATCGATCAGAATCTTTGAAGCCGTGGAGGCCTCCAAAAGGGCCGTCAGGGTTCCCGTTCGATCCAATGCATTGTAATCCAGACAAAAAATCAAATCCGCACGTTCCAATTCGCTTCGGACTTCATCGGGATGATCTTGGGCATTCCGCACCCGGTCGTGCCCCGGCATCCAATGCAAAAACCTCGGGCAGTCATCAGGCATCACCACGGCACAGGAATAACCCAACTCCCACAAGTAGGTCGCCAATGCGAGGGACGAGCCTATGGCGTCCCCATCCGGGGAACGATGGGAAGTCACTACGATGTGGCGCGCAGCTTCCAACAATTGATTGCAGCGGTCCATCGCCTCCGCCGAAAAGACATGGGATCCCAAGCGGTCGGTGGAAACTTGTCGAGACATGCCACGAAGGTAAGGCCCGGCCGTACATTTGCGGGTATGATGTCATGGATTCCCTGGTGGGGACTGCTGATCCTGGCCCCCCAAGTGCACGACTTTCATTACAGCCGCGCCGATTGGCAATGGAATGGGAAGACCCAGACCTTCGAGGTGACGATTCGGGTGTTTACGGATGACTGGGAAGCTGCACTGGCCACCGAGGCGGGGCCGGGAAATGCAGGGCCCATGCGGCTCGGCGATGCCCGAGAAAACCCGAAGGTGCCGGAGTGGGCCCGCGTCCACTTGGACAAGAACGTCCGACTGATGGCGTCCGGAAAACCCGTCCCGCTGGAATACTTGGGAATGGAGGTCGAGTACGACATCACCTACCTCTACTTGGAAAGCGTCCCCGTGCCGTGGCCCCAGCCCTTGGCCATTTCCCAGACTTTGTTTTTCGATTTGTTCTCAGACCAAACCAACGAAGTGCACGTCAAGGTACCCACTGGTGTTTTCCAAGAGTCCCTCCAGAAAGACTCGCCCCGCTTGAACGTATCGCCATGAACAAGCAGGAAAAAGTAGCCTGGGTCATGGCGCAACTCGAGCGGCTCTACCCCCACCCGCCGGTGCCCCTGGATCACCGCAACCCGTTCGAGTTGCTCATCGCTGTGCTGTTATCGGCGCAGTGCACGGACGCACGGGTCAATCTGGTCACACCGGCGCTTTTTTCCGCAGGTCCAGACCCCGCCTCCATGCAAGCCCTCGGAGAAGATAAAATCCGTGATTTCATCCGTTCCTGCGGACTCGCTCCCGCGAAAGCGTCGAACATTTATCGCCTCTGCGGCTTGCTGCTGGATTTGCATGATGGTGAGGTGCCGGATTCGTTTGAAGCTTTGGAGGCACTTCCCGGCGTGGGACACAAGACGGCTTCTGTGGTCATGGCTCAGGCCTTCGGGGTTCCCGCTTTCCCCGTGGATACGCACATCCACCGGCTCATGTGGCGCTGGGGATTCTCGGACGGCTCAAGTGTGGAGAAAACAGAAAAGGATGCAAAACGGCTTTTCCCGCGGGAACGTTGGAATGACTTGCACCTACAGATCATCTTCTACGGCCGTGAATACAGCCCGGCCCGGGGGGTGAAATGGGAGAAGGACTTCATCTTGCGCGAAATCGGTCGTGCAGAAGAACGGCGCAAATGGGCTGGCTGATCGACCCCCCTCAGCACCTGCCGGCCATCGAAAAGTTCGGCAAACGTCTCCGTCATGCCGCCCAGTGGCTTG
>JBEEPJ010000088.1:0-7921 GCA_041191165.1 Bacteroidota bacterium | reverse complement strand
AAAGTGGCGCGTGCGCCTGTCGCAGCTGCAATACCAAAGTTCGCTGCTTTATGCCAAAACCGACATTTTTTACGGACGTTACCTGGGCGAGCTGGTGAAGGCGTTTCTGCTGAAGCACGGCGCCCAGGCCGATTTGGTGGCCAGCCATGGCCATACGCTGTTTCA
This sequence comes from Bacteroidota bacterium, assembly GCA_041191165.1. GTDB lineage: Bacteria > Bacteroidota > Bacteroidia > Flavobacteriales_D > Sanyastnellaceae > CAMCYM01. Next base: position 7,756 of record JBEEPJ010000088.1, on the reverse strand, counting down.
CGATCCCGATGGCTGGCTCACCGCGCAGGTCGGTTGCGGTCAGACACTGTCGGCGTTTTGCGGACTTCCGGTGGTGAATGATTTCCGGCGCATGGACGTAGCTTCCGGCGGACAAGGTGCACCGCTGGCGGGCGGAGATCGACGCGCTGCGGGCCATCTGCCTGGCCAGCGGGCTGACCGAGGAGATCAAGTGGTCGCACCCGTGCTACACCCTCGGGGGGAAGAACGTGGCCATGATCGGGGCGTTCAACGACTTCTGCACGCTGGCCTTTTTCAAGGGGGCGTTGTTGCAGGATCCCGCGGGGTTGCTGGAGTTTCAGGGGGAAAATGGCGGCGGTTCCAAGACGATGAAGGTCACCGATGTAGCCCAAATCCACGCCGCAGCCCCCGCCCTGGCCGCCTACTTGCAGGAGGCCATCCTCCTCGAAGCCGCCGGCGCGAAGGCCCCGGTGCGGCCGGTGGAGACGTTCGCCGTGCCGGAGGAGTTGACGCAGAAGTTTGCGGATGACCCGGACTACGAGCGGGCGTTCCAGGCGTTGACCCCGGGGCGCCGCAAGGCCTACCTCCTGCTCTTCGGGCAGGCGAAGCAGTCCGCCACCCGGGCGGCCCGCATCGAAAAATATGCTGCGCATGTGATGGCCGGGAAGGGGCCACATGACGATTATGCGTGCTAAATTTGGCCTATGGACAGGAAAGACTTTCTCCGCTTGGGCATCCTCGGCACAGGGGTCTTCGTGACGGGGGCAGCAGGCCGGGCGGCGTTATCGAACGAAATCGACGAGCTCAAGCCACTGGAACCCATGGGATTCAATCACTTGCCGCTCGCTGAAACGCCGCGGACCCACCAGTCGGTCATCCACCGGGCGGACACCCGGGGCCGCGCGCAACACGGTTGGCTGGACTCCCGCCACACGTTCAGCTTCGCGAATTACTACCATCCCGAGCGCATGCACTTCGGGGTGCTGCGGGTGCTCAATGACGACTGGGTGCAGGCGGGCCGGGGCTTCGGGACGCATCCGCACGACAACATGGAAATCGTCTCCATCCCGCTCGAGGGGGACCTGGAGCACCGGGACAGCATGGGGAACGTGGCGGTGATCCGCGCCGGCGACATCCAGGTCATGAGCGCGGGCACGGGCATCACGCACAGCGAGATGAACCGGCGCCAGGACGCCCCGGTGAAGTTTTTGCAGATTTGGCTTTTCCCCAACCGGAAGCAGGTGGAGCCGCGCTATGGCCAAATCGCGCTCAACCCCGCCGACCGGCACAACCGGCTGGCGCAAATTCTCTCTCCCTCGCCTGACGACGCCGGGGTCTGGGTCCACCAGGACGCCTGGTTCCACCTGGGCCGCTTCGACGCCGGCGCCTCCGCCGAATACGCGGTGCGCAAGCCCGGCAACGGGGTTTACTGCTTCGTCGTGTCCGGCCGGTTCGAGGTCGCAGGCACGGAGCTCGGCCCCCGGGACGGCATGGGCCTCTGGGACCTCGACGCCTTCAACTTCACCGCGGTCGACGCCGACAGCGAAATCCTGCTCATGGACGTTCCCATGGCCATCTAATCCGCTCTCCCTTTGGAACTTATTCTCGCTTTTCTGACGCTCGCCTTCCTGGAGATCGTCCTCGGTGTAGACAACATCATCTTCATCAGCATCCTGACCAACAAGTTGCCGGAAGGCGACCGCCGCCGGGCCCGGACGCTGGGGCTGGGGCTCGCGCTGTTCTTCCGCATCGCCATGTTGTTGAGCGTCACGTGGATCATGCAGTTCACAGAGCCGCTGTTCCATGTCTTGCAGCATCCCGTGAGCGGGCGCGACTTGGTGTTGGGCTTTGGAGGTTTCTTCCTGCTTTGGAAGTCCACCAAGGAGATTTTTTCCGTCATGGAGCACCACCATTCCCACCGCCAGCCGGAGGAGGGGAAGGCGGGGGATGCGAAGACGCGCTTCGCCGGCATCATCTTCCAAATCGCCTTGCTCGATATCATCTTCAGCTTCGACAGCATCTTGACGGCCATCGGGATGACGCAGGACATCGGGGTCATGATTGCGGCCATCGTCGTTTCCATGGCGGTGATGCTGCGCTTCAGCGGGGCCATCGCCCGGGTCATCGAGGTGCACCCGTCGCTCCAAATCCTCTCCCTGGCCTTCCTCATCCTCATCGGTGCGTTCCTGATCGCCGAGGCGGCAGGCCAGCACGTCCCCAAGGGCTACATCTACGTCGCGGTGGGGTTCTCGCTCGCGGTCGAGCTCATCAACATCCGGGGCCGGGTGCGCCAGGTGCCGCCGCCCGCCGCGAAGGATGGGGACAAGCCGGAAGCCTGACCTGCCATGATCGCTTCTTACCTCGAGGCTTGGCGCCGGTATGCGGATTTTGGGGGGCGTTCGACCCGCGGGGAATACTGGTGGTTTGTGCTCGGCCATTTCCTGGCCATGGGCGCGCTTTGGGGGTTTGAGTCCGCCATGGGTTGGGCAGGGGAGGATGGAGGGTTGGGGCTTTTGTCTGCGCTATACCAAATCGCCATCTTCATTCCGAGTTGGGCCATCGTGGTGCGCCGGCTGCATGACATCGGCAAGAGCGGTTGGTATTTTTGGGTGGTGCTCATCCCTTTTCTGGGGTTCGTCTGGTTGTTTTTCCTGCTGGTGGAGCGGAGCGAGCCCGGGGCCAACCGGTGGGGAGCTTACTCGGGGGGATACTGACCGCAGCGTGCAGGAAATGGACGTTTCCCGTCCGACGATTACCTTGGGAGCATGGTTTTGATTTTGGCGGCGCTGGCGGCGGCAGGGGCTTCGCTGCTCACGTTTTACTCCGGATTTGGGCTGGTGACGTTGCTCACCCCGGTGTTTCTGCTGTTCTTTCCGGCGCCGACGGCGGTGGCCGCGGTGGCGCTGGTGCACTTCGTCAACAACGGGGTTAAGGCGGGCTTGGTGGGCCGTCATGCCCACTGGGATGTGGTGCTGCGCTTCGGAATCCCAGCTATGATCGCGGCGGCGGCGGGGGCGGCGCTGCTGGGCGTCCTAGCCTTCGATGAAACGGGGTTTCACTGGTCGATTGCCGGATTGCAAGGCACGGTGCGCCCGGTTCAGGCGCTGTTGGGCGGGATGATGATCGCGTTCGCCTTCCTGGAGTTGCGTCCGCCCCGCGGGCTTTCGGGGGCAGGACTGGTGTTCGGGGGTCTGCTCAGCGGCTTCTTCGGGGGGCTAACGGGCCATCAGGGGGCGCTGCGCTCGGCGTTTCTGGTGCGTGCGGGGCTCGATCCGCGGGCTTTCGTCGGCACCGGGGTGGCCATCGCCCTCGGGGTCGACCTGGTCCGAATTTTCATCTACGGCACGGCATTCGATCTGGCGACCATCGGGCAGGAGTGGCCGTTGCTGTTGTCAACGACATTGGGCGCCATTGCCGGTTCTGTGCTGGGCGCCCGCGGGCTTCAAAAGGTCACGGTGGCCCGGGTGCAGCAAGTGGTGGCCTTGATGCTGCTGGTGACGGGGCTGGTGGTGGGGTTGGGGTTGGGGGAATGAGTGGCCTGATGTAGGCCAATTTCCTGCACACAAGAAAAGACCGAGTCATTCTCGCCGGAAAATCAGGTTTTTATGAACACCTGTTTGCAACTAATTGTCGACGTGTGATTGTAAAGTGTAGCCGAAAGTCGGAATTTTCCGTCCGAAAAGAATTTTGTTCATGGGTAAGACGCTTGTCGGGCGCTTTTGTTCGTTGGCCGTGGTCTATCGTTGGGCTTTGGGTATAGTTGGGTTGCTCTTTTGCGGAGGGCTTGGGGCTCAGACTCACCTGAGGAACTATGCCAACTGCCCGCACGATTCGTTGATATCGGTCCTCCGTGCTTACGAGGATTCGCTGGCGCTGGCGAGTTCGATGCCCGTGTTGCGGATGGATTACACCTTGCGTGTAACCGAAGTGGGCGTGGTGGGAAAAGAGTATCGCATCTACCGCTGCCAAGCGCTGTATGATTCGCTGACGGCATTGATCGATGCGGTAGACTTTGCCCGGGCAACGCCGCCGGTGGTTGACACGGACAGCATTTCGGGGGTGACGGGTACAGGGGCCACCTTCCACGCGAAGGTGACGTCGGACGGAGGCGAGGCGGTGACGGCCCAGTGGTTCCGGTATGGAACCTCTGCTGCGGGTTTGGTCGATTCCGCAGCCGTGGCTGGGACATCGACCCCATTCTCCGCTTCGGCATCCACATTGTCCACGGGCACGACGTATTACGTGGCGGGCTTTGCGAGGAATGCAAAGGGCACCTTGTCGGGCGACACGTTGAGCTTTACGACCTGGGCGGCTCCGACGGTCGATACGCAAGCAGCCAGCTCGGTCACGGACACGGCGGCCACCCTGAATGCGACGTTTGCGGACGGTGGCAGCGCGGTGACGGCGACGGGCTTCAAGTACGCTACGAACGTGGCGCTGACGGGCGCAACGGACGTGGCGGGCAGCGGGACGACGAGTCCGTTCACGGGAGCACTGACGGGCCTGACGCTCGCCACGCAGTACTGGGCGGTGGGCTACGCGACCAACGCGGTGGGCACAACCTACGGGGACACCATTTCCTTCACGACGTTGGCGGCAGCACCGTCATTAACATGCAGTGTGCCCAGTGTGACCTATGATGGTCACACCTACCCGACGGTGATGATCGGAAACCAATGTTGGCTTTCAGAGAATCTGAAGAACGACGACTACAACGATGGGACACCAATTCCGGGAAATTTGGCCGATGCCACTTGGATTTCAACGACCACCGGGGCGCAAGCGATTTATGGAGAAGGTGTCTCCGCAGTGAACTCGGGTAGCGGTGATGAGGTGGCCAACCTGGGGACTTATGGTCGGTTGTACAACTGGTATGCAGTGAATACGGGTAAACTCTGTCCGTCGGGATGGCATGTTCCGACAGATGCTGAGTGGGACACGTTGGCTTCCGTGCTGGGAGGTGGTGCAGTGGCTGGCGACAAGTTGAAGTCCACGACCCAATGGGCAGCAGGCGATGGAGGAACGAACACCACGGGTTTTTCTGCCCTGCCAGGTGGCGGAAGGAACCGCTTCGGTGGGTATTACATCGGAGAAGGGACCAATGGGTATTGGTGGTCAGCGACTCCCGTCGGTTCCAATGCTGGATTCCGATACATGACCGCGGGTGATTCGCAATTCTACGGAAGCAACTTTGGACTGCGCAGCGGATTTTCTGTCCGCTGTTTGCAGAATACGTTGACGGCTCCTGTAGTGGACACGGATGCCGCGAGCTCGGTCACGGAAACCGCAGCCACCCTGAATGCGACGTTTACAGACGGCGGCAGCGCGGTGACGGCAACGGGCTTTAAGGTTGCCACGAACGCGGCGCTGACCGGCGCGACGGATGTGACGGGCAGCGGAACATCGAGTCCCTTCACGGGGTCGCTCACGGGCCTGACGGCGAGCACGCAGTACTGGGCGGTGGGCTACGCGACCAACGCGGTGGGCACGAGCTACGGGGATACGATCACGTTTACGACTTCGCCTGCGGCGCCTGCGGCGCCTGCGGCCTTTACGTGTGGAACGTCCACCGTGACATACGATGGATACAGCTACGCGACGGTGCTCATCGGATCGCAGTGCTGGTTCCAGGAAAATCTGCGGAACGACAGCTACAATGACGGAACGTCCATCGCGGGCAATTTGAACAACACCGCTTGGACCACAACGACTTCGGGTGCCCAGGCGATTTACGGGGGGGACTCGCTGAACAACTACGCAGTCTACGGACGACTATACAACGGATACGCTGTGAATACCGGGAAACTCTGCCCGACAGGTTGGCACGTCCCGACCGATGCGGAATGGGATGACCTTGAAACCTACTTGGGGGGGGCGGGTGCTGCCGTGAAGCTCAAGGTGTCCTCTTCCCACACACCGGCCTGGAATGGAAACAACAGCAGCGGATTTACGGCGCTTCCGGGTGGAGGTAGAAATCAGGGAACCGGCTTGTACACGCTGATCACCGACCGTGGAAATTGGTGGTCATCGACCTCAAGTCCGTCCGGAAACTGGAATCGGTATTGGTCCACGAGCAATTCTACCCCGATTCGATTTGATGCCACGCTGAGATTTGGATTCTCTGTGCGTTGCATTGAGGATTGAAGGGAAAAGAGCTGACCGAGTGGGGACGAAGTGCGTAGTCCCCTAAATTTCGGTCATGCGTGCGCTGCGGATTACATTCGGGGTCGGATTGCTGTTGGGCGGATGGGCCTGCAGCCGCGAACCGAACCCACCGGAGACTGAAATGTACGGAACCCCTTTTGCCGGCGTGCCGGATGCGGCAGATGCCGTGATTTACGAGGTGAATCTACGGGCGTTCAGCGGCTCGGGGGATTTGGCCGGGGTGACGGCGCGGCTGGACCACTTGGAGGCGCTGGGGGTGAATGTGATTTGGTTGATGCCCATCCATCCGCAAGGGGAGGTGAACAGCGTCAACTCGCCCTACTGCGTGCGGGACTTCGAGGCGGTGAGCCCGGAGTATGGGACCTTGGCGGATTTGCGGGCGCTGACGGATGCGGCGCACGCACGCGGGATGGCGGTGTTGATGGACTGGGTGGCGAACCATACGTCGTGGGACCATCCGTGGTTGGAGAACGAGGGCTGGCACACGACGGATGCGGGGGGGAATGTGGTGCATCCGCCGGGGACGAATTGGTTGGATGTGGCGGATTTGGACTACGGAAATGAAGCGATGCGGAGGGAGATGCGGGGGGCGATGCGCTACTGGATCGAGCAGGCGAATGTCGACGGGTTCCGGCTGGATTACGCGGACGGGGTGCCGGCGGATTTTTGGATGGAGGCGCTGGGGGAGTTGCGCGCGATGCCGGGCCGAAAGCTGCTGTTTCTGGCCGAGGGCGACCGGAATGACCACTGGGAGGCGGGCATGGACTGGATGTTTGGCTGGGATGTGTACGAACGGCTCGGGACGGTGTTCGTCGAGGGGGGCCATGCGGCTTCCCTGTTTACGACGCACCTGCAGGAAAACGTGGGGGTGCCGGCGGGGCGCAGGCGCCTGTACTACACGACCAACCACGACATGAGCGCGTGGGAGGAGACGCCGATGCAGCGGTTGGGGAGCGTGGAGGCGTGCCTGGCGGCGAGCACGGCGACGCTGTTTCTGGGCGGGACGCCGTTGATTTACACAGGCCAAGAAGTGGGGTGGGTCGAGCCGGTGCCGTTTTTCTCCAACACCGCGCTGGATTGGGATGCGAATGCCGACATGTTGGAGGCGTACCGGGCGATGTTTCAGGCGTATCGGGCGCTGCCGGCGGCGCGGCGGGGCACGTGGGCGCACCATGCCTCGGCGGATGTGTTGGCGGTCCACCGGGTCCATGCGGGCCAGGAGGTGCTGGTGCTGGTGAATGTGCGGGGCGGCTCGCGCACTTGGCCGGTGCCGGGCGGACTGGCGGGGGAGTGGGTCGATGTGCTGGGGGGCGGGGAGCTGGATTTGGCGGGATCCCTCACGTTGCCCGCGTACGCCTACCGCGTGCTCGCCCGGGGATGAGCGTGCTTCCTCAGGCGCTCATCGGAGTCGGAATGCAGCCGTTCGCGTTGCATTTTTAGGCCAAAAACAAAACACAACCCCGCATGGTCAGCCACCGCCTTATCCCACAAATCCCATCTTTGTTTGACGATCGGAGGCTGCTGTGTGGAAACCAACGGCGGTTTTCAAGCTATGAAAAAACCGCGCCTATTTCCGCAGAATCTCACCGTAAGGGAAGTAATATAGCCGGTA
>JBEEPJ010000087.1:0-7921 GCA_041191165.1 Bacteroidota bacterium | reverse complement strand
CCGCGCTCCTGCTCGTAGAAACGCTTCATGTCCTGCAACTCCTTCTGACTAAATTCCATCGTTTACTAATGTGTTTCAACGCAACGCAACGTATTTCGCAACGTATTGTCTTGTTTTGAGTTTGACTTGACGACAGGCCAAATTTAATGGGATTTTCAATTGCAACAAATCTCACACAATCATTTTGTGTTTTTTTTCACCAATGCTGGCTATAAATGAATAAATGTGGCGAAATCGAACGACGCTCAGTGTCTTCCTGGCACACATCCAGACACGAAAAAGGCTGCGCACCGAAGCACGCAGCCTTCCTTTCCCTCTTTCTCTCGTAAGCCAGATTCTGTTTTCCGACAGATGCCGGAAGTCCACCATTGATCTGATGCGATCTACCCCCTGACTCGGGCGGGCCGCCCTCAATCGCCAGTGTATATGATCTTGCAACCCGCAAGGTTTACCAAGCACGAGAATCGCTTCTCGTCTGGTGGGCTCTTACCCCACCTTTTCACCCTTACCTGATCCCCGGAGGGCCATCGGCGGTTTGAGTTTCTGTAGCACTTTCTGTTGCGCCTGGCGGCGCACCTTCCCTTTCAGGAAGTGCGGTGCCCTGTGTTGTCCGGACTTTCCTCCCCTGCAAGCAGAGGCGGTGGACGCTGAGAAAAAGGGTCAGTCCCAAGTGATATTCAATGTCATCGGCTTTCCATTTCGTTCTACTACGACCACACTCTTCGTTCCAGGCTCTAGCGTGCCCAGTGCTTCCATGTACACATACAAGTCACCGATCTCTAAATCGTCGATCTTGCGGATGATATCGCCGCGTTGCATCCCTCCACGGGCAGCAGGTCTTCCCGCTGTGACTCCATCTATTTTCACGCCCCCTGCGGAGTATAGGTAATCGGGAATGACCCCCAAGGTCACCTTAAACCGCGGGGTGGTGTCCTTCCGCACCGTATCCTGTGTGGCCACAAAGGGCATATCCCCTTCTTGCTCCAATACCCGGACCAAGCGCTCCACGAAGCGATGTACCTTCAACATGCCTTCATAGTTGAGCTTTTCTCCGGTATCGCTGGGCTTATGATAGTCGACGTGCTGCCCCGTGAAGAAGTGCAACACTGGAATGTTCTCGAGGTAGAAAGAAGTGTGGTCGCTCGGCCCCATTCCGTCTGCACTGGGCACGAGAATGAGTCCTTCCGTGTTGCATGAATCCAAGAGCACCTGCCATCGCGGAGTGGTGCCTGTACCGAAGACCGCTAGGGTATCCCCCTTCATCCGCCCCACCATGTCCAAGTTGATCATGTAGCGAATAGAATCCAGCCGCACAGTGGGTTCTTCACAGAAGAAGTTGGAACCCATCAGCCCCTTCTCCTCCCCGGAAAATGCGGCGAAGAGCAACGGGTGCTTCACAGGTGAATCCGTCAGGTCCTGGGCAAGTGCCAGAAGCACGGCCACCCCCGATGCATTGTCATCCGCTCCCGGATGCACGGCTGAGTCCCCTCGGTGCAGGGACCCCTCCTGCCCCATGCCCAGGTGATCGTAATGCGCTGCGATAACCCCCCACTTTCCGGTGGCTGCGGGCGCCTCAAAAAGCACATTCACCCCACGAGACTCTTGCACAAGCGCCATTCCCATCTGCGAAATGCCATCCTCCGTCTCATGCACCTGCATCGGTGGGTGAGGCATGAAGGTAAACACTTGGAAGGCCAAACTATCCCCCCGAGGCCGCAAGCCCAGGGCCCGAAATGAACTGTCCAAGTATTGCGCTGCGGCCCACTCCCCGGGTGTTCCCGTTTCGCGACCGGCCATCTCAGGAGAGGTGAGACGGTTCACGTCGATCACCATCTGAGCGCGAACTTCCTCTGGAGATCGGAGCTGGGCTTCAGAGGACGCTCCCCCGCCACAACCCATCATTCCCCATCCCATCAATCCCAGAACGCACCAGCGTCCTACGAACAAGCGTGACCTAATGTCCATCGGCAGTAATTTGCGCCAAAATTCGACAATCGCGCATGAATTTCCCATTCGCATCAGGCATTCGCTGTTTCGCAGCCTCGGCGCTGTTCATTTGCTCAACCCCACCCAGCTTCGGGCAAGGCGATTCCCTGCGGTACGCCCGTGAAAATCACCTCGCGAACCTGCGCCAGCTCACCTTTGGCGGGGACAATGCCGAAGCCTACTGGTCGTTTGACGGGAGCAGCCTGGTTTTCCAATCGACGCGCATGGAATGGGGCGCAGCGTGTGATCAAATCTATGTGTTGCCCTTGAATGCAAATTACCGACCATCGCCGGAGCAGCCGAGGGAGGTGGTGCGCGTTTCGAATGGCCAGGGGCGCACGACTTGTGCCTACTTTCTCCCCGGGGACAGTTCGGTGGTGTATGCATCGACCCATCTGGCGGATGAAGCTTGTCCAGCGGTGCCGCCCCGCGGGCCTGGGGGGGAATATGTTTGGCCTATCTATGAAGGATACGACATCTTTACCACCGACATCCATGGGGCTTCCCTGAAGCAATTGACTTTCACACCGGGCTACGACGCAGAAGCCACCGTCAGCCCGCGTGGCGACCGCATGGTGTTCACGAGCATGCGGTCCGGCGACTTGGAATTGTACACCTGTGCGTTGGATGGCAGCGACGTGAGGCAAGTGACCCGAGAACTGGGCTACGACGGTGGCGCATTTTTCTCACCCGACGGGGAATGGCTCGTCTGGCGCGCGAGCCGTCCCCAAACCCCTGAAGCGCAAGCGCATTACCGGGAACTTCTCGCGAAAGGCCTGGTGGAGCCCACCGAGATGGAGCTGTTCATCGGACGAGTAGACGGAAGCGAAACGCGGCAACTGACCCGGCTTGGCGGGGCCAATTGGGCGCCATTTTTCCACCCCTCCGGCGAGAAAATTCTCTTTTGCACCAACCACCATACCGGAGGATTTCCCTTCAATCTGTTCATGATTCGCACGGATGGTACAGGGTTGGAACAAATCACTTTCGACAACGCCTTTGACTCATTTCCCATGTTCTCGCCGGATGGCAAACGACTGGTCTTTGCCTCCAACCGGAACAATGGCAGGACCCGGAGCACCAACCTGTTCGTGGCCGATTGGGTCGATTGATTCCCCTTCAGGACACATGGCCATTTTCGCATTGAATAAGCCCTTCGGATTCCTGAGTCAGTTCAGCGATGAAGGCAACCGACAGGGACTGGGCGCGCTCGGGTTGGGATTGTCCCGGGATGTTTACCCCATCGGTAGATTGGACGCAGACAGTGAGGGACTGTTGCTGCTCAGCGATGAGCGGGAGATGAACGGCCGTCTGCTCGACCCCCGCCGTCCGCACTGGCGCACGTATTGGGTTCAGGTGGAGGGAGCGCCGACCCCGGAGCAGTTGAAGCAGTTGTCTGCCCCGATGGAGCTGCGCATTCAAGGCCAAATTCGCCGCACCTTGCCCGCACGGGCGCGCCTCTGTTCCCAACTCCCGGCGTTGCCCGAGCGCAATCCGCCCATTCGGTATCGCGCCTCCATCCCCACGGCGTGGGTGGAATTGGGCCTTCAGGAGGGGAAAAATCGACAAGTACGGCGGATGACGGCCGCGGTGGGCCTGCCTACTTTGCGCCTTATTCGGGTGGCATGGGGGAACCTGCAGCTGCTGGAATTGGGCCTTGCGCCCGGCGAGGTGCGGGCGTTGACGGAATGGGAACGAAAAATCCTTTTGGAAGCATGAGCGCGATGGTCAGGACGGGGGTAGCGGTCCTCTGGTCTGCAATCTGCTGCACGTTGGGGCTGGTGGCCTTGTACATTCGCCGCGACGCTTCAGGATGGGTTTTGCACCGCATCGGGGGTGTGCTCTGGAGTCGAAATTTGTTGAAGTGGGTGGGCACGGCACCGCTGGAGATCCAGGGGCCAGAGGACGTTCCTGCCTCGGAATGGTGGCCGGAGCGCGCGATTTACATCGCCAACCATACCAGCCAATTGGACATCAACGCGGTGTTTGCCGCCATTCCGCATCCGGTCGTTTTTCTGGCCAAACAAGCCATCCGAAACGTGCCGCTCCTCGGCGCGGTCAACGCACGGGCGGGAACGGTTTTTGTCGAGCGGGGCAACCCGGACAGTGCCGCTCGGGCGGCACAGGCGCTGCGGCGCACGTTGGACACGGGCAAGGTCGTCTTCGTCTTTCCGGAGGGGACCCGGTCGGCGGACGGCCTGCTGCTGCCGTTCAAGTCCGGGGCGTTTCACCTCGCGGTGCAGGCCGGCGTGCCGGTGGTGCCGATGTACATCCACGGCACCCATGCGATGTTGTCCAAGGGGCGTTTCGGAATCCGGAGGGGGCGGGTCGTGGTTCGGGTCGGGAAACCGCTTGATGCGGACGGGACAGAGAGCGACAGCGTCACGCGATTGACCCAGGCGGGTCGGGAGGCCGTGGCCGCCTTGGGCGCGACTTTTTAACTCCAGCTGCGGGCCAGTTCCCACCCCTCTCGGATGGCGCGGGCGGCGTCCACCCGGTGGGCATCCAAGGCACCGCCGATGGTGTGGACCTCGAGGGATGTGGGGAGAGACGTGAGCGGGGGGAGTTGAGGGGTTTGGCCTGCACAAACCACAATCTGATCGACTGCGGCCAGGCGTTCCTTCCCGGAAGCATCCCTGTAATGCAAGCCCGCGTCGTCCACGCGCAGGTAGGTCACGCCCGATTCGAAGCCCACCTGACGCTGACGCAACGTGGCCCGATGGATCCAGCCCGTCGTCTTGCCCAGCCCTGCGCCCAACTTGCCGGGCTTGCGCTGGAACAGGGTCACTTCTCGTGCGGACTGCCGTTGGACGGGTGGCTTGAGCGCGCCCGGCGCCTCCAGGGTCAAGTCCACGCCCCAAACCGCGTGATATCCATCCGCATCCGCATCGTGGGTCAGGAAATCCGCCACGTCCACCCCGATGCCTCCCGCGCCGATCACCGCCACCCGTCGTCCCGGCGCCACGCGGCCCTCGAGGAGCGCGGTGTAGCCCACGACCATGGGATGGTCTGCGCCTTCCACATCCCATCCGCGCGGCTTTACGCCCGTGGCCAGCACGAGCGCATCGAAACGCGTCTCCCAGCCGGTGAAGTCGGTGATGCGGGTCTCCCAGTGGCAGGTCACCCCACCGGCTTCCAGCGCATGAGCGAAGTAGCGGAGGGTATGGGCAAAGTCACCCTTGCCCGGAATTTGCTGGGCGAGCAGGAACTGGCCTCCCGGGTGGGGAGCAGCGTCGAAAAGCTCCACGGAGTGCCCCAGGGCGGCGGCTTCGGCGGCACAGGCCATCCCCGCAGGCCCCGCTCCCACCACGGCGATGCGGCGGGGGGTGTGGACGACCACCGCTGCAGATGGGGGGAATTTGTGCTCCCATCCCGCACGGGGATTCACGAGGCAACTCGCGGTTTTGCCTGAGAAAATGTGGTCGAGACAGGATTGGTTGCAGCCGATGCAGGTGTTGATCTGCTGTGGCTTTCCGGCGGCCGCCTTCTCTACCCACTTGGGATCCGCGAGGAAGGGGCGCGCCATGGAGACCAGGTCCGCCTGGCCCGCCGCCAACATCGCCTCACATTGATCCGGGGTGTTGAATCGGTTGGAGGCCACGACGGGCACCCCCACCTCTGCCCGCAATTTCGCTGTGGCAAAAGCGAAGGCACCGGGAGGAACCAGCGTGGCGATGGTGGGAACCCGGCTCTCATGCCATCCGATTCCCGTATTGAAAACATCCACCCCCGCCGCTTCCAGGGCCCGGGCCATCTTGCACACTTCGTCCCAAGTGCTGCCCCCCGGTACCAAATCCGCGAGACTCAGTCGAAACATGATGAGGAACGAAGGGCCTACGGCTTGGCGGGTTTGGCTTACAATTTCAACCGCCATCCGCATGCGATTTTCCACACTCCCCCCCCACCCGTCCGTGCGCTGATTGGCCGCCGGACTGAGAAACTGATTGATGAGATAGCCCTCCGACCCCATGATTTCCACGCCGTCGTAACCCGCACGCTGGGCCCATCGGGCGGCATTGGCAAAGTCCTTGATGGTTCTGCGGATGCCCCAATGGCCGAGGGCCCTCGGCTTAAACCGATTGATCGGCGACTTGAGGGCAGAGGCCGATACGCACCACGGTTGATAGCTGCTTCTCCCGCCGTGAAGCAATTGCAGCAGGATGCGCCCTCCCGCCGCGTGCACGGCTTGGGGAATCACCCGGTGTTTGCGGGCGTGATATGCCCAAGCCATCCGCGCGCCCCCAGGAAAAAGCGTGCCCTCCCAGTTGGGGGAGTGGCCCCCGGTCACGATCAACCCCACCCCCCCTTCCGCCCGTTCCCGGTAGAATTGAGCCAAGACCTCCATCCCCTTGCGGTGCTCCTCCCATCCGAGGTGCATGCTCCCCATAATCACCCGGTTGGGAACGGAAAAAGGCCCCAAATCCAGAGGCGACAGCAGCGTGGGAAAATCGGGATGGGCCATGGGGAATTATTCAAAATCTCTGAAACGATCCACAAAGTCGTCTCGTTTCTTCTTGCTGGCCAAATATTGGTACAAGAACTTCTCCCCATTCTCGCCTTTTGCTTTGCGCTCGTCCGCTTTGAGTTCCAGCAAGGCATCGCGGAATCCAAAGTCAGGCGTGCTGATGTTCATCACACCGATTTTGTATTCGAAGAAATACCAGTTTTGGTCATCCCCATGGAGGTACATCCGGAACAAATCCCCACTCCGAGAGGGCACCCATTCCATTTTTCCCTGCACAGCCAGAAAGACCTGATGGCTGCCCAGCGAAACCAGGTTCAGCGGTCCCTCAGAGACGAATGCATCTTCGCTGGCATCCCAGTACAGCTGCAGGCCGGTCAGCGCAACGGTATGTTGCAGAGGCTTGGGAATTTTCCGGAACTGCCCCGCCAATTCGAGCTCCCGCATCGCATCTTCCGCTTCCTCCCCCATCCAATGCCGCAGGTGTTCTTGGTAACCCGCTGCATAGAGGTCCACCGGAGCGGTCCCCGGCCAGCCGGGCACCGTCGTGGCCATCAGTCCCAGGAGTTTGTCCTCGAAAGGAAAATCCAGCATCATCGACCCCTTCATGCGCATGCCGCCCTCCGCGTCCACCCATGCTTCGCCGATGAAGTCCGCCTCCATCATCCCCCAATCCAACGGCCAATCGGCCACACCGTGAACCCGGACTTCACACGTCGCCGTTGAAACCTCCAGCCAATTGCCCCACTGCGTGGAGTCAGCAAATCCCTCGGCAGACCCCACCAAGAATCGCTTCTGGGTCGCGTCAAACTTCAACCATCCACTGACGGGAATCAGGGGCAAGTCGGACAGCTCCTGGCGCACCGAGAAGAAAGCCGGGAAGGCTCCGAAGGGAGTGTCCCGGGAAACCATGACACCGAGATTTAACACCTCCCCCAGCAATCCACGGGGCTCCGCCCCTACCGGAATGGCAATGTCCTGCGGATTGATTTCCCCTCGGAATTGGATCCAATTGCGCTCGAATCCGGAACAGGCCTGGGCCGGTTGCACCAGCCCATCGAATGTGAAATGCGGTCGGCCGGCATCCAGTTCAAAATCACCTTGGTAGGCAAATGCGGGCCCCAATCGGAACCCCTCCTCTACAGGGATTTCTCCCCGCCCTCTCGAAATGCCATCGGGGGACGGCGTCATGGACAGCACCTTCAAGGCGGTCGTCCGGCCGCCGGTATCGCGGTAATTCACCTTCCCCGATGCTATGTAGCCGGCCGCTCCCGAGATCGCCACTTGCGCATCGAAAATCCTGTGGTGCTGGGTGATTCGATCGGCGTAAATGACGGCTTGTGTCAAAGTGTCCATCTGAGCGGAGCGCCGGATGACTACTTTTCCCCCATCGGGTTCGATGGCTGCATCTGCGACGGGGATGGCTTTCACCCCTTGGCAAGTCAGCACCTCTTCATCCACATCGAATGCCAC
>JBEEPJ010000086.1:0-7958 GCA_041191165.1 Bacteroidota bacterium | reverse complement strand
TTGATGGAGCCCTTGGATTGGACGGATTTGGCCTCGGTGACTTTGCGCATGGAAACCGCCAATGCCCTTCCCTTGGAGCTCGCATTGCAGGTGATCTTCCTGGACAGCCTGAACGCGCCGGTAGACTCTTTATTTGCCGACGATTGGATGTTGCTTCAAGGGGGGATGCTGGATCCTGGACTTGAGCCGGGAGATCCAGGCTTCGGGGAAGTCATCGCCCCAGCGTTACATCGGTCGGACTTTGTCATTCATCGGGAACGGGCCATGGAATGGATGGAGATGGGAATTGAGCGTGTTATGGTCAAGGCGGTGGTGTCTACGCAGGGCGCCGACCAATCTTGGGACGTTCGGTTGCGCCCGGAGGACGCGTTGTCCATTCAGTTCGCAGCAAAAATTCACATCGATTGGAAGCCATGAGACGTGCATGGTTTGCGCTGGTCATCACTTCCTGTTCGGGGTCGATTGGGCTTGGGCAAGACGATTTGGCCTTGTCTCAATTGCGCGGAGTTCCCCAACATGCCTTGCAATTGCCCGGCAGCAGGCCGCAAGTTGGTGGCTTTGTGGGCATGCCAGCGTTGTCTTCCATCCACTTTCAAGGACAAAATGATTGGTTTCACCCGGGCAAGTGGTTCACGTTGGAGAACGGTCATGGGGTTTTCGACCCTGAGGCGTTCCAATCCAGCCTTTCGTCCAGCAATGCCATAGGGATACAGGAGTCCCTGGAATTGATATCTTTCGGGTTTTCCACCGGGGACCGAAGGAATTTTTGGTCCTTCTCTGCGGTTCAGCGCATGGAGTTGGGTTTTGCACTTCCAGAAGATTTGCTGCGCCTTCCGTGGATGGGAAATCTCAATGGCGAAGGACCCGGGGGGAGGGTGGATTTGAGTGGATTCAATGCAGCCTATCAGCAGCGTCTTGAGGCTTCGATGTTTTGGCATCGGCAGTGGAACCCGCGTTGGTCGAGCGGATTGTCGGTGAAGGGAATTGCGGGGATACAGCATGTGGGCCTGAGCGATGTGGAGGCGATTTGGGATACGGATTCCATCGATTATGCTTGGACTTTTAGGGGGGCGGGGGTTCTGGAAACCAGCCATGTAGCCAGTTTGATGGACGATGAGGCAGGGGAGAATGTGGAAGATATTTTCTCGTGGAAGGGCTTGAATCCCGGTTGGGGAATCCAGGCTGGAGTGACCCGTGAAGGGGAGGGAGGGAGCAGTACCTCGCTCCACCTTGTGGATGTGGGACAGGTGTTTTGGAAGTCCGGGGTGCGCAACTGGCAGTTGGGACCGGGGGAAATCACTTTCGATGGCGTACAACTGGGGGAGATTTTGGACGAAGCGGACTTCTCGCAAGATTCCCTGGCCGCATGGTCCGAAGCTTTTTTGGAGGAAGCCCGGCAAACGGGAAACTTGACTGAAAATCGAAGAAAGTTCACCACCCATCTGCCTTGGAAGTTTCGCATCCAGCACCGCCAGCCCCTGTATTCCACCGAAAAGGTTCTGGGAGGTGTGTCTGTGCAGTTGCAGGTGGCACCGTCGTCGGGTTTGCCTGGCCGCAGGTCTTTCTTGGGTGTGGCATGGTTTCATGAGCGCGGGCGGAATGCCGTGAGTTGTGCGGCGAGCGTCGATCAGTCGGGGGCATTTTCTGCGGGTGCGGCATGGAGTCTCCACTTGGGGCCATTTCAGTGGTATGCATCGGTGGACAACCTCTTGGCTGCCCGTCTGGTGGCTTTCGAATGGCAATCGGATGGGGAAGAAAGTCCTGTGACGCTCCTATTCCCTTATCACGCCCCGTACATTCAGTTACATACGGGTATCCAGTGGATTTTTGGGCGAAAAGAACAAATGACACGCAGCGGCGATTCCTAAACGCAAAACCGCTATTTTCGCACCTCGATTGCGAAAAAGAATGACCCCTGACTTGCCTTTGCTCACCCAAGTGAGATACCTGGCGCTCGACGAAGTATTCTCGTATCAGGAAGGCGAACGATTGCCTGAGCCTCCGATATACAAGGAAGACTTGCTCAAGCATGTGAACAAAAGGATTCGCGAAGCGGACAAGGCTGCCCCACCGATTGCCATGAGAACCCTGGAAAAAGACATTCAGGATATTCAGCAGATTTATGGGGTTAGGGTCAAGAAGCTGAGCCGGGCGAAGCGGGCTTACTACTGCTATGCCGAGCCGGGGATGCAGATCCGCAGAAGCCGCCTTCGAGCGGGTGAGTGGACACGGCTTCATCGTACTCTTTTGGCTTTGGAAGAAGTGGCCCAAACAGGGGCGCAGCCCCGGTTGCGAGAGGCCATTGCGCAATTGCGTTGGCAGTTTGGCACGAGCCAAGGTCAGCCCAGGCAGAATGGAGGGGGCTGGGATTTGGTGGCGAATGCTGGGGAGTGCTTTTTAGAGCCTGTGTTGGAGGCCATCGCAATGGGCAGTCGGGTAGAGGCCATCTGGAGGGACGCCGCGGGGAAGGAGCAGGCCATGGGGGGCGTTCCGATGTTGCTCAGGGAGGGAACCGCGGGATGGATGGTATGGGGGATGGTGGTCCCGACGGGAACAGAGGCCGTTGCTTGGGGCGAACTTTCGATTTGGGGAATGTCGCTGGAAGACCTCGTGAAATGGGAGAAGGGGGAGTCGGGCATTCCGATCCCCCGGGAGGCTTACGATGCCTTGGAGAGCGAGGCAAAGCACCGGGTCCTGCGGAGGACTTTTCAGGGCAAGATGGGGGAGGAGAAACCGGAGGAAATTCGCGTTTGGTTTGCGGATGATGCGTTTCGGGATGGATGGCGTCTTGCGGGAATACAGCCCATGGGCAAGCCTGAGTTGAGCGCGGGAGGGAGGATTTGGACCTTCCGAGCGGTGTGCGATCTGGCCCTGGTGCGGGCGGTTTTTGCCGCAGCCGCTTCAGGCCAAATCCTCGAGCCTTTCCACGCCCGAGACCTGGCCAAGCAAGAGCTGGCGGTCCTGTGGAAGGGGTACGGAAAGATGTTTGGCCCCTGAATCCAGACGGTCAGAAAACGATTGAATTGCCCCTCCCCGATGCGCTCATCGGTCAGCGCCCCGCTCGGCTCATCGGGCGGATTGACCGAGGAGTGCGTTGTCGAAAAGCATTTTTCCGTTTTCCCAAAAGCCGCGGAAGAGCGGATTGTCCTGGAAGTAGATTGCTACTCCGTCACCGATGGGTTGAATGCCGATGGCCAAGCTGTTGGCGATTTCGGGGCCGACGAGATGACCTGCAAAGCCGTTTACGGGTTGGACGGGGGGGCGGATTTGGCCTACAGACCATCCCGATTCGAGAAAATCATACGCGGTGGTTGCGTTCTTCAAGCTGTAATAAGGCTGCGCGACGCCTTGGGTCATCGGATGGGTCTTGTCCAAGGTCACGGGAAAAACAGCCCCTTCGATGGCGCGGTCCAGGTCCTGGCGAAATCGATTCGCAAAGAGCTGATCTTCGGGCTTTTCATTGCTGGCACTCTCGGATTTGCCTTTTTTCTTCAACCCAAACCGAGGATCCGCTTCCATCAATCCCAATCCGCTGCCGATGGCCAGCAAGGTGCCTCCGCCGGAAACCCATTCCCCGAGCTCCGCGGCCAAGTCCTTTCCATTTCGGTAGTACCCAGCCGGGACCACCAAGACTTGGTATCGTTCAAGATCGTCGGCGGAGATGCGTTGGGGGTCGATGATGGAGGCCGGGTAGCCGAGTTCTTGCTCCAAATGCCACCATACCTCGCCCAATCCCAAGCTGGAGACCGACGGGCCGCCCAGTATGGCCACTGCAGGTGCGGTCAGAGTTTTCCAGTGCTCGGAACCCAGGTCGAAGCCCTGGTCGGCGCGGGTCGAGCGCAAGGGAGTCAGGGGCGAAACGCTGCCCGCCCATCCTTCCCGAACGGCCTGCTGAAATTCTGCTGAAGACAGCTCGGGCCGCTGGTCCGATTGAAGGCATACATAGCTCCCCGCGGGCAAGACGCGTCCCGAGAACGTGCTGGGCGCGTCCGAGTACCGCAAACGCAGCCCGGCCCGCAGCCACTGCGCCACCACCCGCTGATCGCGCGTAGCCGATGGGACGAAGGCGAAGCCCAGCGCTGAAGCCGCGTCCGCCGGCCAGCTGGGAGCCACCGCGGGCATCCGCTGGGGCTCCATGGGCAAAGCGGTTTTGAAGGCATACGCCTCGAGTCCCCAGGCATAGGGCAGCGCCCATCCCGTGACATCATAAGTGGAGGAATCCTCGGGCAATTCATGCGGGTCCAACAATACCTGCAGGAAAGCACCGTGGGTTTGCGCTGCGGGAATGACCCAATCGTCGGGGTGGGCGGTAAATCCTACCTCCTTCGCCTGCTGATAGCCGAAAGCACGGGTGCCATTCTTAGGGCTGGATTTCATCGGACCAAACGCGATTCGATGTGACCGGAGAAACGCCTGCAGGGCTTCCCGTTGCGCAGGGGAATTTCGTCCCGAGATGACATAAGCCTTGTAGGTTCCCCAGGGATTCTCGCGGTTGCGGGCATGATACCCTGCGAACGCCTTTCGCAATTGGGTGGCGTGAGATGCGCTGGTTTGGAGCAGCGAAAGCGAACTTTCCACGTGATTTTCGATGCGAAAGGCCAGCGACAATTCATCTCCGTCGCTGTTCTCCACCAGCACCCCCGCGCGGGCACTTCCGCCTTGTTCGTAGGTCAAACCAATGGCCCCATGGTACATCGGGTAAGTATCCCCGTAACTGGGGTAGTAGAGATCGAAGTCCTCCCCGGTGTAGAACAGGGCACCCCGGCGGTCGAAGTTCGCAGCCGTCGTCGTTCCGACATGCTGCTGGAACTCCCGCTGCCAGTCCGTGATAACGCTGTGATAGGGCTTGGCCGCAGGCGCAAAGTAGTACGGACTGTCGATGCCCATTTCGTGGAAATCCCCGTGCACGTGGGGCATCCAGTCGAGCATGAGGGACATGCGATTCGCACTTTCCCGCTGTTGCAACCAAGCCCAGTCGCGATTGAGGTCGAAGAGGTAATGGTTCACGCGTCCACCCGGCCAGGGCTCATCGTGTTCCCAAGCCAACGGGTCGGCATTGGGCCATGCCGATGCTCTCTGGGTGAAGAACGACGCATATCGATCGTGTCCATCGGGGTTGAGGCATGGGTCGATGATCACCACGAGATGCTCCAGCGCAGCGTGCCATTCCGGAAAATGCTGCGGCGTAGCTGCGCAAGCCCGGTACATCACTTCCAGCGCCGACTCGGTACAGACCGCTTCATTTCCATGGACGCCGTAACTCAACCACACCACCGCCAATCCGTCCCAGCGGGCATCTCCGCGCTCACCTTCCATCCGCTTCAAATGGTCGGCTTGAATCGCGTCAAGTTCCTGAAAATGAGCGGGTGAAGCAACGATGAGGGCCTGCAACGGGCGCCCTTCGTAGGTACTGCCGTAGGTCACTTCCTTCGCATGGGGGGTATTCAAGGCCAAATACCGCACATAATTCACCACGTCGTGATGGAAGGTGAACCGCGAGCCCATCGCATACCCCAGATAGGAACTCGGGTCTTGCAAGCCGCCACCGGTCTGACCTCCTCGGGGCTCGGAGGGGGCGGGTACCACCTGGGCCACAGCCACCGAA
Source organism: Bacteroidota bacterium (assembly GCA_041191165.1). Classification (GTDB taxonomy): domain Bacteria; phylum Bacteroidota; class Bacteroidia; order Flavobacteriales_D; family Sanyastnellaceae; genus CAMCYM01. The sequence continues at coordinate 2,353 of JBEEPJ010000086.1, read as the reverse complement.
GTCCACATGAGCGCGACGAGCATGAACGGGGCCAGGCCTTTTCCCGAGGGGCGCCATTGTGCGTCAGAGTTCCTAATTTTCATGCGGTGAAATTACGAACGTCGTCGGGTGAAAGGGAAGCGCAATCATGGGGTGCGCTCGAGGCGCGCTGGGGCTGCCGCATTCACTGGGTGCAATCAGACCGCAAGACGTGCGCACTCCAGCTCAAGCCTCCCGGTGAACTTTGGGTGCGCACCCCTCGCCGGTTCAGTGCGCAGGCCGCGTGGGAATGGACCTGTTCGCACGAGTCGTGGATTTGCAAGCGACTGGAGCGATGGCAAAAGGCGGGGGGGGCGCAAGATTTGCCACCGGGGCAGGGGTTCATCTGGTTGGGAGGAACGAGATTGCCTTGCGCTTGGGAGTATGCCCAACGGCGCTGGGCGTCAGGCCTGCGGGTGGATGGCGAGCAAGCCCCTCCGCAAGTCCGGATCCGTGGCCCGTATTCCGCAGCGGGATTGGATCGGGTGGTGCGGGTTTGGCTTCGCCGGCAACTCGAAGAAACCCTGCAGGACCTTTGTGGGGAAGCCCATGCGGCGTTGCAGCGACACGTCGGCCCCTCGCAACCCCTTCCCGATTGGACTTTCCGGGTACGCAGCATGCAGACGCGCTGGGGGAGTTGCAGCCGCGACGGCCGGATGCGATTTAGTGCGTCCTTGGTCCACCTTCCACGGGAGTGGGTGAAATACGTGGTGTACCACGAGCTTGCCCACTGGATTCATTTCCATCACGGCCCGGCATTTTATCATCTGCTCGACGCGCTGCTTCCCGATCACAGGGTGTGGGAACGTCAAATGAAAGAAGGCGCTTGGCAGATGGTTCCCGGGTATCAGCTTCCGGGAATGCCGGTGGCGTATGACCAGGATAGGGCAGGGGATGCATGAAAAAAGCCAGCGTGGGCTGGCTTTTCAGAGTGCTCTCGGCGTGTAGTTCTCAGCAGAGCGGCTACAACTTCCGTCGGTATCGAGGTGTTCGGGAAGCGGACCAGCGGTCCGGATTCAATCAGTCCCTGGGGGACTCAGTTGATCGGGCACCTTGACTCACCAATCGTCGTCCTCTCCATCTTCGTCCTCAAAGTCGAAGTCGAAATCGTCTTCTTCTTCCTCGTCTTCTGGACCGAACCCGTAATACGAATCCTTCATGGCTAAAATGTTCTAGTAAAACATCGAAGTCAACGTGAAGTTAGAATGCAGACTCCGCTTTGGTACCGCTGTTCTGAAAAATTGTGGTCGAATATTTTCAACAACATCCTTTGGAAAAGCGGCGGAGTTTTCCTCAGGGCTTTTTACCCGAGGCAAAGGCCACCAAAGCCTCAGACATGGGGCTGGTTCCGCTGCGATAGGAACCCACCAGGTTTCCCGACGCGTCGACGGCAAACTTGTGGAAGTTCCAACCCACTTCGTGATCGGCCACCCCGTTCAGGGCTTTGGAGCAAAGCCACTGATACACCGGGTGAATCTCCTTGCCTTTCACCGATACTTTGTCGAACATCTGGAAGGTTACGCCGTAGTTCTTCTGGCAGAATCCCTCGATTTCTTCGTTGCTGCCCGGTTCCTGCTTCCCGAAGTCGTTGCAGGGAAAGCCGAGGATGACGAAATCCTCGCCGCCGTGTTCTTTGTACAGTTTTTCCAAGTCAGCGTACTGTGGGGTGAAGCCGCACTTGGAGGCGGTGTTGACAATCAGGACCCGCTTGCCCCGAAGCGATTCGAATGAAAAGGGTTTTCCGTCGAGTGTGGTCGCGGAGAGGGCATAAAAGGAACTGGCCATGGGGGAGTGGGCTTGGGTATAAGACTTGGCGCCATAAAAGTGTTGGTAAGCCGCGTAAGCCGCGCCGGCGACCAGGACGGTGCCCAAAAGCAGGGCTGTGAGGAGTCCGATTTTCATTGGGAAATGGGTTTGGTCTATAACCACCTCCTGAGCTTCCTTGTTCAATGGCGGAAACATCACTTAAAACGCCGCATGGGCTCCCACCGAGAAGGTCCGGTAGCCTGCAAGGTTGGGCGTGTCTACGAACCAGTCGGTCAACGGAAACTCAGCGACGAGACTGAAGTTTCCAAACCCCAAGCAAACCCGCGACAGCACCTGAAATGGGTTCCAATCCCAGTTCCTTACGGTCGTCTCCGAATCTTCATCCGCATTTTCTACTTCGCGATGGTACTGGCCGAAGATTCGGGCTCCCAATACCATTCCCGCCTCGAGGTGCAGCCCCTCATCCGCAGCGGTATGGGACCGGACGCTGAGCAAAAGGGGCATGCGAACATGGCCCCAGTCCAGTCGATTCGCCAGCACCTTCTCATCCGTCGAGGCCTGGGCCACG
>JBEEPJ010000085.1:0-7983 GCA_041191165.1 Bacteroidota bacterium | reverse complement strand
ATCCAGATGCTCATCGACGTGCTGCAGCGCCTCGTGGATCGCGGGAACACGGTGTTGGTCATCGAGCACAACATCGACGTGCTCAAGTGCGCCGATTATCTCGTGGATCTCGGGCCGGAAGGCGGTATGGGTGGAGGCCAAATCATCGCCCAAGGCACCCCCGAACAGGTGGCCCGGTCCGCCGACTCCAGAACCGCACCCTTCCTGGCGCGGGCCCTGGCGCAGCAAGCCCCGGTGCCCTCTCCGAAACCCCGGAGAAAAAAACAACCCAAAACTTTATCGTAAAACTTTCGTTCAATTCAACATGACATCTCCTTTCAAACAGCGGAACTGGAACGAAATCAAGTCGAATGACAGCTGGTCCATCTTCAAAATCATGGGCGAGTTTGTCCAGGGATTTGAGGCCTTGCAACGCATCGGACCCTGCATTTCCATTTACGGCTCCGCCCGGATGAAGCCGGACTCTCCGGTCTACAACGACGCCCGCGAGGTGGCGCGCAAGCTCGCCGAGCGCGGTTACGGCGTCATCACCGGTGGCGGTCCCGGAGTGATGGAGGCCGGCAACCGGGGCGCCCACGACATGGGCGGTACCTCCGTGGGCCTCAACATCGAACTCCCCTTCGAGCAGCACCACAACCCCTACATCGACCGGGACAAGTCCATCGACTTCGATTACTTCTTCGTGCGAAAGGTGATGTTCGTGAAATACTCGCAGGGGTTTGTGGTGATGCCGGGCGGATTTGGCACCCTGGACGAACTGTTCGAGGCCCTCACCCTGGTGCAGACCTCCAAGGTCGATCCGGTGCCCATCATCCTGTATGGCAGCCACTTCTGGGCCGGTCTGATGGACTGGATTCGGGGGACGTTGCTCGCCGAGTATGCCACCATCTCCGCGGGTGACCCGGATTTGCTCCATGTGGTGGACAGCGCCGAGGCGGTGGTCGAGGTCATCGACAACTTTTACGCAAAGTCCCTGCTGCGCCCGAATTTTTAACGAAATCCTACACTTGACGGGACTGCAACGGGCGATGGAAAGGGTAACTTTGCGGCGATTTTGACGTCACACAGCAAACCTTTCATGGCATGAGAAACGCTATTCTCGTCGCGGCATTTGCCGCTTTTTCGTCAGGCTTGGCCTCGGCCCAGTATTACAACACCTCGGCGTTTACTGCGCCCTACGTGGAATTGGAAGAGCCCAACTTCTTGGACTTCGGTGCGGGTTGGGATGACCCCGAGGCCACCATTCCCTTAGGATTCGACTGCCCGCTCTTCGGAAGTCCCACCAACCAGGTGATGGTATCGGGGGTAGGAGAAATGCTGATGATCCCTTCGTTAGATGGTTCTATGGATGTGATCTGGCCATTGAGCTTGGATGTGTGTGACGTTTCCCAGGTGGTGCCGGGACAGGTCTCGCGCATCAACTACCTCACCACGGGAACCGCCCCCAATCGAATCTGCAAGATCGAATGGAACAACGTGGGCTTCTATGCCGAGGTATATGGTCCCGGAACGGGCAACCAGCGGGGCAATTGGCAAGCTTGGCTCTACGAAGCAGATGGTTCCATTGAATTCCGGTTTGGCCCTAACACCATCACCGACCTGATTGAAGTCGTCGACGGAGGGTTGTTCTCTTCCGGCTTGTTCGAGAACTTCGATTATTACAACTACATGGGCCAATTCCAAATCGGCGATGGCGATCCTGCTGTGGGCAACTTCAATTTCTACACAGACATCAATTCGTTCATTTACACGGGGGTAGGCTGGACGAGCATGCCTGCGAATGGTCAGGTGTACCGTTTCGGTGAAACGGCATCTTCTGTCGCACAAGCCGATGCGCCGGAAGTCATCCGCATGTTCCCCAATCCGACGCGGGATGTGCTCAACCTGCAGATTCCAGCCTCAGCCGGAGAAGATCGCTACGTGCGTGCGCTGGATGCCCAAGGCCGTGAAGTATACGCTGCTCAGCTCTTCCCGGGTGCCACGGCGCAATGGGAGGTGGGCAACTGGCCCGCTGGGTTCTACCTCATCACCGACGGCCAAGGCACGGTCGAGCGGATCCAAGTGCAGTAATCGTTTCGCAAGGAAGAAAAAAGGAGCAGCCTGCGCTGCTCCTTTTTTTTTTGCTTCTTCGCGTCGGGTGGGCGCTACCTCAACGCACGATAAGCGGAGTGGGCAGGCTCGCACCGGCCTTCTCCAACACGACGAGGTACCAGCCTGGGGCGAGGTCCACGCCGGGTGCGGTGGTACCCCCTTGCCAGGGGAATTGTGCCACCTCGCGGCCGGCGGTATCGACGACCCGGACCCGAGCACCGCTGGGGTCGAAGCCGCCCACGCGGAGGTTCCACTGGCCATCTGTCGGGTTGGGAAAAACGGTCAGTCGGCTGGCTGCGAGGGTCTCTTCCACCCCGAGGGCTGGGGAGGTGCCAAGGGTGAATACCCCCTGTGCCCCCTCGAAATCCACCGTAGCGACCCACCCATCACCTTCCGCCACGAGCGGGGAGAACGACGGGGCACCGCCGGGCAGGAAGTCCGCTCCCTCCGCCCAAATCACGCCCCAGCCCTGGGCATCGGGGGGCAGGGCGTCCGCAGGGAATCGCATCTCCACGCTGCCCAGGTCGCCCACTTGCACCCAGGCATACGTGCGGGCCGAGCGGGACGACAGGAATGGATAGGGCGTCACAGAAGTCCCCAGCGATGCTCCGTCGTGCCCCCAGAATAGGTACTCCCCATCCGACAAGTCCGAGGCTCCGGAGACCAGCGGGCCCAGGCCGCCACGGGCCGCGAGGTGCTGATCCCAGGTCGACTCTTGGCCGATGCCCGCGACATCTTCGGGGAAGTCGGGGCGGAAATAATGCTGCACCGCACCCATCGAAAGCCCATAACGCGCCGCGAGATAGTTGAGCACGATGGTGCGGTGGCTCTCTTGCCAGGGCCGACGGTAGATAAAATGCTCACCGATCCAACCACTTCCGTACCGGTCATCAAAGTCCCAACCGTAGCGAACCTCGATGTCCAGCGCATCCGCGCGGGGCGCCAAGTCGATCGAGGGGAAGGGCAGCCGGGTGTCGTTGATGAGCGTGTGGAAGGTTTGGTCCCAGTCGGTTTGGTCGTAAGTGAGACCATAAAATTGGGGCGCGGAGGCATCCACAATCCAGACGGGCGTGGCCTCAGCCATGTTGCCATCCGCGTCGTGCACCACGCCTTGGAACGAGCTCTGGTCCTTCCACGGGTGCAGGATGAAGCCGTTGGGAACGCGGGCGGAGGCAATCCAGCCGTGCTCATCCCAGGCCAAACCCGTTCCCCGCACCACAGACCCGGCGGTCAAGCCGCGCGAGGTCGGGACGCCGCTGGCCACCAGTGCATCGTCCTCCCCGTCGAGCCGGATGCCGGGACGGCCGGCGATGGCGTCCGCCTCGAGGACGGGGCGCCGCTGGGACTGGGATTGCAGCGCTGCCCCATCGGGCGCCCCCACCCCGCCGGACCGGAAATCGCGCCAAGTGGCGACCGCGTCTCCGGGGTTCGCCCCCGTCCCGCCGGCCGCATCGACCCACGTCCCCCCATCCCCCCGCAGCCACAGCACCAGCGACTCCGCATCCCCTACCCCCCCCGGCCCGTCGGGACCGAACGGCGTCGGCGCCGGCCGGTACACCATCACGAGCGTGTCCGACCCCGCCGTCCACGGCCCGTCCCCGCCCCCCGGCACCACCTCCTGCGCGGCGCCGTCCGCGACCGCGACCCGCACCGGCCCAAACGTCTCCGGCGTCACCACCAGACGCCAACCCACCCCCTCCTCGATGATGGCCTCCAGCACCCCGTTCTCCACCGAGACGTCCTCGGAAGCCAGACCCGCCACCGCCACATCGACCAGGTTGCGCCTAAAACGCAACGGCACCTCCACCGTTCCGTAGATGCCCGACCCGCCCGCGGGCAGCGTCAGGAAAGCGATCGGCGCAAACTCCACCGTCTCCGCCCCATAGACATCCGACTCCCACAGGCCCCGGCCGTACGTGCCCGCCCGCAGGCGCGCCGGCGACCCCGACCCGCCAGACCCGCCAGACCCGCCATCGCCCCCCGGCGACCCCGGAAACAACTCCAGCTCCGTGACCCGCACCGTGAGCGGCAGACCCGCCGAAAAATCCAGCCAGGTATCCGACCCCAACCCCCGCACATAGACCCCGCGGTCCGTGCCGGCATAGACCCAGCCCCCGCCCGTGGTGTCACACACCAACGTGTTCACCCGCACCGCCGGCATGCCATCCGACCATTCCACCCACGTGGCACCGAGGTCCGGGGAATACCAAACCCGGCTGTTGAACCCCATGTACAATCCCTGCGCGTCATTGGGAAAAGAAGCCAGCGCCGTGACCGGCTGCGATGCCACCGGCAACAGGGCGCTCAAATCGTCCCAGACCACCTCCTCCACCGGGGCGTACGCGTTGAGCGTGCGGAAGAGTTTGCGGTTGGATTCGGAAGCGAATAGAACCCCCGCGGCGCCGGCGTGACGGTGAAGCGTGTGGAGGTTTTGGAGGTCGTTGCCCGCGAGATTTGCGCTGAGCTTCTCCCACACCAGGTCATCGTGCTCCGCCGTCTTCACGTTCGCGCAACGCCAAACATTCTTCAACCCCACGAACATCGTCTCCTCTGCCGCGGCATCGACCACCCAGGGCGTGGACCAGGCGCCCTCCTCGGTGATGCCGAGCTCGTCTTGGGCGACGATGGTTTGGTTTTGGATGCCGGGGCCGGTGCGGTAGACGCGGCCGTATTGCGAACTGCTGAAGAACCACTCCGTCGAGGCGGGGTCGTACTGGCATTCAAAGCCGTCTCCCCCGGTGCTGCGGCTCCATTGGACGCCCTCGAAGAAATAGGTTCCATTGTCTTGGTAGCCGGTCATGGCGTCCGTGCCGCGGTGGGGGCTCTGGCCTATTTTGTAGATTTGGCCTGTCACAATGCCGTTGGACAAATCGACCCATTGCTGACCGTTCGCCAGGACGTACATCCCCCCGTCATTTGCCAGGTAGAGCTGGTCGTCGTGCGGACTGAAGGCGCAGTAGTGGTGATCGACGTGCAAGTAGCTGTCCTGGATGTCCACCCAGGTCGCGCCGCCGTCGTCCGAGCGTTTCATGCGGATGCCCCCGACGTAAATGCGGTCGGCCACGAGGGGGTCCGCGGCGATGCAGAGGTCGTACCAGGCTTGGCCTCCGTCCTGGTCGCCGCTGGCGCTCCAGGCCATGATGTTGGGGGCGTCGCTCATCTCGGTGAAGGTGAGGCCACCGTCGGTGGAGCGGAACAGCGCCCGGAACTCGTAGGTTCCTGTGGCACAAACGTATACGTTGTCCGGCGCGGCGGGGGTGACGGCGATGACCATGCGGGTGGCCGCCTGGATGCCTTCGTTGATGTATTCCCAGGTGAGGCCGGCGTCGCCGCTGCGCCAGAACCGGCCCTGGCCGGTGGCGTAGACGATGTCAGGGTCGGTGGGGTGCCAGGCGAGGTCTTTGTAATTCTGGGTGTTCTGCGAAACCTGGGTCCAGGTGTCGCCGCCATCGGCGGAGCGGAAGACGCCGCCGCTGGTCGCGGCGAGGAGGACGGCGGGGTCGCCGGGGTGGATGAGGAGGTCGCCGACGACGCGGTCGGCGATGGGGCCGTCGGTGGGCGACCAGGTGAGGCCGCCGTCATCGGAGCGCCAGACGCCCAGGCCGGGGCTGTCGGCGGCGTCGCGGTCGCCCGTGCCGATGTAAACCCGGGCGGGATTGGCGGGGTCGAACGCGATGGAGCTCACGCCCAGGGTGGGGAGGTCGTCCGTGTTCGACTCCCAGGAGGCGCCGCCGTCGTAGGAGCGCCAGAGTCCCCCCGAGGGGGCACCGGCGAAGAGGATGGACGGGTCGGTGGGATGAAAGGCCACGAAGTTCATGCGGCCCACCCCCCGAATGTGGTCGCGGGACGTCACGGCGTCGAGCGTGGGTCCGCAGACCGTCCAGTGGCCCGCCGGCGAACGCTCGCCCGCGGCCCGGGCGGCCTCCACCGACCGCGCCATCTCCCACGCCGCCTCGGCGCCCCACATCCGGCCGTCGCCATCCTGGCGGCCTTGGGCCAGATGGAGCCAACGCTCGATGGGCTTGTAGCCCGTTCCCGGTCCCTTCACCTTGTTCGCCCAGTGGGCCTCATAGGCGGCACGTACCTCTTCTACCGTCCAGTTCGGGTCCTGCATAAGCACCGACCAATCCGGGTGATCCTGGGCCTGAGCCGCCTGGAACAACCCCACCATAACCCAGAGCAGCAACCCGCCCCCGACCGCGCCCCGGCGCGCCCAACCTGCATTCTTTCGCATGGCGCTAAAGTTAGGGGAATGCGCCAACTTGACCCGGCTCGATGCACGGACTGACAGGTCGATGGGTCAGAATGGCAGGATTTGGGGTGGAAGCGGGTTTGGCATACACCTTGAAACGCACATTCCTGCCAACTTTACGCCATGCAACAAGGTACCATCAACGTACAGACGGAGAACATTTTTCCGATCATCAAGAAGTTCCTGTACAGCGACCATGAAATTTTCCTGCGGGAACTCGTCTCCAATGCGGTCGACGCCACCCAAAAGCGCCGGACGCTCGCCAAGCTCGGGGAATTGCCCGCCGTGGAAGGTGCGCTGCCCGTGGAAATCCTGCTGGACGAAGACGCCCGCACGCTGACCATCCGCGACCGGGGCATCGGCATGTCGGCTGAGGAAGTTGAGAAGTACATCAACCAGATCGCCTTCTCCGGCGCCACGGAGTTCTTGGACAAGTACCAGGGGGAAGAGGCAAAGACGGCCATCATCGGGCACTTTGGGCTCGGGTTTTACTCGGCGTTTATGGTCGCACGCGAAGTCCAAATCCTGACCCGCTCCCAGCGTCCCGACACCCCCGCTGTCCGCTGGACCTGCGATGGCTCGCCGCAGTACACCCTCGAGGAGGCCACCAAGGACGAGCCGGGCACGGACATCATCCTGCACATCGCCGAGGACAGCGCGGAGTTCCTGGAGACGGACCGCATTGAGCAGATCCTCAACAAGTACTGCAAGTTCATGCCGGAGGAAATCGTCTTCGGCACGCGCACCGAGAAGCAGGATGACCCCAGCGGGGCGACGGAGGAGGACGGTACGGTGAAGCAGGTGGACGTCGAGGTGCCCCACGTCATCAACCGCACCCAACCGCTCTGGACCCGGCAGCCCGCCGACCTCCAAGACGAGGACTACCAGTCGTTCTACCGGGAGCTCTACCCGATGAACTTCGAAGACCCGCTCTTCCACATCCACCTCAACGTGGACTTCCCCTTCACCCTGACGGGCATCCTGTACTTTCCCAAGCTCAAGAAGGAGATGGAGCTCCGCCGGGACAAGATCCACCTCTACTCCAACCAGGTGTTCATCACGGAGAGTGTTGAGAACATCGTCCCCGACTTTCTGACCCTGCTGCACGGCGTCATCGATTCGCCGGACATTCCACTCAACGTCAGCCGCTCTTACCTGCAAGAGGACGCGCAGGTGAAGAAGATCAGCGGACACATCTCGAAAAAAGTGGCGGACAAGCTCGCGAGCATGTTCAAGAAGGACCGCGAACAGTTTGCCGCCCAATGGGATGACCTGCGCATCTTCATCGAGTACGGTATGCTGACCGACGAGAAGTTCCTGGAGCGCGCGGAGAAGTTCTACCTCTTCAAGGACACCACGGGTGCTTGCCACACTTATGAGGAACTGGTAGGCAAAGTGGGCGAGTTGCAGAAGAACAAACACGGAAAAATCATCCTCCCGTACACCCCGGATGCGTCCGCCCAGCACGGCTTTGTGCAACCGGCGCTCGACCGCGGCTACACGGTGCTGGTGATGGAAGGGCCGCTGGCCTCGCACGTCGTGCAGAAGCTCGAGGAGCAGCATAGCGACATCCAGTTCAAACGGGTGGATTCCGAGGTCATCGACCAGCTCGTGGAGCGGGACGACGCCCCCACGAGCGC
>JBEEPJ010000084.1:0-19932 GCA_041191165.1 Bacteroidota bacterium | reverse complement strand
GCCATTATGGGCTCTTGCGTCGCCGGAGGGGCTTACCTCCCCATCATGAGCGATGAGGCCCTGATCGTCGAGGGAACGGGGTCCATTTTCCTCGCTGGAAGCTATCTTGTTCGCGCGGCCATTGGAGAAGTCGTGGACAACGAAACCCTGGGGGGAGCGGATACCCACTGTGCCATCAGCGGCGTGACCGATTACAAATGCGCCGATGACGCAGAGGCCATTGCCACGCTTAGGCGGCTGGTCGGGCAACAGCGGGCGGCGTATCCCCGGGCGGGATGGGACCGGGTGGCCTCCGCGGCTCCGGAGGCCGAAAATCGAATCCTCGACATCCTCCCCGTCGACCGCGGGACGGCTTATGAGACCCGCGACTTGATCGCCGCGCTGGTAGATGCCGGCAGCTTTGTGGAGTACAAACGAGACTATGGCCCTACCCTGATCACGGGCTACGCCCGCATCGACGGGTGGAGCGTAGGCATCGTCGCGAACCAGCGGGCCATCGTCAAGTCCCGAAAAGAGGGGGTGCAATTCGGGGGCGTCATCTACTCCGACAGCGCCGACAAGGCGGCGAGGTTTGTGATGAACTGCAATCAAAAAGGGGTGCCGTTGGTTTTTCTGCAGGATGTCACCGGGTTTATGGTGGGTTCGCGCTCTGAGCACGGGGGAATCATCAAGGATGGGGCAAAACTGGTCAACGCAGTCGCAAATTCAGTGGTACCCAAGTTTACCGTGGTGGTGGGAAACAGCTTCGGGGCGGGGAACTACGCCATGTGCGGACGGGCTTACGACCCGAGGTGGATGGTGGCTTGGCCCTCTGCCCGCATCGCGGTGATGGGAGGGACACAGGCTGCCCGGGTGCTGCAGCAAATCGAAGTGAGCCGGCTGGAAAAGCAAGGAATGGCCCTCGATGCGGAAGCTGCCGAAGCGGTGTTCCAGGAAATGGCGGCCCGCTACGATGCCCAGACCTCGCCCGTCTATGCGGCGGCCCGGTTGTGGGTCGACGCCATCATCCACCCGAGCGAGACCCGGAGATGGATTTCGATGGGCATCGAAGCCGCTGACCACGCCGGCCCTCCCCCGCCCTTCAGTCCCGGGGTCATACAGACCTGACCTGGTCGGGGCATCCGAAGCAGGTCATTGACCGCGCTCGTGTGACTCTAGCGTGACGAGCATGGGGGCCAGCAGTCCGTGGATGGCTTCTTTCGCCGGGTCCTCCAATCCGCCGCGCACCAGCAGAATGGACTCGAGGAGCATGTGCTCGTTTTCGATGTTTTCGATTTGGTCTACCCAAGTCAAAGCCTCCAAGGCCACTTGGAAATCACCATCTACAGCGGCCGATACTACGCTGCGCAGGGCCGACTCGTCCACAAATCCGGCATTCCAAAGAAAGCCGATGACATCCGCCTGCAGGTTTCGGAAATCGGGATCGTCCAGCGCGTCCACCAACACGTCCTCGGCGGCTGCGAGCTTGAGGCTCCCGAGCACTGCGCCGATGCGGCGACGAACCGTCTCATGTCCCGTATCCCGGTAAGCCTCGAGCAGCGGGCGCACCCAGCGAATATCCCCTAGTTCCTCTGCTTTTTCTACCGCCGCCAGCGCCTGAGCCTCATCCAGCGAGGCGAGTTGTTCCCATTCCATCCGATCTTTTTGTCAGGCCAAATCTACTCCATCCTCTCCTTCAGCCCCCCTCCACTTCACGAACGATGCCCGCTGGTTTATCGTCGCCGTGGGTGCGCCAAGCGTCTGCGAATTCTGTGAGCCAGATCGCCGTCGCCCCCCAAACCGTCCTGCCCTCCACTTCGTAGGCGGGCAGGGGCGCGCGCAAGCCCGGCCGGACGTGAACCGGCCGCGGCTGCAAGGCATCCGGACGCAACCAATTTTCAACTTCAGGCCTCAGCAGCGCCGCGACCTCAGTCTCGTCAATCGCCCACGCGGGCTCACGGGACAATACGGCCACAAAGGCCTCGACATAGAATGCGCTGGGCGCGATATACAGAGGCTGCAAGCGCCCTACCACCGCGTGGGCGTCTACGGCGGCCCCGGTCTCCTCGGCGAATTCGCGCAACGCGGTAACCTGGGCATCCCCCCCGTCCCGCTCCTCCATTTCGCCCCCTGGAATCGAGACCTGGCCCCCGTGAACCCCCTCATGCGGGGTGCGCTCCATGAGCACAGCACGCCATACCCAACGCCCCCCCGGAACTGGCGCTGGGAACAGCGTCAGTAACACGGAAGCCTTGCGCACCCGGATCCCCTGGGCCTCCGCCTCCTCCCGGGACGCCCGACGCACCGGCATTGCCCGGTAACGATCCCCCACAGGTTCTCGCTCCAGCATCGCGCGAAACCATTCGCGCCAACGTTCCGTTGCATCCCAAGGCAGCTCCCACATTTCTCCCAAATTTCCATCAAAGTTCCGCAAATCGTTGAAGGGACGAGTAATTTGGCCTCACTGCTGCTTTCCACTCCGAAATGATAACCCCGCTCGAGCTTCCCCCAGCAGTCTGTGCCTTTCCCGACCTCCGCAAATTCAGAGGAGATTTCTGGGCTGCAGGCGGAACGCTCCAACCGGAGTGCCTCCTTCATGCGTATGCGTCGGGTGTATTCCCTTGGTATATGCCAGGTTCCCCGCTGCAATGGCACAGCCCCCGCATCCGCTGCATCATGCGACCTGAGCGCTGGCGGCCCAGCAAATCGCTCCGCGCCACCCTCCGAAAAGCCGGCTTCACAATCCGAGTGGACACCCACTTCATCGGCGTCATTGATGGATGTGCGGCTCCACGTCGGGATGGCCCCGGCACCTGGATCGGCGCCGAAATGCGGGAGGCGTACTTAAATCTCCATCAGCTTGGCTGGGCCCACAGCTTCGAAACGTGGCGGGGAGACCAGCTCGTAGGCGGACTCTACGGTGTCTCCATCGGTAAGATGTTTATGGGGGAGAGCATGTTTGGCCTGGAGAAGGATGCTTCGAAAGTCGCTTGGGATGCCCTGATGCGATGGGCCTTGCGGCATGAATTCGCACCCGTGGATGCCCAAGTGGTCAACGATCACCTCCTCTCGCTCGGGGCAGAAGCTTGTCCCCGGGCGCAATATCTTGACCTACTGGCCCATGCCCTTCAACATCCAACCTTACCCGGTCCATGGCATCCCGTCGACGATTGACCTCTTCTTCCTCTCAAACCCGGGGCTGGCCGGGCTTGAAGCGGCGGGTTGCCAAGTTCCTGCTGCGCGCAGCGGGCTGGGAACTTCGGGGTCAGCCGGCGCCGCATTTCCAGCACATGATATTCTATCTCTGTCCCTACCGGGGGGCGAGCTTTCGTTGGATCGCCCCCTTGATTCGCGCTTCACTGGCGCGCAAGGTTGAGACCCGGACGGCGGATGCGCCTTTGGGAATACCCGCTTCGGGTTGGGTTTGGCAATACCTTGACCCCTCGACCCCCGCGTTGCAACCGCTGGAAAGCTCCCTGCGACAAGCCCAATCCGAAGGCTGTTGGATTTCCGTTATTCTGGTAGACCACCGCAGAAAGTCCATTGATATCCACACTCCCTTCCTTTGCAGCCTTCATCCGGACCGGGCCTCCTTTTATATCCAACGTGCCTTCCGCTACATGCAACCTTGAATGCACCAGTTCCACGAAGATCACGGACCGGCCCGAGGTTTTCCACAAGATTTTCACATTAGAGTTGAATTGGTTTACAAACCGTTCGCAATTGGTGGAAAACCCCAATAAGGCCTGTTTGACCACCTGCTAATTTGCGTGGGTCAACGAATCACATCCTCTGAAGCATGAAAGCACTGGACACCTATGACCTGATGATTCTCGACATCGTTCGGACCCATCGCAAAGAGAACCAAAGCAACATCCGACTCGCTGTCTTGGAACGCAATTTCTGGAAGCAAATCGAGTTGCATGACAGACCGCTCGGAGTAGGTCAAGCGAAGATAGGCGAGCGCATCACGTTCCTCTACCTCAACGGGTTTGTGCACAACAAGAACGGTTACGCCTTGACCAAGAAGGGGAAACTCACCCTCCAATCTGGAGCAGAACCCGTGGAAGCTTCGGAAGCAGCTTGGGTGGCCTGACTCTCACGCACGAAGAAAAAAAAGAAGGGCCCCGTCGGGGCCCTTCTTTTTTTCATCACTCCTCAATCACCTCCAACGCGGGATATTTCTCTTTCCAAAAATCGAGCTTGGCACGATCCCGCACAGTAATGATGGTTCTCCGGTCCAGCCGAACCTTGATGTTCGGTTGCAACTCCTTTTCTTGTTTCTTGCGTGACCCTTTGTTAAGGAATATTTTGTATTCCACGCTTCTTTGCGGGACTCGTCCTCAATGCCCCCCTTTTTGGACGGAGAAATCAATGTTCCGGGCCTTCAAATAGCCTCCTACCCGCCAAGCAAAAAAGGCCAAGTAGGCAAAACAGAACACCCCGACCCAATACGAGGCCTGAATCCCCACCTGATCCGCCAATCCTCCCTGCGCCATCGAGACCAGTCCGCCCCCCATGATCATCATGATGAGCAGGCTGGAGGCCGTATTGGTGCGCTCTCCCATACCCGCAATGCTCAAGGTGAAGATGCAGGGCCAAAGCGTGCTGCAAAACAACCCCACCGCAATGAAGGCGAATACGCTGGTCATTCCTCCGACGTGGATGCCCACCAAGGTGGCAAGCATGCCCAACAAAGCGTACAACACCACCTGCTTGACGGGATTGCCTTGGGTCCAGGCGTCAGCCACAACCACCCCCGCCACCAAGAATGCGTAGGGAAGGAAGGGCAGGATGGAATGGCCTGCGAGCGCATTCACAGCCAGGAAGATCCCGAACGCCACGAAAGGCAACACCATGCCCAAGAGGCGATTCACTTGCGGCTTCAAATCGAAAGCACCCGCGGCACTCGTCCAACGACCGATCATCAAACTGGCCCAGAATAAGGATACATAAGGCGCCACAGCGGACTCATCCGTATTCAGGTTTTGCTTCATGAATTCTGGCAGGTTGCTCGCCGTAGACACCTCTACTCCCACGTAGAGAAAGATCGCCAGCATGCCCAACAAAACTTGAGGCTCCTTCAGGGTCGAAAGAATATGTGTCTCTCCATTGGTTTGCGATGTGTCCGAATCCAGTCGGTCTGGAACCTGAGAGAATCTGAAAAAAACCGCTGCAGCCAGAAAAGCCGCCCCTAAAACCAAATAAGGCACTTTGACTGCTGACAAATCCATCGTCCCCCCTCCACCTCCAGCCACTGAACCAAAGATCGCAAAGGCTACAATTACAGGACCAATGGTCGTTCCCACATTGTTGATGCCACCTGCCAAGCTCAACCGCATATTCCCTTTGGCGGGATCCCCCAACTGTATCGCCAGTGGATTCGCGGCAATCTGCTGCAACGAAAAGCCCAGCCCCACCACAAATAGCCCTGAAATCAACAACAGAAAAGATTGTGAATCCGATGCGGGAATAAAAAGCAACGTGCCCAAAGCACTAATTACCAATCCCAGGGATAACCCGTTGCGGTACCCCATCCGGTTCAGCAAATCCTGCCGAAGCACAGCTGAAATCCCGAAGTAAAGCAGGGATCCCACCGTATACGCAACATAAAAGGCCACGGAGATCAACTGGGATTCCAACTGACTCAAATTCAGCGCTTTCTTGAAAACTGGAATCAAGATGTCATTGCTCGCAGCAACAAATCCCCAGAAGAAAAAAATCACAACCAAGGCCGGGAAGGCCCCCTTAGGTACTTTCTGCATGCTTCAATGATAGATGGGATTTCCGAACCCGCCACGCAAATGTTCGCAACCCTTGCCTGTTGTTCAAAAATCTCAACCCTGCTCAGCGCATCAACTGCACGGTTCCCGAGAACTCTTCCGCATCGGTGTTGAACCCTTTCAGGCGGATGACCCATTGGTACATGCCATTCGCGGCATAATGGGTCCCACCATCCACCGAACCATTCCAGACCTCACTCGGATTTGTGCTGTGAAATACCTGAGCCCCCCACCGGTCGAAGACCCACATTTCAAAACTGAACAAGTCATTCGTGACCGCGAAGAAAGCATCATTGATGCCGTCATTGTTGGGCGTGAACGCGGTGGGAACATAGAGCAAGACCGGCCCCCTGACGATGGTGTACGACTTGTCCACACATCCCACCCAACTCGTCACCTCCAAGCTGGCCAAATAATCCCCCAGTCCGTCATAGACATGCAAGGGTTCCTTTTCCTCCGAAGTGGCCCCATCACCGAAATCCCATGCATACGTGTAGGCCCCGTCCCAAGGTTCTTCGGGATCGGGCGTGGCGCGGAATTGCGCCTCGGTTTCCGACAACATCGAGATGGTAAACCGGCTGAATAGGTATTGCACGTCCACAGCGACCTGCGCCGTGATGGATGCTCCACAGATATCCGTGGCCACCACCGGATAAACCGCGGATTGCAGCGGTACGATGTATTGGTCAGGACCATACTGGTTGAGGGTGGGCCAGTGGTACACAAAGCCCTCCTCCCCACCCGTGGCCAGGGCCGTCAAACCGATGCCATCTCCTGCGCAAATGGTGGCGGGCTCGCTTGCGGTGATGGACAAGGGGATATCGGGAATGAAATAGGTCAAACCGTCTGAAGTCATTCCGCCGCATCCGTCCTGCACGACAACGGACACTGGAACCGTAAAAAACGACTGCAAATTGATGCCCTGATTGGTGCTGTAAGGAACGCCATTGACCGACCAAGCATATTCGTAGGCGCCTGCCCCGCTCAAAATTTCTACATCGATGGGCGTATTGTCCACACAGGAGGCCGAGATGTCGTCCCCCAATTCAATCACCAAGGGGGGATTGTCAATGGTGATGGCGGTGGTCGAAGAACCTGACTGACCGCATCCATCCGATACTGTTACAGCTAGGGTTGTGTTGTTGAAACTCTGAATGTTCTGAGCGTTCGCGTTTCCGGGAATGGGCTGACCATTCTGCGTCCAGCTGTATTGATATCCGCCGCTGCCGCTGGTCACGTTGGCCACGACATTAAATACCTGCGTGCAGGGACCGACCAATGCGGGCGGAGTCGATACGACAACCTGTGGGGCGGTGATATCCACGAAAACGGGCACCTCTTCCATTTGGCCACAACCATCCGTGACTTCCAAGGTCAAATCTGCATCGGCATTGGAAGTCCAGTTCAAGTTGCCACTGAAACTGAGCGCCTGGAATCCGTTGTACCATGTAAAGTTCATGGGGCCTTGCCCTTCTGCCGTGGCCACTACATTGAAAGGTTGGTTGCAAATGGCATCCACCACCGCAGGCACATCCACCTCGATGGGTGGAATGTTGTAGGTGACATCGATGGAATCCATCGCCACAAAACCACAAGCGTCGGTCACCGTTACAAAGACCTCTTCCGCATTCATCCAGGTGCTGAGTTCCACCGTGCCCGGTCCAAACCACCAAGAAGGGAAAATTTCATTCCCATCCTGATCTTCCCACTCATAGGTGTATTGCCCCCCTGTGTTGGGTCCATTTCCCCCGGCCGCGGTGGCCGACACCGTTGCAGTTCCCCAGCAATCCAAGGAGACCGATGGCTCGTTGATCGATGCCGTCAATGGGGGAAACTCCAATACTTCCACTTCAATTTCCACCGTTTGGGATGCGATGCCGCAGGTGTCTCCGACCGTCACGAAACAAGAAAAGTCATCGGTGGGGGTCACCGGAATCGACGGGGTCGTGGCATTCGAACAACTTCCCCAATCAAAAGTGTAGTTGCCATAGCCACCTGAAACGATGGGGGCAATGGTCTCGGTCAACCCTTCGCAGATGGAGGTGGTGTAACCCTCAACCACGAAAGGTGGTGGGTTTTCAGCGATTTGGAAAGAGAAGAACGTGGTCAAACCGCCTCCGTTGCAGGCCGCCACATTGTCGATTTCGAACTGTACATTTTCCACCCCTTCCGCGATTCCATCAATCGCCGCAGTTAACTGAAATTGAACGACGCTCACGAAAGGTGCGAAAATCACGGAATCCGGCAAAGGAAGTAAGGTTCCGTTCGGCTGGGGCTGTCCGTAATCCACTCCGTTGATGGCCACACTCCCCGAGTAATCGATGTACACCATTTCCTGCATTTCCAACACCGTCTCGACCGGGCGCTCGAAGGTGAGGGTGGCGGTTCCACAGTTCTCGTAAATCACATTCGATTCGGGGCCTCCGACATCGATGCTCAAATCGATTTGGACCACTGCATTGGATTGAAAGGAACCCGCTTCCAACACCACGATGGATTCCAATGCTGTGTCGGAACCATCGGCAATGGCCAATTTGATGTGATAGGTTTCACCGCATTGCACCTCATGCATCGCCGTGAAGGGCAGGGTGTAGCCGTTGATGCAAGGCGGTGTGGTGGAACCTGGATTGTTCACATAGTACTGGCTGTTGGTCACATTGTTCACCGAAGAAATGGTGATGGGCAACTGGGGGTTCGAATTGGGTACCGAGGCGATGTTGACCGCTCCACCCGGAAAGCCAGGAGGGCTATCGTACGGGCCAGTGATGCCCGGGCCGCTGAGGAAAAAAGCGAATACATCGTTGTAAGCCGTATTGACCCAAGTGAGGTACTCGTCCGAACCAAAAACATAGTTGAAGCTCACCGTATCTCCCGCCGCCACAAAGTCAAACTCCAGCACACAACCGTCATTGACGGAACCCACAGAAAACCCTTGGCCGATGAGTGGGGGGACCGAATTCGCCACCGTCAATAAGTCCGAATCATTGAACCCCCCTCCGAGACAATCGTTGCAGAACCCCGGACCGGAACATCCCAAATTCTCGGCAGCGTCCGAGCTGAGCACCAAGCCTTCGTCCACTGAGAAAACCCCAGCGCCATTGGTCATGTGCCCCAATTGACTCGCCCCTCCCGTGTAGGTGATGTTGAAAGCTTGGATGCCGTTTCCAAGCAAGATTTCATTCACATACTGCTCCAAGGTGAGCCCTGAAGACACCGTCATGTCTTGCGCGTTCGCCTGGAGAAAGCTTACCGCGATTGCAGCAAAAAGGATGACAATACGAGAGAAAAATCGAATCATGATGCACCAATTAAGCCCCTGAGCCGAAGACCGCTTCCCCGACAGAAGATAGACCGCGAAAGTAGGGAAAGGGTTGCCTGCGGCGGGTGCTCAATTGTAATCTGAGAGCATCGAACTCAGTTTTTTGCGGGCATGGAAGATCCGGCTCTTCACCGTCCCCATGGGGATTCCCAGATGCGCTGCAATCTCATCGTAATGGTAGCCTGAGACGAACATATCGAAAGGCACCTTGAATTCGGGCTTGAGTGCGTCGATGGCTTGGACAATGTCCTTTTCCGCGATGCGGCTGGTCACCGTGTCCTGTGCCGCGGGTTGTCCCGAGTTCAGGTAGAACTGATTCTCGGTGGTGTCGAGAATGGTGTTCTGGAATTTTTTGCGCTTGTAGTTGTTGATGAAGATGTTGCGCATGATGGTGTACAACCAACCCTTGATGTTGGTCCCCTCCCGGAAGTGATCCCGGTAGCGCAGCGCCTTGATAAAGGTGTCTTGGACCAAATCCTCAGCATCCTGCGAATCCTTCGTGAATCCGATGGCAAATCCCTGCAAAAACTCCCGCTGACCGACAAGCAGCTGATTGAACTCGTACGTACCCATGGTGAAGCGATTGTTTGTTTAACCTTTCGAGGCAAAGATTAAACAACTCGGCTCCGCTTCCAAACTTTGTTTAACTTTTTTAAGAAAAGTTTAAACAGGCGCCGGAGTTGCGAACAATCCCTTTGCAAGTGCCCCCCCGTCAGCAGCCACGAAGACGACCTCAGTACTCGTGAGATCGGCGAAGACCCTGCCACCCAGGTACGCTTTATGTAAGGTGGAGCCAAACGCGTGGGTCAGGCGTTCGACGTACATCGCGGCATCGCCCGGAGCTGGAAACGTGGTGCAGTAGGAAACAAATCGCACCTGCTCGAACTGATGCCCCATGGTCTCGAGGTCTTCAAAGGGGACATTCGCGCCGAGGAAAATGGAACGGATGCCCCTGCGGCGCGCGAGCACGTGGAAATAGAGCAGCGACAAGTCGTGCATTTCCCGTTCCGGCAAATACAGAACCCAGACCGGAGCGTTGGGATCCAACACCGGACCCATTTCCTTGGAATAGGACATCAGCTGCTCGCGGAGCAGGTGGGAAAAGAAATGCTCTTGGGCAGGGCAGATGGCATTGGTGAGCCAGAGCATGCCCATTTGGCCTAAAAATGGCAAGTAAATCTCTTCCACCGTCCCATCGAAACCGCGGTTCGCGATGGCCGCGTCAGAAATCGTCCGAAACAGGGCTTCGTCGTAATTCAACATACTCACTTTGAGCGCGTTGAATATGGCTTGTTCGGTGCTGGCCTCCTGCTGAATGGCCCCGACCCGTTCGGTGATTTCCTCGTGGGAAAGACCCGCGATTTGGGAGATGCGCATGCCACTGTCGAGCAGCATCCCGATGTTGAGCAAGGACTTGAGATGGTCTCCGGAATAGTACCGGATATTGGTCGGAGTTCGATGGGGTTCAAGCAGTTGATACCGCTGCTCCCACATGCGAATCGTGTGGGCTTTGATGCCGGAGAAGTGCTCCAGGTCGCGGATCGAAAACTGCTGCATGACCTTCCCGTTACAATTTTAGCGGGCTGTGTGTTCAATTACCTTTGGGTCATGGTGGAAATTCAATTCTTCGAAGACGAAAAGTGCGGGGCGTTTTATCCCCTCAATGCGCTGCGGTCCGTGGCGGATTTGCCGTGGGGTGGCCGGAGTTTGCGGGAGGTTTGGGCAGGCCAAATCCGCCAGCACGCCGCCTTTCCTCGAGGGGGGATTTGGGTCCTGAACAGCCGGTGGGTGCCGGGGTCGGAGGCGGTGGCTGCGCTCGCCGAGCTCGGGGAGGGGGAACGGTGGGAGCGTGGGGGGACGGTGCTCGCGCGCCGCGGGAGCGGCGAGCGCGCACGGGCCTTCCCGGGCGAGCCAGACTTGCTCGGGCACGTAACGGACTTGTTCGTGCGGTGCGGGGAGGCCATCGAGGCCCAGCTGGAAGGCCTGTGCGCCGCCTGGGAGGCGGAGCCGGCGCGGGAGTGGCCGGTGCACTGCACCGTCATCGGGCCCGCGGACCGACTGCGGCTGGCCCCCGGCGTCCGCCTCCTCGCGAGCACCCTCAATACCGAAGGCGGCCCCATCGTGCTGGGGCCCGGGGTCGAAGTGCAAGAAGGGAGCCACCTGCGCGGGCCGTTGGCCCTCGGCCCCGGCACCCAAGTCAAGATGGGCACCCGCATCCAGGGCCCCACCACGGCCGGCACCGGCTGCCGACTCGGCGGCGAAATCAGCAACAGCATCCTGCTCGACCACTCCAACAAAGGCCATGACGGGTTTCTGGGAAACAGCGTCATCGGCAGCTGGTGCAACCTGGGCGCGGACACCAACACCAGCAACCTGCGCAACAATTACCGGCCCGTCCCCCTCTGGAATGCGGACCTCCAGACCCTCCAACCCTCCCCCCTGCTCTTCGTCGGGTTGCTGATGGGGGACCACGCCAAGTGCGGCATCAACACCATGTTCAACACCGGGACTTCGGTCGGGTTCGGCGCCCAATACGCCGGCGCGGGCTTCCCCCCAAGCACCTCCCCCCCTTCACCTGGGGCGCCGGAGGCACCTGGCAAACCCATGACATCGAGCGGTTCATCGACACCGCCCGCGCCGTTATGGCCCGCCGCCAAATGACCCCCACCTCCGAGGAAGAGACCGCCTGGCGCCGGCTCCATGCCGCCACCGCCCCGGACCGAGATCGGTTTCTCCACGCCGAGCCCGAATAGACCCCGCCCCCCCCCACCCCCGCACCNNNCGAATAGACCCCGCCACCCCCGACCCCGTCACCCTGCCTCCCCGTCAACACCTGAGACCCCGCCACCCCGTACCCCTGGCGACGCCCGACCCCGCCATCGCCCCCCCTCGCCAACATTTTTTCGCGCTCGACTTTGTGCGGGATGTGCGAAATTGCGCCGTGATGGAAGAAAACGAGGAAGGCAACGAAAACAACTGGATGCTCAGCGACGAGCAAGAGCACGAATTTATCCCCCTGATTTCAGCGGAAGACGAGGAAGAGATGCACAACCGCGAGGTCCCGGAGGATCTGCCGCTGTTGTCGCTTCGCAACACCGTGCTCTTCCCGGGCGTGGTCATTCCCATCACCGTGGGCCGCGACCGCTCCATCCGGCTGGTGCGGGATGCCCATAAAAATGAGCGGACCATCGGGGTGGTAAGCCAAATCAACGAAGACATCGAAGTCCCCGGCCCTGCCGAGCTCAACCAGGTGGGCACCATGGCCCGCGTGTTGCGGATGCTCAAAATGCCGGACGGCACCACCTCGGTCATCCTGCAGGGCCAGAAGCGATTCCGCTGGACGGAAATCGTGCAGGAGGAGCCCTATATGCTCGCGCGCGTAGTGGAATACGACGCGGAAGCCCTCCCCCCCAAGGATACAGAGCACACCGCCCTCGTGGAGAGCCTGAAAGAACTGGCCACCGAAATCATCCACCTCAGCCCCAACATTCCCACCGAGGCCGCCCTGGCCCTGCGCTCCATCGAAAGCCTCACCTTCCTGGTGAACTTCATCGGGGCGAACATGAACGCCCCGGTGGAGGAAAAGCAGCGCCTGCTGGAAATCGCGGGCATCAAGGCCCGGGCCAGCCGCGTGCTGGAGCTGCTGCACAAAGAGCGGCAGATGCTCAAGCTCAAGCGCGACATCCAGACGAAGGTGAAGGGCGAGTTTGACCAGCAACAGCGGGAGTACTTCCTCAACCAACAACTCAAACAAATCCAAGCCGAGCTGGGCAACAACCCCCAAGCCACGGAAATCGCAGAACGAAGGGCCCGGGCCGAGAAAAAGGTTTGGCCAGAGGCGACGGCCTCCGCCTTCGAGCGTGAGCTCACGAAGCTGGAGCGAATGAACTCGCAATCTGCGGAGTACAGCGTGCAGGCGAACTACTTGGACCTGATGTTGGACCTGCCGTGGGATGTCGTGTCGGAGGATCGATTTGATTTGGCCTACGCAAGCCAAGTGCTCGACGAGGACCACCACGGCCTGGAAAAAGTGAAGGAGCGCATCCTGGAACACCTGGCCGTACTCAAGCTCAAGGGCAACATGAAGGCGCCCATCCTGTGTCTGTATGGCCCACCGGGTGTAGGCAAAACTTCGCTCGGCAAGAGCATCGCGCGCGCCCTCGGCCGCGAGTATGTCCGCATGAGCCTGGGGGGCCTGCGCGACGAAGCGGAAATCCGGGGCCACCGGCGCACCTACATCGGTGCCATGCCCGGCCGCATTCTCACGAACCTCAAGAAGGCGGGCACCTCCAATCCGCTCTTCGTACTCGACGAAATCGACAAGCTGGGGCGGGACCACCACGGCGACCCCTCGTCCGCGATGCTTGAAGTGCTTGACCCAGAACAGAATCACGCCTTCCACGACAACTACCTCGACCTGGACTATGACCTGAGCCGGGTGATGTTCCTGGCCACCTGCAACTCGCTTTCTTCCATCCAACCCGCGCTGCGCGACCGCATGGAAATCATCGAAGTGGGCGGCTACACCGTGGAAGAGAAGGTGCAAATCGCCACCCGGCACCTGCTGCCCAAGCTCATCTCCGATACCGGATTCACCGCCAAGGAGTTGAAGTTGCCCAAGGCCACCGTGGAGGCGGTGGTGGACAATTTTACGAGCGAGTCGGGCGTTCGATCGCTGGAAAAGCGACTGGCCAAACTCGTCCGCCACCGCGCCCGCCAAATCGCCATGGAACAGCCCTTCACGCCCGAGATTCTGCCAGCCGATTTGCCGGTCATCCTAGGACCGCCCCGGGAGCGGGATCGCTACCAGGGCAATGCGCTCGCCGGTGTGGCCACCGGGCTCGCTTGGACCTCTGTCGGCGGCAGCATCCTCTTCATCGAGACCTCCCTCACGCCGGGCAAGGGCAAGCTCACCCTCACGGGAAATCTGGGCGATGTGATGAAGGAAAGTGCCCTGCTTGCCCTCGAGTTTCTGAAGGCACACGCCGAGGATTTGGACCTCAAGCCCGACCTCTTCGACCGCTGGAACATCCACATCCACGTGCCCCAGGGCGCCGTGCCCAAGGACGGTCCCAGCGCGGGCATCGCCTTGCTCCTCTCCCTCGCGTCCGCCTTTACCCAGCGAAAAATCCGCAAGGCGCTCGCGATGACCGGCGAGGTGACCCTGCGCGGCCGGGTGCTGCCGGTGGGCGGCATCAAGGAGAAGATCCTGGCCGCCAAACGCGCCGGCATCACCGAAATCATGCTTTCCACCCAGAACGAAGCGGATATCGCCGAGATCGAGGCCCGTTACCTCAAAGGGTTGAAGTTCACGTATGTCGAGACCATGGCGGATGTGCTCACCCGAGGACTCCTCAAGGAATCGGTGGACAACAAGCGCACCATCGCATGAGGCAGTGGGCAACCCGCCCGGAAGGCATCGCCGGGGCCGTGGCGATTGGGCTGCTGTTGCTCGTGGGGCAGGCGGCAGCCCAAACCAATGCCGATGCCACCGGCACCTCCCCATCGGAACCCCTTCCGTTGGGATTGGTGACCGATGCGCGGTCGGCGACGTTGGGCGGGCGTTTGGCCTGCAATGCGCGGGCGGACATCCACATGGCGGCCTACAATCCCGCCGCGTTGGACAGCACCCTCGACGGAATGGTGGCGCTCGAGCACATGGACTACTTCGCCGGGATGTCGCTCACGACGCTCAATCACGTCGTCCAAACCCGGGGCAAGCTCACCTGGCAATGGGGCGCTCGTTTCGCTTCTTTTGGGACTTTCGACGGCACGGACGCCACCGGCATGGCCACCGGCACGTTTCGTGGCGGGGAGTACTTTCTGCAATCCGGGGTGGGTTATGCCCTCCGGCCCCATTGGACGTTAGGGGGGCAAGTATTCGCGGGCATGCGCAACCTGGACCGGGACAATGCCGCCGTGGCGGGGCTGGATTGCGCGGTGATGGGGCGCTGGCCGGATCAGGGTTGGTCCGTGGGGCTCGCCTGGACGGGCATCGGATATCAGTGGGGTTGGACGCCCGCCGGAGGCTTGACTCCGTCCAACTTGCAATTGGGGGTCTCCAAGGCCTTCCTCCGGGCACCGTTCCGGTTGTATGCGACGGGAAGTTATCTGCAGCGGGGGGATTTGGCCCCGCCCGGCACCTATGACGATCAGGTGGACCCACTCACAGGCGAGGTGGTGGAGAACTCCACTTTTCGCTGGGGAGATCAGGTCATGCGGCACGTGGGCCTTGGCGCAGAGGTCGTGCTCTCCCCTCAGCTTCAGATTTCCCTGGGCTTTGATTACCGCAGACGCAAAGAGATGGAAGCTGCTGGGCGTGTCGGCACCAACGGTCTGGCCATCGGGGTGCATTACAAAGCCCGTCGATTCGAACTGGGAATCGGGCGCAACACGTACCACTTTGCAGGGTCTTCCACGCATTTGAACCTGCTCTTTCCGCTGTTCAGCCGGGCCGTAACGCAAGTCCCCAACTGAACGCCGGGATTTCATCGGGCTTTGTACCTTCGTCCCATGAGCCGACGCCGCATCAACATTGCCATCGATGGCCATTCATCCTCGGGGAAGAGCACGGTGGCCAAGGCGTTGGCTCGGGCGCTGAACTTCGTCTATATCGACACCGGGGCGATGTACCGGGCTGCCACCCTTTTTGCCATGCGCGAAAGGCTCATCCAACGCGACCAACTCGATGCGCAAGGATTGGAAAAAGCCCTTGAACGGATGTACCTGCAGTTCAAGTTCAATCCGGCATCCAATCAGTCTGAGGTGCACTTGAACGGCACCAATGTAGAGCGCGAAATCCGCAGCATGGAGGTCGCCAAATGGGTGAGCCAAGTGGCCGCTGTGCCAGCGGTGCGCAAGAAACTCGTGGGCCTGCAGCAGCGCATGGCCGACATGGGCGGGGTGGTGATGGATGGGCGAGACATCGGCACGGTGGTCCTTCCCGAGGCCGAGCTCAAGTTTTTCATCACCGCCGACGCACGCGTCCGGGCGGGCCGGCGCCACAAGGAGTTGGTGGAGAAAGGGAAAGAAGTTCCCTTTGAAGAGGTGCTGGAAAACGTGCTTGAACGAGACCGAATCGACTCCACGCGCGAGGTGGGCCCCTTGCGGCAGGCCCCAGATGCGGTGTTGGTCGACAATTCGATGCTGACCTTGGACGAGCAATTCGATTTCATCGCATCACGCGCCCGCAGGGCATTGGAGGAACATGCATAAACAGAATAAACTCCGTCTGGTTTTGGTGGGGGTTGGGCTGTCGCTTTTTGCCTGGGCCACCTGGGCGGCTTGGTTGCAGTGGGAACGCAAGCTCGAACCATCTGAGGATGCCGCAGCGCACGCCCCCGTTCCCCTGCCGGGCGGACCCGCGATGCAACCCCCTTTTCTTCCGGGAACCCCTGAAGGCGATCGGGCCACCGCTTGGGCCGATTCCGTCATGAAAACCCTGACCCTGCCGAAAATGATCGCCCAGTTGGTGATGCCAGCGGTGTATTCTGAAAAGGAGCGGGGGAATGGGGATTTGGCCTTGAAATGGTGCCGGGAACTGGGCATCGGCGGAGTCATCAGCATGCAGGGTGGACCGGCGGCACAGCGTGCGCTGGTGCAGCGGCTTCAAGCGGCATCCGCCATTCCGTTGCTGGTGACTTTTGACGGTGAATGGGGGCTTTCGATGCGGTTGGATTCCACCCACGGGTTTCCGCGGGCGCTCACATTGGGTGCTACCGATGACAGCGTGCTGGTTCGGGAGATGGGGCGAAGCATCGCCAGGGACCTCAAGGCCATCGGGGTGCATGTCAACTTCGCCCCGGACGTGGATGTCAATTCGAATCCCGACAATCCCGTAATCGGCTACCGGTCCTTCGGCGAAGATCCCCTGCGGGTCTCCCGCCTGGGAACGGCCTATGCCTTGGGGTTGCAGGATGAGCGGGTATTGGCTACGGCGAAGCACTTCCCCGGTCATGGCGACACGGATTCCGATTCCCACGCGACGCTTCCCACCGTCGCCCACGACCGAAAAAGGCTCAATGAAGTGGAGTTGGTGCCTTTCCATGCCCTACAGCATGCGGGGGTAGGCGCCATGATGGCAGCGCACCTTTACATCCCTGCGTTGGACACGGCATCCAACCGCCCGTCCACCCTGTCGCCCCGGGTGATTGGCGAGCTGCTGCGTGGCGAGATGGGGTATCGGGGGCTGGTGTTCACGGATGCCATGAACATGAAGGGCTTTTCTGACTACAAGTCCTCGCCCTCGCCCTCCGTGGATGCTCTGATCGCTGGAAATGACGTCCTGTTGTTCCCCGATGACCCTTTTGCGGTGGTGGCGCAAGTGATGGCTGCCGTTCGGGAGGGCCGGATGGATTCCCTGCAAATCGCCGAAAAATGCCGGAGGGTATTGCAGGCCAAATCCTGGACCCAAGCCCACCTCCCGCTGCCGGATGTGCGCCTCTCGGACCTCAAAGAAACCCCGGCTCGGGAGGCCCTGCACACCGAGATTCTCGCCAGCGCGCTCACTGTGGTCAAGAACAGCGAGGAGGGCTTGCCGCTGCGCGCAGGAGCCGGTCGGGTGGTCGTGGCCCAAGCGGGGGCCGGTACGGACTCCGACGTCCTCACCCCCCGCTTGCGGCAAATTTTGGGCTCCGGCGCAGACGTCAAAAGCCTAGGCCTATCGTCCGCCTCCTCCGCCCTGGCGGAATTGGGCGGTTCCGATTGGGTCATCGTGGCCCTGCGGGGCACCGACCGCCGGGTCAGCAAGAACTATGGCGTGGCCCCCGAAACCTGGAAGGCCATCGGCGACCTCTGTGCGGCGGGGAAGGCAAAGGCGCAAGGTCCGCGCGTGGCGGTGGTGATTTTCGGCAGTCCATACTTGCTCGACAGGGCGAAGGGCGCACTGGATTCCGCCGATGCCATCCTCGTGGCCTATGAAGATGACGCCCGTGCGCAAAAGGTCGTCGCCGCTGCACTCGCCGGGGCGGGCCGGGCCGGAGGGCACCTCCCGGTCAGCGCCGGAGGCTTTCCCTGCGGCCACGGATTGCCCTGGGCGGGCGACCAGCGACTGGGCTGGTCAGACGTGCCTTTTTCGGGCAGCGCCGCCATCGATTCCATCGTGCGCGTCGCCATCGCTTCTGGAGCCACACCGGGCTGCCGCGTGGTGGTCGCCCACCAAGGACAGATCATTCACGACGGCTGCTACGGCACAACGGACGGCACCCAGCCCGTACAACCCGGTACCCTCTATGACCTGGCGAGCATCACCAAGATCGCCTCGTCGACCTTGGCCATGATGTCCCTTGAAGACCGGGGCAGCTGGAGCCGGAAACAACCTGTTTCCGCATATCTCCCCCAATTTCAATCCAGTGAAATCGGTCGCAAGACCTACGAGGAGATCCTATCGCATCAGGCGGGATTGCCGCCCATCCTCCCCTTGGCGCAACGGGCGGAATCCATTCCGGGATTGCTCGCTGCGCAATCGGATGCTGAGCACTCTTGGCAAGTGGCTCATTCGCTGTATGTACTCCCTTCCATGCGAGACACCATCCTCGATTGGATTCGGAATCTCAAACTCGAAGGCGTTGGAAGCATGAAATACAGCGATCTCGGGTATTACCTCATCCAACAAACCGCCGAAAAAATCACGGGCAAACCGCTGGACGCGTTTGTGGAGGAGTGGTTTTACGCGCCCATGGGGCTACATTCCATGGGATATCGTCCCTTGGAGCGCTTCGACATCCAGCAGATCGCACCCACCGAGCGGGAGACCACCTTCAGAAAGCAGCTCATCCATGGCCACGTCCACGATCCCGGTGCGGCCTTGATGGGTGGGGTGGCGGGTCACGCGGGCCTGTTCAGCGATGCCTACGACCTCGCACGGCTGATGCACATGTTCAACCGGGGCGGTTGCTATGCGGATGCCCAATGGATTTCACCAGCGACGCTAGAAGCGTGGACTTCTCCCGTGAGCAAAGACGTAACCAAAAATCGAAAGGGAGTCGGATTTGATCGCCCCACGCCCAAGCACATCAGCGGCCCCACTTGTTCGGAGGTTTCGAGCAAGAGCTTTGGACATACGGGATTCACGGGGACCATCGCCTGGGCGGATCCGGAACACGATTTGGTCTACATCTTCCTCAGCAACCGCGTGTATCCCACTGCGGAGAACAAACTCCTTCTTCAGCGCAACGTCAGAACCGAGATCCAGCGCACCATTTATCGTTCGCTGGGCATTTCCTGACGCGCATGGTGGCGCTCAACCGCCTCGACGACAAATCGCGGCATCGGTGCGCGCCTGTAAACCACGGCACGCGCGTCGCGAGGATGTTTTTCTCGGTTGAGGATCTCATATCCAAATACCACCAAACTCTCCTCATTCACCTGCTGAAAAGCGCGCGCGCGCTGCGATCGCAGGGTCTCGGGGTGAGAGGTGGGATCCAATCCCATCAACCGGGCGAAGGCGTCCACCTCCCATGCCCCTTCGGGGGCGCAGATCACATCTGTCAACCCCTTGGACCACCGATCGAGGTTGAGGCTGAATTCAGTGGCATCTCCCAGCTGGTCATTCGCCGAGATCACAGGACTGGAATGCAGCGCGCGACCGGAAAGCCCTGATGCCGTCCGTTTGCGGCGGTAATACCACCCCCCGACCCCGCCGAGGACCACCACCTCAACCCCCACCGACCAAGCTGACAATCGCACGAAAATCCCCCCCGTTGCCAAAAATTCCGCGGCATCCGCCTGGCTTACCTGCGGTTTCGAAGCCGTGCGTTGCGGCATGGACCAGACCGCTCCCGCAGGCATCTCACGCGCATCGAATAAGGTGTCTACCACCTGCCAGTTCTGCAACCGATACACGGCATCCGC
>JBEEPJ010000083.1:0-8123 GCA_041191165.1 Bacteroidota bacterium | reverse complement strand
TGGGGGGAGGATGACGCATTGTTCTTCTATG
Source organism: Bacteroidota bacterium (assembly GCA_041191165.1). Taxonomy (GTDB): domain Bacteria; phylum Bacteroidota; class Bacteroidia; order Flavobacteriales_D; family Sanyastnellaceae; genus CAMCYM01. The sequence continues at coordinate 8,092 of JBEEPJ010000083.1, read as the reverse complement.
CGCAGGGGCCGGATGCGTCAGGATGGGATGCTGTGGCGCAGGCGTACCGGCATGCCCGGCATCCCTGGTGTGATTCCGCCTATTACTACGTGCAAATATTGGGGCCGGCGGAGTTGGAGGAGAGCAGGATGCAAGTAGCGCCGGAGGTGCCCCCCGGGCCCAGGATGGAGGTGACCACTTTCCGCGAGGTGCTGTTCCACGAATCCGAGTGGGTCAGTCCCAATCGGTCGGGGAGGGCCTGGTTGGGCGAGGAGTTTGGGGTGGTACAGGAGCGGGCCTTTGATTTTCCGGTGCCGTATGCGCTCACAGACGAGGAGGCCCAGTTGGAGGTGCGTGTGGCGGCGCGGTCGATCGGGGTGCCCAGCAGTTTTGAGGTGACCGCAGGGGGTGCGCCGCTAACCGGTGGGGGAATCCTGGCGCCGTCGATGACGAGTGAGTCCTCTACTTCGCTGGTTTACACGGGGGCTGAAGGGACTTGGAATGGGACCTGGGTCAGCGGGACGGGACCGACGGCCCGTGTGGAGGTGAAGTTGAAATGGCAAGGGGGGGACGGGGCTGCCCGGGGTTGGTTGGACTACATCCGGTTGGTCCAGCCGCGGGCGCTCAAGCTCGCAGCTGGGGTGCTGCGATTTGAGGGGGCACAGCCGGAGACCGGCGTGGTGGCGGCGGAGTACCGGATTGCAGATGGGGCGGGGGTTCAACAGGTGTGGGATGTGACGGATGCCGTGAGGCCGGAGATTCGGGAGGCGGTGTTGGAGCCGGATGGCACCTTGGTGTTTGAGGCGCCGTTGGATACCCTGCGGACGTTCTTCCTGTTGGGCAATGTCGCGGTGCCGCGACCGGATTTCAAAGGGGGGGTGCAAGTTCAGGACTTGCATGCTTGGGGGCCCCAGGACTTGGTCATCGTTACGCAACCCGTTTTTTGGGAGGAAGCCGAGCGTTTGGCCTGGATGCATGCCGATGAAGGAATGCGCGTGGGACTGACCTTGCAAGAGGATGTTTTTCACGCCTTCTCCAGCGGCAATCCGGACCCCACGGCCCTCAAGATGCTGATGAAGATGCTCTTCGACCGCGCGAACGGCAACGCTGCAGACGAGCCCAAGTACCTGCTGCTCTTCGGGGATGGCACCTTCGCGAACAAAGGCGCTTTGTGGAATTCCCCATACATCATCACCTATCAGAGCGCGAACTCCGCCAGTCCCACGGACAGCTACGTGAGCGACGATTACTTCGCGTTTTTGGAGGAGGAATACGGGGAGGGAATCGGGGATCGCATGTCCCTCGGCGTGGGCCGCATTCCCTGCAACACCGTTGGAGAGGCAGCCGATTTTGTCGATAAAATCGCGCGTTACATGCGGGCCTCAGAAGGAACGTCTGGGCAGGGCGATGAGGCTTGGTGGCAAGAGGCTGGCGTGGGAAGTGCCTGGGGAAGCTGGCGCAGCACCCTCTGCTTCGTCTCGGATGACATGGACGGAAGTGGCGGGCCCACGGAGCTGGTCCACATGCTCAACAGCGATGAGCATGCAGAGACCATTCGGGAGCGATACAATGCCTTTGATGTCAATAAGATATATTTCGATGCCTTCCCGCAGGAAACCACAGCCGGGGGCGAGCGCTATCCGGATGCCGCGGAGGCCATCCAACGCCAAATGAAGCGCGGCGCCTTGATTATGAATTACATCGGGCACGGCGGGGTGAAGGGCTGGGCCCATGAGCGGGTGCTCAACACCACCATGATTCAGAATTGGGACAACGCTTACCGGATGCCGCTCATGATGACGGCCACTTGCGAGCTGGCCCGATTCGATGATCCGAGTGAGGAGACGGCAGGTGAGATGATGGTCATGAACCCCTCCGGCGGGGCGGTGGGCATGCTCACGACGACCCGGGTGGTGTTTAGCGGATCGAATCAGCAACTCAACCGCGCATTTTACAACGTGGTGCTCGAGCGCGGCCCCGAGGGGTATCCGCGGTTGGGGGATGTGGCCCGCGCGACCAAGAATGACCCGCAGGTCTCCAATACCAGCAACAAGCGCAACTTCACCCTGCTCGGGGATCCGGCCTTACGCCTCGCCTATCCGGAGCACCGTGTTTTTCTGGACGTGGAGCAGGATACCCTGCGCGCGCTGGAGTTGGGAACCGTGCGCGGCTATGTGGGGTTGCCCGGGGGCGATACCCTGCACGACTTTTCGGGGCACGTGGTCGTCAAGGTGTTTGACAAGCGGAGCCAAATCACCACCCTGAACAACGATGGGGCAGGGGCGCCGCACAGCTACTCCTTGTTTCGGAGTGTCCTGTTCCAGGGCCTTGCCACCGTCGAGAACGGTGTGTTCACCTGCTCATTCGTGGTACCCCGTGACATCGATTACGCCTTCGGGCCCGGCCGGGTGAGTGCGTATGCGCAGGGGGGAGGAGTGGACGCGCACGGATTTACCGAGGACTGGATCATTGGCGGGGTGGCGGAGACCTTTGAGGTGGATGCAACGCCGCCGGGTTTGGCCTTGTATATGAATGACTATCAATTCCGTTCCGGTGGATTGACCGACGCCAATCCCCTGCTGCTGGCGGTGGTGAATGACGCGGGGGGCATCAATACTTCGGGCGTGGGCATCGGACATCAGATGAAGGCGGTGCTGGACGGGGACAACGACGGGGCCATCTTGCTCAACGATTACTATGTCTCCGGAGCGAATACGTATCAGTAGGGCATCGTGCGTTATCCTTTCGAGGGACTGGCTGATGGGCCCCACCGGCTGGAGGTTACGGTTTGGGATGTTCAGAACAACAAGGCCACGGGAGCGCTGGACTTCGTGGTGAACGGGGAGGACTGGGTCATCGGGGCGGTGTCGACGTACCCGAATCCCTGTGTGGATGAGGTGTGGTTCACCTTCGAACACAATGCGCCCACGGCGGAGGGGAGGTTGCTGCTGGACGTTTTTGCGCCCGATGGGCGGCAGGTGTTGGGGGCAGGCCAAACCTGGTCCCCCACCGGCTACCGTTCCCCGCCGCTGCGCTGGGACCTGCGCAACCCCCAAGGCCAGCGGGTGCAACCCGGCATCTACCTTTATCGTATGACCCTGGAACAAAACACGGGGGCCTCGGTGCAATATTCTGGCAAGGTCGTCGTTATAGGCCGGTGAATCTTAGGACTACATTTGCTGCTCGAACATGATGAAGAAAAGGAACTTCCCCCGAATGGTGCCTGCTGTGATGGCCGCGCTGATGCTGGTGATTGCAGGCAGGAGCGGAGTGCAGGCTCAGCTCAACCCGGATGACCCCACGCGCATTGTGCAGTTGAACACCATCACCACGGCGGTGCCTTTCTTGATGATTGGTCCGGATTCGCGCTCCGGGGCGATGGGGGATGCGGGAGTGGCGCTGTCGCCGGATGGCAACAGTTTGCATTGGAACCCGGCGAAGATGGCGTTCCTCAGCAACGACGTCGAGTTCTCGCTGAGCTATGCGCCCTGGCTCCGGGCCTTGGTGGACGACATGAACCTCGCCTACCTCACGGGGATTCGCAAGATCAACGACCGTCAGGCCTGGGGTGGTGCCTTGCGTTACTTCAGCCTGGGAAACATCACGTTCACGGACGAGTCGGGGACGACCATCCGCGATTTTCAGCCCGCAGAGTTCAGCCTGGACCTTGGGTTCTCCCAGAAATTCACCGACCGATTTGGCGGCGGGATTGCGACGCGGTTCATCAACTCCAATCTCACGGGAGGGACGAACGTCCTCGGGGCAAACTCCAAGCCCGGCCGCTCGGTGGCGGTGGACGCGAGCTTGTTCTACACCAACCCCAAGGCTCGGTTGTTCGGGAAGAAGGGGGAGTTCAACTGGGGTCTGAATGTCAGCAACATCGGCGCCAAGATGAGCTACACCGAGAGCGCAGACCGGGACTTTATTCCCACCAATCTGCGCACGGGTTTTGCCTACAAACTGCCTTTGGATGCGGACAATAGCCTGACCTTCACGTGCGATGCGAATAAGTTGTTGGTGCCCACCACGCCCATTTATGACCAGGAGTCGGGAACGGAAATCGTGAGCGGCTATGATCCCAATATCGGTGTGGCTTCGGCCATGATTCAGAGTTTTTACGACGCGCCGGGCATCGTGGACTTCAATGCAGATGGAACGTACAGCATCGAGCCCGGAAGCATCTTCAGGGAAGAGCTGCGCGAATACAACCTCGGCGGGGGAATCGAGTATGGATTCAGCGATGTATTCGCTTTCCGCAGCGGGTTTTTCAACGAACATTACTCGAAGGGGAACCGCCAGTTCATCACCCTCGGCGCCGGCATCAAGTACACCGTGTTCACCATCGACTTGAGTTATCTGATTTCCACCCGTCAACAGAATCCCCTGGCGAACACCCTACGATTCACCCTGCGCTTGCAGTTCGCTGATTTGAAGGGCAACAAATCCTCCGAAGTAGAATGATGCCGGATTTTCGGGTGGGGTGTGGATACGATGTGCATGCCCTGGCGCCGGGTGTTCCTTTTTGGTTGGGGGGGATTGAGGTTCCGCACACCGCGGGAGCCGTGGGCCATAGCGATGCCGATGTTTTGCTGCACGTGATTTGCGATGCCCTTTTGGGGGCCATTGCCCTCGGGGACATCGGCCAGCACTTCCCGGATACGGACCCCGCATACAAGGGAATCGACAGCAAAAAACTGTTGGCCGAGGTCTATGATCTCGTGCTGGATAAAGGTTGGGAGTTGGTGAATGTGGATTCGATTGTCTGTCTTCAGCGTCCCAAGATTGCAGGTTATGTGCCTGCCATGCGCCAGTCCATCGCAGGGGTGATGGGTGTGGACTTTTCCCGGGTCTCCGTCAAAGCCACCACCACGGAGAAGTTGGGATTTGTAGGAAGGGAAGAGGGCGTATCTGCCCACGCGGTGGTCATGCTCCGCCGCAGGGATTGAGCAGCCGCCATCCGTTCCTTTGCACCGTTTTGTGCATGACGCGATGGTGTCGGTTGCAATAGGTCGATGCGGGCATCCATTCGCAATCGACAGAAACACTTGAACGATGGATGCGGTTATTCGGACTCGCTGGGCGTTTCGAAATGACCGAGAACGACATTCGCATCGAAGAATACCTTGATGACCGCTGTGTCGCGGAGCAGGTCCACTTTTCCGATTTCGATTTTCTCGATTTCCACTCCGGTGCGCTGCGAAAGGTCCGCGATGAGTTCCTCCCGACGCCCGGCGTGGATGAGGTCAACCCGATCGTAGATGACGATTTTGGTGGCCAGGTGACGCAGTTTCCACAGGCGTTCCAGCACCCATGTGATGGCCCAAACCGTGCCATTCGCCAGCACCAGCACACCCCAAGTGTCATCCCCCGTAGTTAAGGCGTTGATGACCGCCAGCGAAATGACCAGAAAGAGGTACGTCATTTCGCGGATGGGGATGGCGTCTGTCCGGTAACGGATAATGCCGAAGATGGCAAAAAGTCCGAGGGCGAAGGCCAAATCCAACTCCACCCCGATCAGCAGGCGACACAACAGAAAGACCGACGTGGAAACGCTCAAGAAGGTGAACACAAACTCCCGCCTTTGCGCAGCTTGGTGGTAGATGAAAAGCACCAGAACCAAACTGGAGAGCAAATTGCCCAGGAAAGCGGGCAGAAAGTCGAGGAGGAGGGACGAGGTCATGGATTCAGGGACCGTTGAATGTCACGGAAAACAGGCAGATAGGTGCGCAAAGGTAACTGAGGATATACCAGTCCCACCCCGAGGATGTACTTCGAGAGGCGGGTAGGTCTTCCGAGCGGGGGGTGAGCCCCCAAGTATCGTTCGATGACGCGGTAGATGGGCGACTGGCGGTCGATGCGGGCTTGTTTGATTTCGAGTACGACCACCCCGGGCAGTTCTCGCGGGGACTCCTTTGCACCCGGCAGATGCGCCGGGATTCCATCCGGCAACCGAAACGACAGACCGGTGTCGAAGGTGATGCGCTCCCCGCGTCCCGGGTGGACGAGGGTGAAGCGATAAAAATGGGACTGAAGGACCGGCCGAGCCAGCTGGGCATAGGGAAAGTGATGCGCGAGAAATTCCCGTTCCACCTCGGACATCGGGGCGTTCCAAATCCCCGCGTCAGGGCGCTGCAATCGGTCCTTTACCGTCCGGCCGTGCACGGTTTTTCGCTTGATTTCCAGGAAGGTTTGGCCGTTGCTTCCGTAGCTGCGAATCCGGGCCTTATGGCGAATCTTGCGCCCCCTCACATGGTCGTTAAAGGCATCGAACCCCGGAGCGTCAAAGAACAAGTTTTCGTACCGGGCAAGCCGCTGGTCATTCACCTCCAGAATGCGATAACCTCCGCCATCCTCCTCGCCCAAATCGCGGCAAAACGCCAAAATTTCGGGCAGCCATTGCTCCGAGATGATCAGTTTTTGATCCAGTCGGTCGAGCAGGGCGGCACCCGCGATTTCGCTCAACGCGATGGGGCGAAGGGTCGAGAGGGAGTCGAGCAGGTTCAACGCTGGAAATATACAGCAAGCCGCCCGGGAAGCGACACGCGGAGCCGTTCGGGGCATGAAATCCCCACCTAAGGCTCCGAAAATTCGACGATGCCGAAGCGACAAACTATATTTGCCCTACAGAAAAAGAGGAAGGATGGCCACCACAACCCGCGCGTCGCGCCCCACCCAGAAAATTCAAGCTGCAGAGAAATCCCCTGCGGCGCCGAAAAAAGCCCGCCCCGCCGTGCCCCACAGTGCAGAAGTCTATCACAAGTGGTTCCGGGACATGTACCTCATGCGCAAGTTTGAGGAGCGCTGCGGTCAGCTGTACATCCAACAGAAGTTTGGCGGATTCTGCCACCTTTACATTGGACAAGAGGCGATTTTGGCGGGAATGGTGGAAGCCATCCGCCCCACGGACCGCGTCATCACGGCTTACCGCGACCACGCCCATCCGATTGCGATGGGCACGGACCCGCGCCTCGTAATGGCCGAGCTCTTCGGCAAGCGCACGGGCACGAGCAAGGGAAAGGGCGGTTCGATGCACATGTTCGACAAGGAGCGGAACCTCTTCGGGGGTCACGGCATTGTCGGAGGCCAAATCGGGCTCGGAGCAGGCATCGCTTTCGCGGACAAGTACCGCAAGGAAGACCACGTGACGTTGTGCTTCTTCGGGGACGGCGCCGCGCGCCAGGGGATGCTACATGAGACCTTCAATATGGCCATGACGTGGAAGTTGCCCGTCATCTTCATCGTGGAAAACAACAAGTACGCCATGGGCACTTCCGTGGAGCGGACTTCGAATGTCACCGACCTCTCTTTGCTGGGCGCCAGTTACGCCATGCCCTCGGAGACGGTGGATGGCATGTCGCCTGAAGCGGTTTGTGAGGCCATCGGACGTGCAGCGGCGCGCGGCCGTGCAGGCGAAGGCCCCACCTTGCTCGACATCCAGACCTATCGTTACAAAGGTCACTCCATGTCGGATCCCCAGAAGTACCGCACCAAGGAGGAGGTAAACGCCTTCCAAGACCGCGATCCCATCGAGCACGTCCGCGCGGTGTTGCTCGAGCAGGGCTGGGCGACAGAGGCCGCACTGGAGCAGGTGGAGCAGGAGGTGAAGGCCCTGGTCGAAGAATGCGTCAAGTTCGCGGAGGAAAGTCCGCTCCCCGAGCCGCATGAACTCTACGAAGACGTCTACTCCGACCCCTATCCCTTTGTAAAAGACTGAGTTGTTGTAAAACAGGAATTCGAGCGAATCTCAAATCGATACCATGGCTGAAATCATTCGGATGCCCAAGTTGAGCGACACCATGACCGAAGGGGTCGTGGCCACTTGGCTGAAAAAGGTAGGTGACGTCGTCAAGAGTGGAGAATTGTTAGCGGAGATTGAGACGGACAAGGCCACCATGGAGTTTGAGTCTTTCCATGACGGCGTTTTGTTGCACATCGGGGTGCCCGCAGGAGGCGCTGCACCGGTGGATAGCCTGCTGTGCATCATCGGCGCCGCGGGAGAGGATGTCGCTTCGCTGTTGACGGCGGCTCCGGCCCCTGCAGCGGCAGTCCCGGCCCCGGCCCCTGTGGCAGCGGCGCCGGCCCCCGTGGTGGCAGCCCCTGCCCCTGTGGTGGC
>JBEEPJ010000082.1:0-8229 GCA_041191165.1 Bacteroidota bacterium | reverse complement strand
GCCCGCCGTGTAATAGTGCGTGCCCTCGAAGGATTTTCCGCCCGCAGTCGCCCCCACTGCGGGGTCAAACCCGCCCCGCGCCTGCATCAACATCGCCCGCGCTTCGTCGAGGAACGTCTCCGCTTGGAGCGCCATGGGGTGATATCGAGCCACCTGGCTGAGGTAGGCCGCCTCGGTCCAGGCCGTACCGGCCGCGGGGGCTGCCCCGGCTTCGGTACCGGCCGTCCCGGCTTCGGTCCAGGCCGTCCCGGATTCCGGAGAGGCTGGAACTGCGCCTGCGGCCGCTGCCGGGGTCGGAGCGACTTGCGCGGACAGGGGGTCGGGCGCAGCGATCGCCACGGCGGCGAGCAGTACCCACTGCGCTGGGGAGAGACGCGTGCTCATGGTTTCTCGTCCTTGGAGAAGTTGGAGAGGGACGACTTTTTGCCGCCCGCGTCGCCGTCGGTCCCAGCCAGCTTTCCGCTGTGCTGGTAGAAATCCGGCGGGAAGCCATTGAGCTGACGCCAAATCTCATACGCCACCGGCACTTCGTTGAGCAGGGCGATGCCCCGCGCGCCCCCGCCGGGGCGCAGCGCCTCCGGCCAGGGATCCTCGGCCGTCTCGGAGACGAGGATGCGGAACTTCCCGTCCGGGGTGGCGGCGGGGTCGATGGCGGTGATTTGGCCTGAAAACGTACCGAAGGTGAACCCCGGCCAACCCGAAAACACCAGCGCCGGCCAGCCGTCGAAGAGGAATTGCACCTGCTGTCCCACCGAGAGCAGGGGCAGGTTCATGGGGGCGACATACCAGGCGACGGCGCGCTGGGACATCTCCGGCACGATGGTCAACACCCGCTGGCCGGCCGAGACCATCTCCCCGAGTCCGGCGGGCAGTACTTCCATCACCCGGCCGGTCTGGGGCGCGAGCAGGTAGTGCCAGCCCATCCGCTGTTCGAGGCTGGCGAGCTCGTTGAGCAGGAGGGCGGCTTCGCCGTCCGCTTCGGCGGCGGCGGCGAGGGCCCCGAATCGCTCGCTGTCGATCTTGGCGAGTTCGTCGCCGTAGTCGTTGCGGACGTTTTCCCGGGCGAGGGCGGCGTTGGTGGCGGCGTTTTGGCTGCGTTCCCAGGCGTTGCGGGTGGCGGTCTCGGCGGCGAGGGCGTCCTGGCGGGCCACCCGCTTGCCCTCGAGTTCCGTCAGGGACTTGAGGCCTTTTTCGTACAGGGTCTCCTGGCGGCTCCATTGGGCCTCGGCCACGACCCGCTCCGCCTGCGCGGCGACCCAGCGGAGGCTGTCGGAAATGACCTGCAGGCGGGCCCGTTCCAACTCGTTGGCTGCGGTCGATTGGGCGATGGTGCGGGACGCGCGTACCGCCTGAGCGCGCTGCTCGAGGGCGGCGGCTTTGTCGCGGTAGGCTTGGGCGGAGGCGCGTTTGGCCTCCCACTTCTCCCGCTTGCGTTGCAAAAGCGCCGGATCGATGTACGCGGAATTCACCTCGGAGATGCGCACCAGCGTGTCGCCCGCCTGCACCCAATCGCCCTCGCGCACCCACCACTGCTCGATGCGCCCGGCGATGGTGCTCGGGATGGCCTGCGGCCGCTCGGTCGGGGCGAGGAGCGTGAGTTCGCCGTCCGCCTGGATGTTTTGGGTCCAGGGCAGGAAGAGGATGATAATCACGGCGCTGAGCACCCCGAGGAATAAGCGGCGTGCCCAAGGGCCCACGTACCGGTTGCGCAGCATGCCGAAGGAACGATAGCGATCGGTCGAGAATCGGTCTGCGACGGAGGTCGGAGAGAGGTTGAGCATCAGGAAACGGTTGGAGATGGAGTGGAGGAGACCACGCGTCCATTCGAGAGGGTGATGACGCGGTCGCAGGCCCGCTGGATCTCGGGCTCGTTGGAGGCGATGACCAGGGTCCAGGGGTGTTGTCTGTCGCAGAGGTAGGAGGCCAAACGCGTTCGCTCCTCAGGCGACTGGGACTTCAGGGGTTGATCCAGTACGAGCAACCTCGGTCGGCACGCGATGGCCCGGGCGAGGAAGAGGCGGCGCACCGCGGAGGAGGGGAGGCCTACGCCGCCGGTCTCCAGCACGGTGTCATATCCCTGGGGCCACTGGGTGATGGTGGCTTCGAGTCCCACGGCCTGGGCCGCCCACTGCACGGCGGCGAAGTCCACCCCGGGCCGCCCGAGTCCGATGTTTTCGTAGACGGTGCCGTGAAAGATGACCTCGTCCTCCAGCGCGTCGCCGATGTGGGACCGCAGGGCGCAGCCGTCGATGTTGCCCACCGGAATGCCGTTGATGAGGCGAATCCCGCTGGCCCCGTCGTCCAGCCCCGCCATGAGCCGGAGCAGCGACGACTTCCCGCTGCCCGGTGGGCCCGAGACGCAGACGCGCTCGCCCGCCGCGATGTCCAGGTCGATGTCGTTGAGCACCCCGGGCTCGCCCGCCATCAGCCCCTCGAGCGATACGTCCCGGTATCGCAGCGACCACCCCCGCTCCGACGCCCCGGCGCGCTCCAGATCGCTCAACCCGAGCCCCTCCTGCTCCGGCTCGATGGGCAAGTCCGTGACCTGGGCGATTTTCTCCACGGCGGTGAGGATGTCGTAGATGGGTTCCATGGTTAGGATGAGCTTCTCGGCCGAGTTCATCGTGAGGATGATGATGATTTCGGAGGCGACGAATTGGCCTACATTAATCTGATTCTCAATCACCAAGTACCCGCCAATGGCGAGCAGCCCCGCCGTGATGAGCCCCTTGAAGGCCACGACGTGCCCGTATTGCAGCACCAGGACGCGAAAGTGGGCCTTGCGCGCGGAGAGGTACTGCGAGACCAGTTCATCGGTGCGCTGCAGCGGCAGGTCCGTCGTACCCGCCAGCTTGAAAGTGCGCATGCCCCGGGCGAGATCTTCCAGCCAATGCGCCATGGCGTATTTCCACTTGCTCTCCTCCAGGCTCGAGGCCAGTCCCCATTTTCCCGTCCAGACGAAGATGGTCGTCAACATGGCGAGCAGCCCCACCCCGAAGAAAATGAAGACAGGGTGGTAGAAGGAGAGGAGCAACAGCCCGAAGAGGATCTGCAGCGCGGAGGATGAGAAATCCAGCAACAGCTTCGACAGGCCTTTTTGCACATTGAGGATGTCGAAGAACCGGTTCATGAGCTCCGGGGTGTAAACGCCCCGGATGGCTTTGCTCTCGAGCCGGGGGATGCGGTAGGCAAACTCAAAGGCCGCCCGGGTGAAGATGCGCTGTTGCAGCACCTCCGTGATGGAGAGTTGGACGACTTGCAATACACCTGAAAGCCAAACCCCCAAAGTCACCACCGCAGTCAAGATGATCCAACTGCTGCTGACCCGCTCGGCCAGCACCAGTCCGATGATGGCCTGAACGCCCAGCGGGAGCGAAAGGGCGACGAGCCCGTTGAACACGGCGTATCCATACACATAAAGGATGTCCCGACGGTCGCGGGACAGCATGCGGAACAGGCGCCGCAGGGGTTGGGGGTTGGCTGCCACGGGAGGGAGATTATTTCAGGTGGGAGGTCAGTTGAGGCGAGAGGCATGCGCCGTGGATGACGCGTTGCAAGAATGTGGCGAGCTGGGTTTCGCTGCAGCCGGGGTCGTCCGGTGTAAGGTCGGTCAGGCGGGGCAGGTGCCGCTGGAAATAGGGCTGGACGATGCTCGCCTCCACGACGGTGCTCGCGAGCATGCGCGGAAACGGAAACTCCGGGGACAGGTCGGTGATGATCTGGGCGAGGTGGGAACAGAACCGCTTGTAGCCCAGGAACAGGCCTTCCTGGTTCTCCGCGTCTACGCCCTTTGTGAGGTAGGCCTTGGGGAATTCCGCGACCATGATGCGGTGCAACACCGGGCCCTGAACCCCGGGCAGGGGAGTGGTGTCCGGGATGGGGGCGGTCAGGAGGTGCAGGGCGTAGTCGAGTTTGGCCTGAGGCCCATCGATGTGCGCGAGCCCGCTGATGAGCCGCATCTCCTGCCAGCCCCACCAGGCCGTGCTCAGATAGAGCAGCAGCCGGTGCTTGTTCTCAAAGTACCGGTACACCGTGGGTTCCGTCGACTCCATGCGCTCCGCAAGCTTGCGGAAGGTGAATTGCTCGAGCCCCAGCTCGTCGAGCAGCTGTGTGGCGTGCGTCAATAGCTTGATTCCCAACGCACTTCCGGTGGGGTCCTTGACATACAGGCCTTGGTGTAAGGCCAAATTGAATCCATCCATGCGCTTTAGTTGCGGGGTTTGCTCTGCAAAAATGGTAGTTATACTATCATTGGTCAAAAGCGAAACGCCCAATGAATGCAAAATGTTCAGTCGTCCTTCTTCATGCTTGATGCGCGAACTTCGCCGCATGCGCTTCGTCTCGCCGATCCTCCTGCTCCTCGCCGCTAACTTGTTTATGACCTTTGCCTGGTACGGGCACCTGAAGTGGATTCCGCGAGAGGCGGGTTGGCGGACGCTATTGGGCGCGATTTTCATCAGCTGGGGACTGGCCTTCTTCGAATACACCCTCCAGGTCCCGGCGAACCGCTTGGGGTTTCAAGGGCACGGAGGCCCCTATTCCCTCCTTCAGCTCAAGGTCATCCAAGAAGTGGTGACGCTGTTGGTGTTCCTCGGGGTGAGCCGCTGGTGGTTCAAGGACGCGGCATTGGGGCCCAACCAATGGATAGGTCTCGGGTTATTGGTAGCCGCTGTGTACTTCATTTTCAGGGATGCGCCTTGAATTCTGCACGGCCTCGGAAGTCCGATGGAGAAATAACATCGAATTTTTGGAGTTGCGCGGGTGCGCCCTACATTTGCGCCGATTCTGCTGAAAACAACATTAGCAACACACCAACCTGATTCCCATGAAGAAGTTGTTTGCCCTCCTGGCCCTCGCTGGAATGGTCATGCTCACCACGCCCGAAACGGCCTGGTCTCAAGATGCAACCACGGAAAATGTGGCCGCTCCGGCTGCAGGTGATTCGACTGGCGCCGTTTCCGACTCCCTCGCGGGGGATAGCGCTGCTGCCGCTGCGGGAAGCGTGGCGGAAGGAGGCGAAGAGGGTACCAAGGAGGTCGTGAGCTTCCACCAAGAGGTGAAACGCCTTTTCATCGAAGGCGGTGCGGTTTTCATGTCCTTCGTTTTGATTTGTTTCATCCTCGGACTGGCTTTGGCCATTGAGCGCATCATCTACCTGAACATGGCAACCACCAACACTTCGAAGTTGGTGAACAACATCGAGAAGGCTTTCTCCAAAGGCGGACTCAACGCAGCCAAAGAGGTTTGCCGAAACACCCGCGGTCCCGTGGCTTCTATTTTTTACCAGGGACTGGATCGTTCATCTGGGTCTTACGAGGAAGTAGCGAAGGCGGTCGAAGATTACGGTTCCGTGGAAGCTTCGAAGTTGGAGCGGGGTCTGAGCTGGTTGTCCTTGTTCATCGCGCTGGCTCCTATGTTGGGTTTCATGGGTACGGTAATTGGTATGATCCAGGCCTTCGATAAGATTGCGGAGGCAAACACCATCAATGCCTCTATCGTAGCAGGCGGTATCAAGGTGGCTTTGATCACGACCGTAGGTGGTTTGATCGTCGCGATGATTCTCCAGATTTTCTACAACTACATCCTGGCGAAAATCGACAGCATCGTCCTGGATATGGAAGAGGCCTCCATGGATTTGGTGGATCTGCTCTACAAGCAAAATTTGCAGAACAAGTAAGGAGCCATTCCCTGCTGAATTTTTGGAAGTCATGGGAGAAAAACTCACAAACACGTTGCTGACCGCGCTTCGGATTGGCATCATTGCGGGGGGTACCCTACTCACCTTGTTGATTGTTCAGAACTCGGTTGCCGAGGAGTCTGTCGTAGAGGGTGAAGCGAATTATGGAACCTACTTGGACCTGTTGTTGAACATGGTTTATGCGGTTGGCGTAGCAGCCGCGGTTGCAGCTGTGCTTTTCGGAATTTACCAGTTCTTCTCGAACATCAAGCAGAAGTTGGGAACGCTCGTCGGAATCGCTGCCTTCATCCTTCTCGGGATTATCAGTTTCTATGTGCTCGCTGAACGTGTGACAGAGCCTTACGAAATGGCGGGCATGGTCGTTACTCCCGGGGATGATCTGTTGGCAGGTGGCGGCTTGTATTTCTCTTATCTGCTCGGGGTTCTTTCCATCGTTGCAGTGATCGTTGCGGAAGTCTCCAGGCTCTTTAAATAATCTTTGAAATGGCACGCCGCGAACTTCAGGAAATCAATGCGGGTTCCATGGCGGACATTGCGTTCCTCCTTCTGATTTTTTGGTTGGTGACCACCACCATTGACTCGGATGCAGGAATCAAGCGCCAACTGCCTCCGCCGGTTCCACCGGATGTGGATGTTCCGCAGGCCAAGGAACAAAATGTCTTCAACGTAAAGGTGAACTTCTTGGATTTGTTGCTGGTAGAGGGGGAGCCCCTCAACCTTGAGGACCTCAAGAACAAGGCCAAGAACTTTCTGATTGCCACAGGAGATGGGATTATGTCACATCGCGTGGGCAACATCGATGTCCCACCCAATCGTGATATGGAGTTCTCCAATGGAGGAGGGACCAAGGTAAACGGCATGTTCCCGGAGCGGGTTTGGGTGAGGAAATCGGAAGTGAATGCAAAGGTTGCGGAGTACAAGTCTCTGGTGGCCTCGGCATCCGATGAGAATAAAAAGGCCTATCAAGCTGTACTGGACCTTTGGTTGGAGAAGAAAATCGCAATTGAGTTGTTAGGTGGAGACTACAAGGAGCTTCCGGCTTCTGCGTTGATTTCCATGCAGAACGACAACAATACGTCTTACGACACCTACATTCAGGTGCAGAATGAGCTTCAGTCTGCGGTCAATGAATTGCGGGATGAGCTGGCGATGGCGAAGTTTGGGCAAACCTTCAAGGAAATTGAGGATGCCTACGATCGCAACACGGAGAATGAAGAGTTGTTGAACAAGGTGATTGCCATTCGGTCGGTCTATCCGCAGCGCATTTCTGAGGCGGAACCTCGTGCGGGATCGACTTACTATTAATCGACGCATCCATGAGCAAGTTTAGAAAAGGTGCCAAGCGGGGTATGCCGGCGATTTCAACGGCTTCCCTTCCCGACATTGTGTTTATGTTGCTTTTCTTCTTCATGGTAGCTACCGTCCTCCGAACGGAAGAGGAGAAAGTTCGGGTGATTCGCCCCGAGGCCTCCGAATTGTATCGCTTGGAGAAAAAACACCTCATTCGCTACGTGAACATAGGACCTCCTATGGACAAGCGCTACGGAACAGAACCGGTTGTGCAGCTGAATGATGCTTTCTCTGCGCCGGCAATGGTCATGGATTGGGTGACCAAGGAGCGTTTGACCCTGCAAGAGGACGAGCAGAGCAAGATGTGGGTATCCCTGAAAGTTGACAAAGAAACCAAGATGGGGGTGGTCACAGAGGTGAAGCAGGAGTTGCGCAAGGCTTCCGCCCTGAAGGTGCTGTATTCGGCTTCAGGCAGAAAGCGGACGGGATCAGAGGATTTGTGAGCGGCCGAGTTTCGCGTCTCTTGGAAAGGCCTTGAGGATTTTGTCGGCCAATACATCGCTCAGAGCGAAATAGCTTTCATAGGTCCATCCCGCGATATGGGGGGTGCAAATCACCCTCGGGTCTTCGAAAATGGGGTGGTTGTGCCAGTGGGGTTGAAGGCCCTCCAATGTGGCTTCTTCCATATCGAGTACATCCAGCGCTGCACCCTTCAGATGACCGGATTGGAGTGCGCGGAAAATGGCGTCAGTGGATGCAATCGGACCTCGTGCGGTGTGAAGGAACCAGCCGCCTTTCACCCATTGCTTGAACCAATCATCCTGGACCCAACCGCGGGTTTCTGCGTTGAGCGGCAGATGCAGGCTGATGACATCTGCTTTCTGAAATAGGTCTTCCAACGGGACCGCTTTTACGCCCCACTCACCGTCATAGTGCGCCCGGTATTTGTCATAAGCCAACACGGTGCATCCGATGGACTGGAGTTTGCGGGCAAAAGCACCACCCGTATGGCCCAATCCAATGATGCCCACTGTGAGGGATGAAAGCTCGGTGCCCCGATGGGCTTCGCGGAGCCACTGGCCGGATCGGATGGAGCGGTCTGCACGTGGGATGTGCCGCAAAAGGCCTAGCAGCAGTCCCAAGGCGTGCTCTCCTACGGCATTGCTGTTGCCTTCCGGGGAGTTAAAAACCTGGATGCCGCGTTGTTGCGCGGCTTGAAGGTCGATGTTCTCCAGTCCGGA
>JBEEPJ010000081.1:0-8393 GCA_041191165.1 Bacteroidota bacterium | reverse complement strand
TTTGCCGAGGCAGAGCTTCCGTTCTACGCCCGTTCCCGCCACGTGAATGCGGATGACGGCGTCCTCCGTGATGCCGGTGAAGTGCTCGACGATGCCTTCTTGCTCCCCGATTTTCACGCCCACGTGGATGGACGTCAGGAGGCCATTCTCCCACTGAATGCCCTCGTAGCGCATGTGCACACCCGCCTCAAAGAGGTCGCGTTGCATCTGTGCCAAACCTTCCCGGGTCGTGTGTGCGTCAATCTGCACATTGACCGCCTCTGGGGTGATGGTTCCGCGGTAGAGGGGGTTGCCGGAAGCGCTGGCGTCAGTGGATTGAGCCTGAAGGGAAAAGGTCAGGGTGGCGAGCGCCAAGGCGAGGGTGAACGAACGAATCATCGCGGTGTTTTTTTGCTAGGCCAAATTAGTGCACGAACACCTTCCAGACCGCAACCCGCTCGGAAGGGTTGCTTGTGGAAAAAAAAACGCGGCTTCTCGGGACCGGGTGGGGGCGTTGATTCCGGAAGTTGGCTCATCTTTGGGGCATATTTTCTCGACCATGCATTTTATTGTTTCGAGCAGCCAACTGCTGCGTCAGTTGTCGATGTTGAGTGGGGTTTTGGGCAGCAACAACACGTTGCCGATTCTGGATAACTTCCTCTTTGAAATCGCACCCGGAGAGGCGACCATTTCCGCGAGCGACTTGGATACCACCATGACGGTGAAGATGGAGGTTCGGGCAGAAGAGTCCGGATCGATCGCCATTCCGGCCAAGATGTTGCTCGATATTCTGAAGGCCTTCCCGGACGTCCCTTTGACCTTCAAGGTCGACCCGGCCACTTTCGCCGTGGAGATGACGAGCGATGCAGGGAAGTACAAGCTCTCGGGTGCGAACGGGGATGAGTTTCCCCAGCTGCCAGAACTCGAGGAGGCACGTTCCGTGGAGATCGCGGGTGACGCGCTCATCGTGGCCATCAACCGCACTTTGTTCGCGGCCGGAAATGACGACCTGCGGCCCGTGATGTCCGGGATATTTTTCGAACTCTATCCGGAGAGTGTCCGCTTCGTGGCCACCGATGCCCACCGGCTCGTGCGCTATGCACGCACCGACGTTCAGGTGAACGAAAGCGCGCAATTTGTGGTGCCCAAGAAGCCCCTCAACCTGCTCAAGGGAGCAGCGGCACATGCCGAGCGGGTGGAACTCACCTACACGGACTCCAATGTGCGCTTTGCCTTTGACGGGGTTACGCTGGTCTGCCGGCTCATCGAGGGGAAATACCCCAACTACGACGCGGTCATCCCCAAGGACAACCCCAACCGGATGGTCATCAATCGGTCTGCTTTCCAGCAAGCCATTCGCCGGGTTTCCATTTTTGCGAACAAGACCACGCACCAGGTTCGCTTGCGCTTGGCGGGCAGCGAATTGACGGTGAGTGCGGAGGATTTGGACTTCGCCAACGAAGCGAACGAGTTGCTCGTGTGCAGCTACACCGGAGAGGACATGGAAATCGGCTTCAACAGCCGTTTCCTGTTGGATATGCTCAACAACCTCCATTCTACGGAGGTTTCCCTGGAAATGTCTGCCCCCAATCGGGCGGGCATCATCCGACCCGTCGATGGGTTGGATGAAACGGAGGATGTGTTGATGCTGGTGATGCCCGTCATGGTGAGCTGAGGCGCACATACAGGCCATCCTTCTGGACGGTCCGCGAGCTTAACCCGGCGCAGCGATTATGAATCGCTCATGCCGGGTTCTCTCTTTTCATGACCCAATTCACCTGGGTTGGGAAGGGAGGTCCCCCTGGTTTTTCATCGCCTGGGAGCGGTGGGGAAGGGGGGGAGTCGTTCGAAGAAGCGGTGAAAGGTTCGCCCTCAACGAGGGTTTCAGGGGTAAACTCCGGGTGGGCGGCCAGCCACCAAGCCGGAGGTGGCGCATCGTCCTCGACCGGGATGGGGTCGTCTACCGGGCCTTTTCGCCGGAAGATGAGGGCCATGGTGACTCCCATGATGGCGCCTGCTGAGTGCCCGGCCCATGATATGTGTTCCTCGACGGGCAGCATCCACCAAACCATTCCCCCATAGAGAAACACCACCACCAGGCTCACCCGCTTGAGGATGGAATTCTTGCGAATCCATCCACTCAGGAACAAGAAGGCGGCCAGGGCATAGATCATGCCGCTCGCACCGATGTGGTTGCCTGGATTGCCCAACAACCAGAGGAGGCAGCCACTGAGGACGTACATGAGGACCCAGACGGGAAGGGCGATGGACCGGTAGAAGTAGAACAAGAGCGTATTGAGGGTGAAAAAGGACGCCGTGTTGTTCCACAGATGCTCCAAGTCGCCATGGAGCAGGGGATAGGTGAGGATGCCCGAGAGGTGGTCGAGTTCGCGCGGTCGGATTCCCCCCACGGACCGCAATTCCCAACCCCAGATCTTTTCTGCCCAAAAAGCCAGCCAAATCACGCCCAGAAATACGCCGGTGGTCCACAAGGCATAGAAAACGCGGTTGTAATCCGATACATGAGCAGAACCTCTGGGAAGGGCGCGGGCGGCGGAACGGGAGGAAACGTAGTGACGGGAGAGTCGCATGCCGGAAGTTACGGCGAGATGGCAGCGAGGGATGCATGCATCCATCAACAGGTCACTTTTTGAAAACTGATGAAACGCCCCCCGGAAGCCCTCCCGTCCGATTTTAGATTTGGGCTCTTCACCGTTCGAACCAGCCTCTGGAACTCCGATCCGATACACCCGCAACCCAGTCGATGCAACCGAGTGAGATTCAAGCCCTGATTCAATTGCTGGATGATCCTGACGAAGGGGTATACCAGCACGTGCGGGAAGCCCTATTGGGACAAGGTGAGCAATTACTTCCCTGGTTGCGCAGCGAGCGGCACGCATATCCTTGGGCAGATTTGCATGGCCAGCGCTTGGACGAATTGGTGCATGGGTTGCACTTTGCGGCCTTGCGCAACCGATCTGTGGCTTGGGGATTTGGACAAGAGCGTTCGGTGTTGGAGGGGGCGATTATCCTGGAGGAAGCGGTGATGCCGCATGCCGATGGGGAGGGCATTCGGGCCGCTTTCCAAAAGTTGCGCCGGGATGCCTGGTTGGAGATGGATACTTCGCTGACCACGCTCGAGCAGGTGCGGCTGCTCAATCATACTTTGTTCGAGCGCTATGGTCTGGCCAAACTTCACCGCCGGACGCCCCAACCGGGAGATGCCCTGTTGGGCCAGGTGCTCCAGCAGCGGAAGGGGAATCCCGTGGGCATCGGGATGTTGTATCTCGCGTTGGCGCAGTCCTTGGAAATGCCCTTGTATCCTGTTCAGTTGCGGCATCATTTCCTGCTGTGTTGCCATGACGAGGATCGCATTCCCGAGAAGCCCGGTTCGGGAGCGGATGCGTCCTTTTACATCCATCCTTTCGGGAAGGGGAGCATCATCTTGCCCGGGGATATCGAGGACTTCATCAGCGAATCGGAACGGCAGGCGGGAACATTTTGCGCGCCTTGTCCCGTCGAGTTTGCCATGGAAAGGCATTTCTACCACGTGGCGTGGCTGTTGGAGCAGCGGGAGCAGACGAGTTTGGCCCGGCAAGTGCGCGAACTCATCGCCCCGTGGGCGTCAAAAACCGAGCATCCGGCGAATGGTGGCAACCACCACCCCGAGATCTGACCGCCACGTGCGCTGGGCCAGGTAGGCCCGCTGCCATGCGAGTTTCCGCGGCATGAGCACTTCTCGGTAATAAACCTCGGGCTGGGGCTGGCCTTGCAACTCAGCGGCCTCGTCGTAGTGGGCCAGGCTCACGGGATCGGTAATCCCGGGGCGCACGCGCAGAACTTCGCGCTGCTCCTCGGTATACAACGCTACAAACTCCGGAACCTCGGGTCGGGGGCCCACGAGGGCCATGTCGCCCTTGAGGACGTTGTACAGCTGGGGGAGTTCGTCGAGCTTGGTGCGTCTGAGCCACCTTCCGGGCCGGGTGATGCGCGGGTCACCGGAGCCATGCGTGATGGAGCTCGTGAGTTCCGGGACGGGGCGCATGGAGCGCAATTTGAACAGGGTGAAGGGTTTTCCGTTGCGGCCGATGCGGGTTTGGCCATAAAAAGGACTGCCGGGACTATCCCAGCGAATCCAGATGCATGCCGCCAGCAAGAACGGGGCGGAAAGGGCCAGTCCCACCGCTGCCAAGGCCACATCCACCCAACGTCCTGCACTCATGCGACGCCCGGGCTGACTCGGAACAACGCCTCGACGTGGAAACGGAAGCGCTCCGCCACCCCATCCACTTGCTCGTCTGTCAGCTGAAGATGAAGGGGAAGGGAGATGATTTCGTCGAAGTATTTCGCGGCATGGGGGTAGTCCTCCATCCGCAAGCCGCGCTCGCGGTGCACCGTGAGCATGGGAAGTGGAATGAAGTGTACATTGGTGGCTATTCCATCCGACTGCAGGCGCTGGATCAGCTCATCGCGCTGCGCCGCGGAAAAACCTCTGATGCGCGGGGTGAAGAGGTGGAAGGAGGATTGGCGGTCCTCCGATTCCAGCGGAGGCGCAACATACCACGGCGCATCCATCAGGGCTTCGTGGTACCGGAAAGCCAGCGCCCGCCGCCGTTCCAGTTGTCCGGCATACTGCTTGAGCTGAGCCCGCCCCATGGCGGCTTGAATGTCGGTCATGTTGCACTTGTATCCCGCGCCGACGATGTCGTAATGCCAGGAGCCGCCGAGGGTTTTGGAGTGCGCATCCCGGGTGGCTCCGTGGAGGGACCAGGTCTTGATCCATTTCCGAAAGGCGGGACCGTCCAGGCCTGCGGGCAGATTCCAGCAGAGCCCACCGCCCTCCGCCGTGGTGAGGTTTTTGACCGCGTGAAAGCTGAAGCCCACCACATCCGCCTGACCGCCCAGCCGCTTGCCGTCGACCCGTGCGCCGAAAGAGTGGGCGGCATCTGCAAGAAACAACGGTCGCCCCACCTGCGCCTGCAAGGCATTGGCGGGTCTGAATTGTTCCCGGATGGCTGGCTCCCCCAGCAGGGCGGCAATGCCCGCGTAATCTACGGGCCAGCCTGCGAGGTCCACGGGCATCACGACCTTGGTGCGGGGTCCGATTGCCGCCCGCAACCGCTCAGGGGTCAACTGATAGCAGTCGGGGTCAATGTCGACAATCACGGGAGTGGCCCCGCAGTGCAGCACGATGTTCGCCGTTGCGGCGTAGGTGATGGCAGGCAGGATCACCTCGTCGCCCGGCCCCACGCCCCACCACCGCAACACCAGTTCGCAGGCCGCGGTCCAACTGCCCAGGGCCACTGCATCCGGTACCTCACAAAAAGCAGCAATCTCCTGCTCGAATGCGGCCAATTCGGGCCCCGAAGTAATCCAGCCGGAACGCAAGACGCGCACCACGGCCTCAATTGTCGACTCATCGATGGGCGGAGGGGCAAAACCGATGGGCCCCAGGGCATTTTTCATGGAGCCAAGGTAAGATTGCGCCCCGGGAATTGGTTAATTTCACGGCGTACCATCGCAACGATATCATGTGGATTGAGCGGGATCAGCGTCTGATTCGGGAGTTCCGGTTTGCCCATTTTCAAGAGGCATTTACCTTCATGACCCGCGTGGCCTTCCTGGCTGAGACCCACCGGCATCACCCGATTTTCGTGAACAACGGGGCCTACGTCCGCCTGGAGTTGCACACCCATGACGCGGGGGGAGGCGTGACGCAGCGGGATTGGGATTTGGCATTTGCTATAGACCAAATCCTTCAAAACCAAACCTCTAACACAGATGACTTCACGTGATGCTTGATGGATCGCAGCAAGTGCTGGCGGAGCGAATTTCTCTGGCTTTTCCCATGTTCTCCCCGGAGCTGCGGGAGACGCTCGTCACCCGGGGGACCTTGATGCGCTTCCAGGACGGGGATTTGTTAATGCGCTCGGGCCAATACGTGCGCTCCACCATGTTGCTCCTCTCCGGCGTAGCCAAGCTCTATCGCGAAGGGGAGGATGGGGGGGAGCACTACCTCTACTCGTTGGAGTCCGGATCCGCCTGCGCCCTGTCGCTCATCTGCGCGACCCAACGCCGAACCTCGATGATCAAGGGCATCGCCGAAGGAGACCTCGAAGCGTTGGCTGTCCCCGTGGAGACCATGGAAATTCTCATGCGCCAGTTTCCCGAGTGGTATCACTTTGTGGTGGAAACCTACCGCGTGCGGATGGAAGAACTGCTCGAGGTCATCGATCAGGTGGCTTTTCGTTCCCTGGACGAACGCTTGGTGCTCTACCTGGAGAAGCAATTCCGCGCCCAAGGGCCTGAGTTGCGCGCCACCCATCAAGAAATCGCCACGGATCTCAACTCGAGCCGGGAGGTCATCAGCCGCCTGTTGAAACGCATGGAGAAGGAGGGAATGGTGTCCCTCTCCCGGCACATCATCGCAAAAAAAGACTGGGACAAGACCCGCGAACCGCGCTGAGGGCGACGGCACGCGGTGCGCAGCGGGCTTATCGCAGGCTGTTGAGCTTGGCCATGGCTTCCTTAAAAGCCGCGGTGTGCTCACATTCGCTCTGAAAACTGGGGGTCGCGAGCGTGCCCGTATCCACAAATCCGTTGCAGGCCTCGGTGATGCGCTGAACGCGGATGCCATTCTCCTGCATGCCCTTCATCATCGCATTGTGACGATCTGCCAATTCCGCCGGAAGGGTTTGATTCGCATTGATGAGTTCTTGGGCCTCTTTGAACGTGGCCTGGTTCTCCTCGTAGTAGGTGTAGAAATGCGTCATCGACACGGCGAGGTTTTCGATGCAGCTGCACTCGTCTACTACGTTTTCTGGCTTGACATCCTCGACGCGGAGTTCTTTTTGTTTGCACGAGGTGACGGCCAGCGCCGGAACCAGCAACAGGAGGTAGGCTTGTTTTTTCATGGAGCGAATTACGGAATTCCCTTGGAAACGTTGCGCAAGGTAGGACTTCTGCGCTTCACCCGTCAGGAGGGGAGAGAAGAAATCAGCTGGATCCAGCGTGCTGCGACCTCATCCGATCGGAAGCGGTTCAGGTCCGGGCGCGTCCAGCGTTGGGAGGTGGGTCCAGCCCCGGTGGATGGGTCGGAGACCGCTCGATCCGCGATGGCCCGCAGATGGCGGGCCAAACCTCTTGCATCGCCGGGCGCAAAAAGCGCGGTTCCGGGTTGTTCCCGGAGGATTTCGGGCGTGCCACCGCTGTCCGTGCCCAAGACCCAACAGCCTGAAGCGAGCGCTTCGAGGGTGACCATGCCGAAGGTCTCTGCAGCAGAACACAGGGCGAAGGCGTCGAGGCAAGCATAAGCCGGACGCAGGTCGTCGCGGTGGGGGAGCCAGTGCAGCCGGTCTTCGATGCCCAGTTCCCGGCTCAGGGCACGCAGTTGTTCCAGGTAGTTGCCCGGGGCGTTGACAGTGGGCTCGCCGACAATCAGGCCCTGCCAATCCGGTGCAGCCGCCAAGGCCCGCAAGAATACATCCTGGCCTTTGAGCGGGTCGATTCGGCCGAAGATGCCTACCACCAGGCCGTTTTCAGGCAGCCCCAGGGCCCGGCGGGCCTCGGAACGAGGAGGCGCCGGCGCGAACCAGCGGGGGTCGAGGGAGAGGGGGATGAGGCGGGTTTGGTCTGCCCGCAATGGCGTGTTCTCCAAGGCCTCTTGCCGCAGGCATTCCAGCGGCGTAACCCACCAAGTCACCCTTCCGAAGCGCACGCGGTGCACAAAAGACCGCTTCTTCCGGGCGATTTGCATGCCCTGTTGAAAGAGGAAGGCCGCGCCCAGTTTCCGGGCGGTCAGGCCGGCGAAGGCCAAATCCCGTGGGTCCCGCGCCCAAACCACATGCACCCCCCGCAATCGACGGGCCAGACGCCACGCGGCCAAGTGCGGGAAGTAACGGGGCTGGCGCGCGAAGGGGAGGACGGCCCAGAATCCGCCTTCCCGCTCGGGCGCGGTGGACGCCGCGGCGCGGTGGAGCGGGCTGTCGGGCACAGTACACAAGGTCACGTCCGCGCCGAGCGCCTGCATCCACCGGGCGTGCCGCAAGAGGTTTTGCTCCAACCCCCCCCAACCGGTGGAGCTGGAGAGAAAGGCCAGCTTGCGCCCGGCCAGGGGCTTCATCGGTTGTCGGGCCGCAGGGTGATTTCGCTGAACACGCCGCGTCCCTTGGATTCGATGGCCAGCACGATGGCATCGGCCACGAATTCGGGCGCCATCCCCGCATCGAATTGCGGCCGGTAGGTAGCGCGCAGTTCTGCGTTGGGGGTCAGGTCGATAAAGGGGGTGTTCACGGCGCCGGGATTGATGGTCGTCACGCCGATGGTATCCCGGTACTCGAGGCGAATCGACTCGCTTAGTGCGAGGACGGCATGTTTGGTGGCGCAATATACCCCGCTGTTGGGGAAGACTTGGC
>JBEEPJ010000080.1:0-8396 GCA_041191165.1 Bacteroidota bacterium | reverse complement strand
AGAACTGCGTTCCCCCACTCAAACTCACCGTTCCAGACTGAAAACCCAGCGTCCCGGCAAACACCGCCATCTTGCTCCCGTCATTTGTCCACACGGCACTTGTTCCGCCAGCACTCAGCCAGTTGGTCGTTGCAAGATCCCACGTCCCACTCCCATTCCCCTGCCCAGAACCACCCCAGGTCAGTTCGGGACTCTGTACTCCGGGCAGCACGTTCACCTCCAAGGTCCCGTCCGAGATCAAATCCCGAACCCAACCTGAGTCCACAATCTTCAAGTCCGAGGAGCGCGGAGTAGAAGACACCCCACCGGCACGGAGATTTTTGCCACCGGGGACGGCGTCGTGATCGAGGCGGAGCGCAAGTACAACGGCTTCGGGCACTACGTCGTGATCAAGCACGGCTTCGGCTACCAAACCCTCTACGCCCACATGAGCGTAATCGCCGTGCGCCCCGGCCAGCGCGTCAAGCGGGGCGAAGTCATCGGACTGGTGGGCAACACCGGCACGTCCGTCGCGCCGCACCTGCATTACGAGGTCAAGAAACACGGCGAAAACGTGAATCCGGCCCACTATTATTTCAACGACTTGACCCCAGCCCAGTACGAGCAAATGCTGGCGGCATCGAGCGATATGAACCAGTCTTTCGACTGATTGTCCAGAGGGATTGGGGGGCGGCGATTTTTCGTTTATCTTCGACGCAATCCCTTACGGAGACCCGGCCTGATGCTCGGGAATGGACGGGGGATGAATGGAGACATGCCTTCGAATTTCGCCATCGAGAAACGGTACTTCAGCATCACCGAGGTCGCAGACCTGCTCGGCGTGAATCCCTCGATGCTCCGGTATTGGGAGAAGGAGTTCCGACAGTTGCATCCGCGCACGAACGCCCGGGGCAAGCGCTTTTACACCGAGCGGGACATCGAGCTCATCCGGCGCATCCACGAATTGGTGAAGGTCAGGGCCTATACCATCGAGGGAGCCCGCCGACTGCTCAACGGAGAGATTGAGGATGACTTTGAGGGCGGGCGCATGGAGTCCCCCGGGAATTCAGCCGAAGATCGTGAGCTGGACGAGCGCACCGCGTCCCCGGAGGAGTTGCAGGCGGCTCGGGAGCGGTTGGAGGGGATTCGGGCGGTGCTGCTCGATTGGCGGGATCAGTTGTCCCACCGGGACCGGCACTAGGCTGTCGCCCGGCTGAAGTGTGTCGCATTGCCCTCCACGGCTGCCGGACAGTCTACGCTATGGGAGCGGAGGTTTTTCGAAGGTAACCCCGGACGTATTCCTCAATGCCCTGCTCGAGCGGGGTGAAGGGCCGGTCGTATCCGATGGAGCGCAGCTTGCGCATGTCCGCCTCGGTGAAGTACTGGTAGGTGTCGCGGATGTCCTCTGGCGTATCGACGAAGCTGATGCGGGGCTCGAGGTCCATCGACCGGAACGTCGCCCGGGCCAGGTCCAGGAACGTGCGCGCTTTTCCCGAACCCAGGTTATAAATGCCGGAATGCTCCGGTCGCCGGTGGTGCATGAGGTAGAGGCACACGTCCGCGATGTCCTCCACGTAGATGAAGTCCCGGCTCTGGTGACCGTCTGCAAAATCCGGCCGGTGGGAACGGAAGAGCTGCATCTCACCGGTCGCCTGAACCCGCTGGTACGTGTGGTAAACCACCGATGCCATCCTGCCCTTGTGCCCTTCATGCGGACCATAGACGTTGAAGAACTTCAGCCCCGCCCAGAAGTAGGGCGCACGGGGCTGCGCCAAGGCCCAGCGGTCGAAGTCGTGCTTGGATTGGCCGTAAGGATTGAGCGGTTGAAGCAGCGGGAGCGACGCGTGGTCGTCGCGGTAGCCGTGGGCGCCATCCCCGTAGGTGGCAGCGGAGGACGCGTACACGAGGGGTAGGCCAAACTCGATGCACAGCTGCCAGATGGTTTGGCTTGCATGCAAGTTGAGTTCATCGAAAATCTCGGTCCGCTTCTCCGTGGTGTCCGTCCGCGCCCCCAGGTGAAAGATGAACTGCACCTGGTCCTGGTTCGCGCGCAGCCACTCGGGGAACGCTTTCCGATCCACGCGCGCGGCGCACCTGAGGTCGCGGTGGTTGACTTCCTTGTCCTGGCGCGAGAAGTCATCGACCAACACCAAATCGAAAAACCGCTCCGCATTGAGCCGGGCGGCCAACCGGCTCGCCACGAAACCTGCCGCTCCCGTGATCACAATCATGCGGCGAAGTTAAGGGTTGTATCTTTGCGCCATGAAACAGGTGTACGTGACGCGGCGGGCGCGCTTTAACGCGGCCCACAAGCTATGGAACGAGGCATGGACGGAGGAGCAAAACCTGGAGATCTTCGGCAAGTGCGCAAACCCCAATTGGCATGGGCATAACTTCGAACTTCACGTCACCGTGAAAGGCGCGCCCCGGCCGGAGACGGGCTACTGCATCAACCTCAAGGACCTGAAGCGGATCATCGAGGAATACATCGAGGAACCCGTGGACCACAAGAACCTCAACCTGGATGTGCCTTGGATGAAGGGCATCCAGCCCTCCACGGAGAACCTGATCATCGCCATCTGGGAGCAGTTGCAACCGCCCATCGAGGCGCTCGGCTGCACCCTGTCGCACATCCGGTTGTACGAGACCGAGAACAACTACGCCGACTATTACGGCGGGGAATAATCGCAGGCCATGGCATTGTACGAACGGAAGGATGTCTGGGATGAAGCGGCCGTCGCGCGAATGGCGGAGCATTACCGCGCTTTGCTAGACCAAATCGGCGAAAACCCCGACCGCGAAGGCCTCGCCAAGACCCCGGAGCGGGCGGCCAAGGCCCTTGCCGTGCTGACTTCAGGGCTGGCCCTCAACCCCGCGGACATCCTCCGCTCGGCCGTTTTCGCGGAGCCGAGTGACGAGATGGTGCTGGTGCGCGACATCGAGGTGTACTCCCTGTGCGAGCACCACCTGCTCCCCTTCTTCGGCAAGGCCCACATCGCCTACATCCCCGACGGGAAAATCGTGGGACTGAGCAAGATCCCCCGGGTGGTGGATGCCTTCAGCCGGCGACTCCAGGTCCAGGAGCGCCTGACGGAACAAATCCGCGACTGCGTTCAGGACACCCTCGGTGCCCGCGGCGTGGCGGTCGTCATCGAAGCCCAGCACTTGTGCATGCAAATGCGGGGCATCGAGAAACAAAACGCCATCACCACCACCAGCGCGTTCACCGGGGCCTTCCTCGATGACCCCAAGACGCGCAAGGAATTCCTGGACCTCGCGCTCGGCGCCCGGCGCTGAGCCGCGGATTGGGGAACTTTGGCTACCGCTCGCTGGCGGATTCTATTAGATTTGGCTCCAGAAAATACCAGACGCAATGAGTTCTTACGATCCCCCTCGGATTTTTGATGATGCCCAGGCTCCGCCTCGGGTCTCCTCGCCGCTTTCGGCTCAGGTTCAGGTGAACAAGTTCATCGCCAACGTATTCAGTTGGATGGTGTTGGGCTTGTTGATCACGGGTGCCACGGCCTACTATTTCGCCACATCTGGGGCGATTGAGATGATGTTTAATCTGGAGACCGGTTCGATGAACTTGCTGGGATGGGTCATCACCCTTTCCCCGCTGGCCTTCATTTTGGTCATGAACTTCGGATTGAACCGCCTCTCGAAAGAGGCGCTTTGGCTGCTCTTTCTGGCCTTCAGCGCGGTGATGGGCATGTCATTGAGTTACATCTTCCTGATCTACACCCAGGGAAGCATCGCATCGGTGTTCCTGATCACCTCGCTGACCTTCGCGGTAATGGCGGTGGTGGGTTACACCACCCAGACCGACTTGACGCGCTTTGGCAGTTTGTTGATGATGGCCCTCGTGGGCTTGATCATCGCGAGCGTCGTGAACATTTTCATGGAATCCACCATGATGGAGTTCGTCATCAGCGCGGTGGGCGTGTTGATTTTTACGGGACTCATCGCCTACGACACCCAGAAACTCAAGCGCATCGGTTCCGGCGTGGAATACGGGTCGGCGGAAGCTTCCAAGCTGGCCATCCTCGGCGCGACGAGTTTGTATTTGGACTTCATCAACCTCTTCCTCCACCTGCTGCGTTTGCTGGGCAGAAGGGAGTAACCGTTGCGCGATTCCGGGTCAGCGAACCACGACCCGGACATGATGTTCCCCCCCACTGGCTCCCCGGTAGCGGATGACGTACATCCCGCCGGGGAGTTCGTTTGCCGGGAAGAAGAGCTTGGTGGGTCCGGCAGGGAGCGGTCCGTCGTGCAACACGCGCCAGCAACGCCCTTGCGCGTCATAAATCCCCACCTGGGCATGGTCCGCTCGTGGGAGATCCAGCGGGACGCAGGTGATGGCCGAGGCGGGGTTGGGAAACACGGCCTGCAACGGGTTGCGGGCTGCGGCGGCGTTGGGGTCCGCGATGCTGTTCGCCGGCCCCAGGACATCAAAACTCCAGTATCCCTCCGGGGCCGGCATAGGCCGGGTTCCCAATTTGCCGTCGATGGATGTCGCTTGGATGTAATAGTGGATCCGGGAACCCACGGGCTGGGCTGGAATGGCCCCGAAGTAGTCTCCATCCGGATTGAACCCCAACGTCAGGGGTGTGACATTCCAACTGCCCGGCGCCCCATCCTCATCCAAGGCCCAATACAGCAGGGCCTCTGCGATGCCGCTGCGGTGGGAAATCGTAGCGTTGACGCCATACTCCCCGGAGGTCTGCTCGGTATCTTGAAGGGGCAAATGGCTGATGATCAGAGGATCTTCCACTCCGACACTGTGGGTGATGCAGTGAATGGCCCCGCTGGCGGCGATGATGGGTTCGCTGTTGTTGTCGCAGTCGATGCCCACAATGTTATAGCCCGGCAGCGCCTCGGCATAGATGCGCAGGGCGGTGGTGTCATACTGGGTGTAATAGGTGGGAACCAGGACGGTGTTGTTGATGAATACGCTGTTTGTGTAGGTCAAATACCATCCGCCCTGACTCGGATAACCACCGCCCGCGCCCTGTTCCGGGGGGCTGGGGATGCGAATGACTTCAAAAGGGGTGCCCCAACGGGTGGTGTAGTTGGAGAGGACGTACTCGAGGTTGGCGTTGATTTGCGGTCCATCGGAGATGCCTGCGGGATACTCGGCCACCAACAGGCGATGCTCGTCCAGCAACTTCATGTGCATGTCGATGTGGTGGATGCCGTCATAGGGGAGGACGGGCATTTTGATATACTGTTCAACGCCATGAAAGTCGGTTACCAGCTGGTCGATGCCCGCCTCCGTGTGGTCGGGGTAGTCCGTCCACCAAGTCGATCCCCCGCTGTTCTCCTCCACGATGAGTTCTGAGGCGAAGGCGGTGCCGAATCCATCCGACATCCAGTTGCCCCCGGTGTTCATCAAATCGAAGGGGGCTGCGGTCGCACTGTAGACGGGAATGTTGAGCTGTTCTCCGAGCAGGTCGGGAATGGCATCGTCGAGCGGCCGGGGTCGGTTGTAGAGCCAGTCGACCAATACCCGGTCATCGTTCCAGTTGCCATAGACCGTCGTCGCACCGTAATCCCGGATCCAAACCGAGTTGTACTCCGCTGCCACCACACTCACCTGATCCATCGGCACCGGACCGCCGCAGCTTGAACCCGTGAGGTAGGTGGTGACCTGGGCGGGATTTTCAGCAAAGATGATGACCTGACATTCTGCTTGGGCGGCAGCGACGATCTGTTTTTGAATGCAGGGATATCCCGTCCAGGAAATGGTCAAAGCTTCGATTTCCTCCCATTCGGCAGCCGTGCGAAGTTGGTCGAAAGGCGGAGGCGTCTCCACTCCCCGGGGTACGATGGGCGCAAACCCCATGCGCTCGACATAGTTGCGTTCCTCAGGGGTGATGGCATGGGGCCAACCTGTGTGCTGGGAGAAGCCCGAGGTGGGCACCGCGAGCATCGCGATCCATGCAATTTTGAACCCGCTCAGTGACAATAACCCCGGATGGTTTCCGTTTTTCATGTGGCAAAAGGTACTCCAGGCCTTGGCTGTCGCGCAAACCAATCGTCGAGGTTCAAATGCACACGGAAGATGGCACAGGGAAAGGATGGTGGGTTGGCGGTTTGGGCTCAAATTCGCGACTTCATTCACAAAGGCGTACAACGCTGAAAAACATGGGCATTCGCGGGCTGGTGATCGCATGTTTCTGCGGCTGGGGTAGCTTGGGTGTCCTCAGGGCCCAAGTGCACGTCCCGATGTCGTTTTGGTTTGCGGATGCAACCGAACACGCGGGTCCCACACTTCGGGATTGGACGCAATTGCAGTTTGTGGATCTGGACGCGGACGGGAAGGTCGATCAAGTGTTGCTGGACAACCGCGGCCTGCAGGTGGCATGGGGATTGGGTTCGGGCGCCTTCGGGCCCACGGCATTGCTGCTCCCTGCGAAGGGCGACCCCACGGGTTTTGTGTTGGCGGGCGGGGGCATCGGCCACCCGCACTCTCCGTTCGAGCGCCAGGGAGACGGCCTCGTTCCCACGGTGCGCGTTTTTGTATTGGAACGAAACCCGGGTTGGGTCCGGGTGGGGGAGATTCAAGATCGACGTTGGAAAAATGTGGAGGAGTGGGATGCGCAAGGGGCGTGGCGGGTCCAGGGCTCACCATATGGGGTGGTCATCGGTCCCGATGACAATGGGGTCATCACCCTGGACATGGACGGGGTGCGCAAGCGATTGAAAGGCTCGGTGTTGCCGGGGGCGCGAATTCGGGTGGACGATTGGAACGGAGACGGGCTGGGGGATGTGATGCTCGAGCATCCGGTCACGCACGCGCTGGGGGTGGTTTGGGCAGGACTGGAGGAATGGGGCGAGGTGAGGTGGCTCCCGGGCACCACCGGCACGGTGAGTTGGGAGTTGTTTCACCGGGGAATCCGTCCGCCTGGCGTGCTGCAGATGGACGGTGTTTCCGGGGCCGTTTCGCTGTTTCAATGGAAGGAAAAAGAGGGTTGGGTGGGGAAGGAGATTCCCCAGTTATCCGGCTCCAAGCAGTTTTGGTCATTGGATACCCCCCAACTGGAAAACTGCGTCTTCTTGTTTCGTCAGATGATGCACAGTCTCGTCCTGTATCGGCTGGAGGAGGATGAGGTGGTGGATTCGTGGAGTTTGACCGAATGGCCCCAGATTCGCAACATTCAGGTGGCGGATTGGGAGGGGGATGGGGATATGGATGTGGTGGGGGAATTGGAACACGCCCAGTTCTTCGTTCAGCCCTGGCTGGGGAAGGTGGTGGATCGATTGCCGTTGGGGGTGAACCGCCCTGTAGTCCAAATCTGGGACGTCCCCGTCGTTCGTAACGGCCAGCTGAAGTCCGTCCCCTTCCCCCTCGACATGCCTGCCGTGTGGACGAGTGGCCTGCCGCCAGAATGCAGCCGCGGCCCTGCAGAATGGGGGGTACACGACGCGCAATTGCTGGTCGCTGTGGAAGACGGGGTCTTGGAGCGCACGCCGTTGTCGTCCGTTGCGAACCCCCCTGCGACCACCCGCAACCCTGAGGTTCGCCCGGACCCTGCCGACCCGAAGTGGAAGCCATGTCTCTCCGTGGATTATCTGGAATTCCGGAAGGAAGAGGAGTGGCCGTGTTTGGCCTACATCGAGCCTGGCGAATGGTATCAGGTCACCTATGTTCGCCGCAAGGACCTCTCTACCGAAGTTTGGGTGAACGGCGAGCTTGCTTATCAAGGACAGTCACATCCTGTTCGTTATCAGCACCGTACACTCACGGTCGGGGCGATGTTGGGCACGGTGTGGGAAGGGATTTCTCCGGTCGTCATGGACGATATCCGCATCACCCGCGATGTGATGCCGGCGGACGCAGTTCCACAGTGGATTGCGCAGGGCGACCGTCCGGTCGTGTACAATGCGGGAATCCCGTCAGAAGTGCGTTTCGCTTTCGATGGGCTGCAACCGCTGCAAGCAGAATCCTATGATTACGAATGGGTTTTGATGTCAGGTGCGGGTTTGACGGAAGGCTTTACTGGAAAAGGTCTCGCCACAGATGGAGAGCACGGGCTGGCCTACACGGGGATGGGCGAGTACACGGATGAGATTGTGCTTTCCTTTCGGTTCAAGTGGACCGGGAATCGACAGGACATTTTCGCAGAGGACGTAGGCTTGGCCTCCTTGCACGGGATGTTCAACATCAGTTTCGAGGTGGTGCCCGGCTGGCTCAAGGAGGGGGGATGCATCCGCGGGCCGCAATCGATGGACTCTCGGTGGAGGGGAGAGGGGGGGGAGTTGGGGCTCTTTCATGCCTTCGGATCCTGGGGTGGGGTTGGAAAGCACGGGGAGCTCTGGTTCCAGCGGGAAGCGAGTTGGGAGCGGCAAGAACTGGTCGGCTCCCTGCCCCATGGTGAACGACAAGGGTCTCCCTGGGTGTGGAAGCATCAGGT
>JBEEPJ010000079.1:0-8479 GCA_041191165.1 Bacteroidota bacterium | reverse complement strand
ACGCGTCCGCCCTTAACCCACGGTCGCGACACCGTCGCGCCCCTACCTGAGTGGATGACTGCATCGATGACAGAGGACTGAATCGATGACCGAATTCAAAGTCCCGCCACCCGAAGGGAACCTCCTCGAGCTCCAGGGTCCGTTCGTTGAATCGAATCTTGTGGAAACGCTTCGACATTTCGCAAATGTGCGACGTATTTTCACGCCCCGGAAACCTGCAGGCCGGGTTTTCACAACTTTAACGACTCCGCACCGCATGGAAGCCCGCCGCATACGCCAGACATTCCTGGACTTTTTCGCCTCGAAAGGACATGAAATCGTCCCGTCAGCCCCCATGGTCATCAAAGACGACCCCACGCTGATGTTCAACAATGCGGGCATGAATCCGTTCAAGGATTTGTTCCTGGGCAACAGTCCCATCGTCCATCCGCGCATCGCAGATACCCAAAAATGTCTCCGGGTGAGCGGCAAGCACAACGACCTCGAGGAGGTGGGCGTGGACACCTACCACCACACCATGTTCGAGATGCTGGGCAACTGGTCTTTCGGCGACTACTTCAAGGAGGAGGCCATCGCCTGGGCCTGGGAGCTGCTCACGGAATGGTACAAGTTGCCCAAGGACCGGTTGTATGTGACGGTCTTTGCGGGAGATGCCGGCGATGGACTGCCTGCGGACGACGAGGCCCGCGCCCTGTGGAGCCGTTGGATCGACCCCGCGCGCATCCTCGCCTGTGGAAAGAAGGACAACTTTTGGGAGATGGGCGAAACCGGCCCGTGCGGACCCTGCTCCGAAATCCACGTGGACTTGCGCTCGCCAGAGGAGCGTGAATCCTCACCCGGCGCAGATTGGGTCAACCGCGACCACCCCCAGGTGGTGGAGATTTGGAACCTCGTGTTCATGCAGTTCAACCGCATGGCGGACGGATCGCTGCGCGAACTTCCCGCGCAGCACATCGACACGGGCATGGGACTGGAGCGACTCGCGATGGCCTTGCAGGGGGTGCAATCGAACTACGACACCGACGTCTTCACCCCCATGATTGCTCGGATTGCAACGCTTTCCGGGGTGACCTACACCGCCTCTACCTCCAAGCCCGACGTGGCCTTCCGGGTCATCGCAGACCACATCCGTGCGGTGTCCTTCAGCATCGCCGATGGCCAGCTGCCCTCCAATACGGGCGCGGGCTACGTCATCCGCCGCATCCTGCGCCGGGCCATTCGATACGGCTACTCCTTCCTGGGGCTGCAGACGCCCTTCATGCACGCGCTCGTGGCCACGCTCGCCGAGCAGATGGGGGAGGCCTTCCCCGAATTGCGCGCCCAGCGCTCCCTCATCGAGCGGGTCATCCTCGAGGAGGAGGAGGCCTTTTTGCGCACGTTGGCGAAGGGCATTGAGCGGCTCGGAACCCGCCTTCAGGCCCTTGCGCCCGGGCAGGTCCTCGCGGGAGCTGACGTCTTCGAGCTATACGACACCTTCGGATTTCCATCGGATCTCAC
This sequence comes from Bacteroidota bacterium, assembly GCA_041191165.1. Classification (GTDB taxonomy): domain Bacteria; phylum Bacteroidota; class Bacteroidia; order Flavobacteriales_D; family Sanyastnellaceae; genus CAMCYM01. The sequence goes on along the minus strand of JBEEPJ010000079.1, from coordinate 6,982 downwards.
CGCCCTCGTGGCCGGGGAAGCAGGCGTTTCCATCGATGAGGCTGGATTTCTAGCGGCATTGGAGGAGGCCAAATCCCGGAGCAGAGCCGCCGGAAAAATCACCGCCGACGACTGGGTGGAGTTGAGCGAAGGCGCCAGCCCATTCGTCGGGTACGACCAGTGGGAAACCACCTCCACCGTTCGGAAGTATCGGGAAGTCGAGGCGAAGGGAAAGCGGTTCTACCAGCTGGTGCTTTCGGAGACGCCATGCTACCCCGAGGGCGGGGGACAAGTCGGGGACCAAGGCTCCCTCATCTCCCCCGCTGGCGATGTGACGCGCATCTTCGACACCAAGCGCGAAAACAACCTCATCGTCCATTCCGTGGACGCCCTCCCCTTCGACCCGACGGCGACTTTCACGGTCCGTGTGGATGCCGACCGCCGCTGGTCCACCATGCGCAACCACACGGCCACCCACCTGCTCCATGAAGCCCTCCGCGAAGTGCTGGGCACCCACGTAGAGCAGAAGGGCTCTCTGGTCCACCCCGACTACTTGCGCTTCGACTTCTCCCACTTCTCCAAGCTCTCCCCCGCGGAATTGCAAACCATCGAAGCCCGGGTCAACGAACGCCTCTGGTCCAACCTTCCTCTGGAGGAATTTCGGGACCTCCCCATCGCCGAGGCCCAGGCTGCCGGCGCCATGATGCTCTTCGGGGAGAAGTACGGAGACCGCGTTCGGATGATTCAGTTCGGATCATCGCGCGAACTTTGTGGCGGCACCCACGTCCCGGCCACCGGTTCCATCGGCTCCTTCCGCCTCGTCTCAGAAAGCGCGGTCGCCGCGGGCATTCGTCGCATTGAAGCCCACACCGGCGCCCAAGCTTGGCGGGACGCCGAGCAAGACCGTCATGAGCTCGATACGCTGCGTCAGCTGTTGAAGACGCCACGGGATTTGGCCCAAGCCCTCGAAGAATTGCTCCAGAAACAGGCCGCACTCACCAAGTCCCTGGAGCAATTTAAAGCCCAGGAAGCCCAATCGGTGAAACGCTCGCTCGTCGCCCAAATCGCGAACCACAACGGCATCCACACCCTGGCCGTTCAGGTGGACCTCGACCCGGCGGCCATCAAGGACATCGCTTTTCAACTGCGGGCCGAGCACGCCCCTTTCTTCGGGGTCTTTGCCGGCCTTTCCGACGGCAAGCCTTCCCTGACGGTCGCCATCAGTGACGACTTGGTGGGAGACCGATTCCACGCAGGCAACCTCGTCCGCGAACTCGCCCGAGAAATCGATGGCGGTGGAGGGGGGCAGGCCTTCTTTGCCACCGCCGGCGGCAAGCGTCCGGAAGGACTGCCCCAGGCACTCCAGCGGGCGCAAGACTGGCTGAAGAGCTGAACCGCATTTCGCAGAAAGAGAAAGGGCCATCCCCAGCGGGATGGCCCTTTCTCTTTGCCTTCGGGGGCTCAAGCACCATACCCCACGGCACCTATTCCATTGGATTCCCGTTCCGACACAGACCCGTGCGCAGGCCCGACATACTCCTCCTCATAGGAAAGACCCAAGTTGATGACATACAATACATTAAAGATGCAAACCAACGCATAGTCCGCCCAAGACTTCTTCCCAAAGCTCTGCGCCAATTCCACCAACGTCCGGAAGAAAAAGTACACGTTAAACCCTGGAATCAGGAAGTACGCAGCGTGTGCCGCCGGCCGGCCCAGGATGCGCATAGCTACCACCACATTGTAGCCCGGAATGGCCGCTGCCCAACCCGGCTGACCGGCCTTGGCAAACAACTTCCAGTTGCCCACCAATGCGATGGGAATCAAGAACAACAGAATAAACACCGCATTCCCGCTCACTTCGATCCCGTAAATGGTAAGGTCTTTCATGGCTGAAACTTTTTCATGTTCAACCGTAAGACGCATCAAGGCAGGCTGGGTTGCCTTTGATTCTCAATCTTTTGTTAAACCAGGGAGGCAAACTTCTGCACCGATTCTACGGTGATGGCCTGGTCCTTGGGGGTGAGGATGACCAACCGCTCGACCACGTTGCGCAACTCGCGAATATTGCCCGTCCATGGCGCGGCCTGCAGCAGAGACATCGCCCCAGGCGCTACGTTGGGAATAGGCCTGCCATGATCCGAACACACCCGCTCTAAGAAGTAGGTCACCAACAGGGGAATATCCCCCGCCCGGTCTTTTAAATCCGGCACATGCAAAGGAATTACTGCCAGCCGATGGTACAAGTCTTCTCTAAAGCGGCCCCCGACAATTTCTTCTCGCAGCAACTTGTTGGTCGCCGCCACCACCCGCACATCCACTTCGATCTCCTCATCCCCGCCCACACGTGTGATTCGGTTTTCCTGCAAGGCCCGTAAGACTTTTGCCTGGGCCGAGGCATCCATGTCCCCGATTTCATCCAAGAACAAAGTCCCACCGTGGGCGAGTTCAAACTTCCCCCTGCGCTGCTTGACCGCGCCGGTGAACGACCCCTTCTCGTGACCAAACAGCTCACTCTCAATCAACTCCGAAGGGATAGCCGCACAATTGACCTCGATGAACGGCGCCTGGGAACGACCGCTCAACTCGTGGAGCTGGCGGGCCACCAATTCCTTGCCCACCCCATTGCTGCCGGTGATCAGAACCCGCGCATCCGTTGGGGCCACTGTGGCAATCATGTCGATGAGTTCCCGGATGGCAGCAGAATCCCCCACGATGGTGGTTGCTTGGTTTTCGTGGATTTGGCGTTCCAAGGCCTGTTTCTGCCGGAGCAACTCCTGGCGCTCCACCGCGTGGCGCACCGCGATGAGCACGCGATTGAGATCCAAAGGCTTCTGAATGAAATCAAATGCCCCTTGTTTCAAGGCCGCCACCGCAGTATCGACCGTTCCATGGCCCGTGATCATGATGATCGGCGTAGTGAGGCCCTGCAGGGCTTCAAGTAGGCCCAACCCATCCAACTTGGGCATTCGGACGTCGCACAAGATGGCATCGAAAGCGAACTTCTTGGCCAGAGAAGCCCCCTCCTCCCCGTCCACCGCCTCAATCACTTTGTATCCCTCATACTCCAAGATGTCCTTGAGCCCAGTGCGGATCGGGGCTTCATCATCAATCACCAAAATCTTTGCCATGCTGCCAGCGCTCTTTTCTCAAAAATACCCAATCCAGAGCCCCCCTCTCCCTCAGTTGGATGCAAATCGTATGTTCACCGGGTCTTCTCCGCGCGACCAAGCGTCCAACACCCCCTCACGGAGTGAGAAGGGAGACACCCCCCAACGCACTGCTGACGGATGAGCCTCCCCTTCCGCGGACAGAATCCGCTGCATGCCCTCCAACACGTGATCCAGCCAAACCGCAGCCAGCGGCATGTACAAAGCCCGCTCAGGGGCCATGCCCGGCATCGCCATGCGTCCACCCAAATCCAAGGACCAAAGCTGGTCTCGGAGGTTTCGCCAATCCGACATGGGAACCTCCAGCAGGATTGCCTCCCCCACCTCCCGCGGGGCATCAGGCACCCGAGCACGCCCCGGTTCATTCAAATCCACCAGGGTCTCAAAGAAACCACTCGCTCCGACCAATCTCACCGGTTTCCATTGGGCCAGGGCGTCATGCAAAGGGGTCAACACCGAGTGGAGAAAAGGCTCCAGCTTCTGGCGCCCCTCCCTGCCCAACGGATCCGCCGGCGACGCCCATTCCATCAGGCGTGCGACCCCCCAATCAAAACTGTGCCACCAGCGCACCTCTCCCCCGACGACCACCACTGTCTCCACACTCCCTCCTCCGATGTCCACGACCAGCAACGGTGCATCCCCCTCCCCCATCCATCCTGGCACCAAGGTCCTTCGAACGCCACGCCAAATCAATCCCGCCTCCTGCGCTCCATCGATGACGGCAATCGAAATGCCCGTGGCCTCCCTTACGGCCGCCACAAATGCCTCCCGATTCGAGGCATCCCGCAATGCACTCGTACCCAAGGCCTTGAACTCAGTAACGGCGTAATTCCGCGCTGCCTCCTGCAGAATGCGCATCGCATCCACCCCGCGCGCAAACCGGTCTGGCCGAATCACCCCCGCCTTAAATCCCCCCGCCCCCAATCGCACCGGCACCCGCATCGCAAAACGTTCCACCCACGGCGAACGACCGAAGGAAACCACCGAAAGGGTAAATGTGTTGGTTCCGCAGTCGATGACCGCGACGTTCGCCCCCCCGCTCATCCTTTGTAAAACAGCCAGCGGAACATCTCGCGCAAAGTGGGCCGCTTGCCGTACATCAGCAAACCCGTGCGATAAATGCGCCCGGCAAGCACCAGCAGAATCCAAGCCATCACCAGCGTCCCCAATCCCGACACCGCCAGCTGCCAAAAAGGAACCCCCACTGGCAACCGCATCAACATCATCACCGGGGCAGTAAACGGCACCATGGAACCGACCACGGCAAGCGTGCCCTCCGGATTCTGCAAGGCCATCGAAGCGAGCACATACGACGCCGTCAGGGGCGCCATCACCGGCATCAGCAAGTACTGCGCATCCGACTCCTGCTCCACAGAGGCGCCCACGGCGGCAAACAGTGCCGCGTACAACCCGAAGCCCACCACATAAAAGAAAACCGTCGCCACAATCATCCAACCCCAGTTCACATCCAGCAAAAACGAAAGCTCAGACTGGGAGGCAACCCAGGTTTGCCAGTCCAGCCCAACCGCAGGATCCTCCAGTCCCATCATCCCGCCGGGTGCCAAGGCGCCAGAAGACTCCAACCAATTCCCCCCGAGGGCTACCGCCGCTGTCCCCAACAAAATGAATCCGAGAATCTGCGTCAACCCCACCAGCCCAATGCCGATGACCTTGCCCGCCATCCACTCCCACGGCTTGACCGAACTGATAATCACTTCGACGATGCGATTCGACTTCTCCTCGACCACGCCGCGCATCACCTGCATGCCGTACATCGTGATCTGGAGGAAGAGCAGCAGCGAAAAGGCAAAACCTATGGCTGCGCGTCCGTTCGCCTCGCCCGCACGCGTCACGACGTCCTGTCCCACGAGGGCCACATCCGTCTTCAAACGCTTGTAAGTGGCATAGTCCAGCCCCGACTCCTCCTTGACCCGAAACCGCTCGATGGCCTCCGACAGGTCGCGTTGCAGCCTATTCTGAGCGGTCATCGAGGGCACCTCGTCATAGTACATCAGCACCTTGCCATGTTGCAACACCCCGTCGTCAAACTCCAGCATGGCTCCGAAATCCGAGGCGAGAAAGTCCTCTTCGCCCATCGGTTGATCGCTGAAGCGGTAGTCCAAACCCGCCCGCTCCGGAAAACAATCGGGACAGTTGGGCAACCACGCTTGCCGCACAGAATCCCAGTGCGTCACCAACCCACCGCGGTCGACCACCATCACCTTGATGGGCTTTTCCGACTCCACCCCTGCCCAAATCGCCACCCCCATCACCGCCGCCACAATCACCGGTCCCAGCAACGTCCCCAACAGGAAAGCCCGGCGCCGAACCCGGGTCAAATACTCGCGGCGGATGATGATTCCAATCATGGCTGAGGAGTTTGAACGGCACGGATGAAGATGTCCCGCATGGCCGTGGCGTGCGGCGCGACCGAATACAATTCCACGACCCCCGAGATGCGATGGATCCACTCTGGCAACGCCACCCCGGGAGCCAACTCCACCACCGCCACCTGAAGGCTGGGGTCCTCTGCAGCCCGGGAGGAGATCAACTGGGCAGAAGCGCCCAAGGCATCCGCAAACCCGATGGCATTCCCGCGGTACCGCAGCTCAATTCTGCCCCCTCTGGCCTCCTCCCGGAGCTGGGCCACAGGCCCCGCCAGCACCACCTCTCCGTGGTTGAGCAGCGCCACCTCATCGCACAACTCCTCCACACTCCCCATGTCGTGCGTGGACAGGAGGACGGTGGCGCCCCATTCCTTGCGGATGTCCAGCACCGCCTCCCGAATGCGCTGCGCATTGATGGGGTCAAATCCACTGAGCGGCTCATCGAGGATCAGCAACCGGGGCTCATGCACCACCGATGCGATGAACTGGATCTTTTGCGCCATCCCCTTGCTGAGGTCCGCCACCTCCCGGTTCCACCAACCATCCACCTCGAGTCGCTCAAACCACATGCGCAGCCTGCGTTGGGCTTCCTCGCGGGAGAGCCCGCGAAGCCGGGCGAGGTACAAGGCTTGCTCCCCTACCCGCATGGATTTGTACAACCCCCTCTCCTCGGGCAAGTAACCCACCGAGCGAATGTGACTGCGGTTCCAAGGCTCGCCGAAGAACCGGATATGCCCGGAATCGGGGGCCGTGATTCCCGTAAGCATTCGGATGAGGGTCGTCTTGCCCGCACCATTGGGGCCCAACAATCCGAAGACATTTCCCTCCCCCACTTCCAACGACACCCCTTTCAAAGCCCGGTGACCCGCATACTCCTTCACGACGTTGCGAATCTCAATCGCCTTGCCCCTATTCCCTGTTTCCATGTGGTATCAGATGCGCAGCGCGCTTGAGAAATTACGAGGAGAACATATCCCGCACCTTGTCGAAAAAGCCGCGCTCCTTGTGGTTTAAGTCCGGCTGAAAGTTGGGCGATGTCCGCAACTTCTGCAGCAAGTCCCTCTCTTCATTCGACAGGCGTTGCGGCGTCCAAACATTGATGTTCACCAACAAATCGCCGTTGCCATATTGCTGGACGGATGGAAGGCCCTTGCCCCGCAAGCGGACGATTTTTCCGCTCTGGGTGCCCGGATCCAACTTGATCTTCGCCTTTCCCTTGACCAAGGGAACCTCGGCCTCTGCTCCCAAAGCGGCGTCCACGAAGTTCACGTAGAGATCGAAGTGGAGGTTCTGGCCGTTGCGTTGAAGTTGGGGGTGAGCCACCTCTTCGATGATGACCTGCAGGTCGCCGGGCACGCCATTCATGGGCGCCTCGTTGCCCTCACCGCGGACGTTGAGTTGCATGCCATCCTCCACACCTGCCGGGATTTGGATGGGGACCACGAC